>CAZZMV010000026.1:0-2944 GCA_964655425.1 uncultured Bifidobacterium sp.
CGGTAATGTTCTGCAAAAACACCAGCGGAATTTTTCGCTGGCAGCACAGCTCGATAAAGTGCGCGCCCTTCTGTGCTGATTCAGAAAACAAAATGCCGTTATTGGCAACGATACCGATCGGCATACCGTGTAAATGCGCAAAACCGCACACCAAGGTGCTGCCAAAGCGGGCCTTGAATTCATCAAATTCGCTGGCGTCGACCAGACGTGCGATCACCTCGCGTACATCAAAAGGCTTGCGCGTATCCGTGGGAATCACGCCATACAACTCGTCAGCGTCATATTTGGGTGCGATTGGTTCGCGTAACGCGAGCGACTGTGGCTTGCTGCGATTCAGGTTGCCGACGATAGTGCGAGCAATTGCCAGTGCGTGCGTATCGTCTTGCGCGAGATGATCGACCACGCCCGATAAACGCGTGTGGACATCACCACCGCCGAGATCTTCAGCGCTCACTTCTTCGCCGGTGGCTGCTTTCACCAACGGCGGACCACCCAGAAAAATTGTGCCCTGATTTTTGACGATGATAGATTCATCACTCATGGCCGGCACGTAGGCTCCGCCCGCAGTGCACGATCCCATTACGACCGCAATTTGCGGGATGCCTTGTGCCGACATGTTGGCCTGATTGAAAAAAATCCGGCCGAAATGATCACGATCGGCAAACACATCATCCTGATTCGGCAAGTTCGCCCCACCCGAATCCACCAGATAAATACACGGCAGATTGTTTTGCTGAGCGATTTCCTGTGCACGCAAATGCTTCTTGACCGACATCGGGTAGTACGTGCCGCCCTTCACGGTAGCGTCATTACAGACAATCACGCACTCCTGGCCTTTGATGCGACCGATTCCGGCGATCACACCCGCGGAGGGCGCCGCGTTGTCGTACATCTCGAATGCAGCAAGTTGCGAAAATTCGAGAAACGGTGATCCGGGGTCGAGTAGCTGATTGACCCGCTCACGCGGCAGCAGCTTGCCACGCGCGACATGCTTGGCACGTGCTTGTTCGCCACCGCCCAGCGCAATACGCTCGCAATGCGCACGCAAATCTTCAACCAGCGCCTGCATCGCGGCGGTATTGGCAGCAAACTCCGGCGAACGCGGATTGAGCTTGGATTCAATCACCGGCATCTGGGTTGTCTCCGTTTACGATTTCTCTTGGGATGGTTTTTGGAATTCGCCATCGACATAAAACCACAGGCCATCTTCGCGCACGAAGCGACTGGTCTCCTCCAGCCTGTGTCCCTTACCAGCAATGCGACAGCGGGCGACAAAACTGACCGTTGCCTTGTTGTCGTCTTGTGTCACTGCTCGCACCTCCAGTCCGAGCCACTTCATGCTGGCGTCAGTCACATTTTCTTGCGGACGAGTGGATGGATGCCACGTCGCTTTCAAATAATCTTCGGCCCCAGTCACATACGCGCTGTATCGCGAGCGCATCAGCTTCTCGGGTGTATCTGCTACAGCCGTGCCGGCCAGATAAGGCCCGCAGCAGCTATGAACTTGCTTGCCGCCACAAGGACAGGGCGTGTGGTTTTGATTCATTAGGCCAGCGCACGCGCAATCAAGATTTTTTGTATGTCACTGGTGCCTTCATAAATCTGGCAGACCCGCACATCGCGATAAATACGCTCAACCGGGAAGTCAGATAAATAGCCGTAACCACCATGAATCTGCAGCGCGTCGCTACATACTTTTTCTGCCATCTCACTGGCAAACAACTTGGCCATGGCGGCTTCTTTCAAACAGGGCAATCCGGCATCTTTCATACTGGCGGCATGCCACACAAGTTGACGTGCAGCGTCGATTTGTGTGGCCATCTCGGCCAGTTTGAACTGAACTGCCTGATGCTCGAACAAGGGTTTGTCGAAACTCTCGCGATCTTTGGCGTAGTTGAGCGCGGCATCGAACGCAGCACGCGCCATACCGATCGCTTGTGCTGCAATGCCAATACGGCCACCCTCCAAACCGGACAAGGCTATCTTGTAACCCATACCCTCGTCACCAATACGGTAAGCAACCGGTATACGGCAATCTTCAAGAACGATTTGCGCCGTGTCGGAAGAGTGTTGGCCTAGCTTTTCTTCAACACGCGCCACCACATAGCCCGGCGTATCCGTGGGTACCCAAAACGCGCTGATACCGCGCTTGCCCGCGTCCTTGTCGGTGACCGCCATCACAATGCAAACATCTGCATTTTTGCCGCTGGTGATGAATTGCTTGACGCCATTCAGCACATAATGGTCACCATCGCGTCGCGCCATGGTTCGTAAAGCCGAGGCATCACTGCCTGCATGCGGCTCGGTCAGCGCAAACGCGCCCAGCATGTCGCCGCTGGCGAGCGGTCTTAACCACTGCGCTTTTTGTGCATCATTTGCGTAGCTCAGGCCGATACTGCACACCGGACAGTTGTTGACCGAGATAATCGTCGACGTACCACCATCACCTGCCGCAATTTCTTCGATCACTATCGCCAGCGCCAAATAATCCAAACCTGCGCCGCCATAAGATTCGGGTACCGCCACACCAAAAGCGCCAAGCCGCGCCAATTGCTTGAGTGCTTCGCGGGGAAATTGGCGCTCACGATCCCATGCTGCGGCATGCGGTAGCAATTGCTGCTGCGAGAATTCGCGCAACGCATCACGAATCATTTGATGCTGTTCGGACAGAACCATGTCGTTGCCGTCGTAGCGTGATTATGTTGGCTTACACCATCTCGATAGCAACCGCAGTGGCCTCGCCACCCCCGATGCACAGCGATGCGACACCACGCTTGCCACCAGTTTTTTTCAAAGCACCCAGCAAGGTCACAATAATTCGGGCGCCCGAAGCACCAATTGGATGGCCAAGCGCGCAAGCACCGCCATGAATATTAATTTTCTCGTGCGCGATGCCGTGATCATGCATGGCCGCCATGGCAACCGCTGCAAAGGCCTCATTCAC
>CAZZMV010000026.1:3044-16000 GCA_964655425.1 uncultured Bifidobacterium sp.
CGATGCCGTGATCATGCATGGCCGCCATGGCAACCGCTGCAAAGGCCTCATTCACCTCGAACAAATCAACGCTGCTGGTTGTCCAGCCGGTTTTATCGTAAATTTTTTGTATTGAGCCGACCGGCGCAGTAGTAAACCAGTTCGGGGCTTGCGAGTGACGGCTGTGCGCGACGATGCGTGCAATCGGCGTGACCGACATGGCTTTGGCAGTAGATTCTCGCATCAGCACCAGTGCTGCTGCGCCATCATTAATCGACGACGACGACGCTGCAGTGATGGTGCCATCTTTTTTGAAAGCGGGCTTGAGTGCGCTGATTTTTTCGGGCTTGGCTTTCAGCGGACCTTCATCTTTAGTGATCACCACATCACCGCCCTTGCCAGACACGGTGACTGGCGCAATCTCCCAATCGAAAGCGCCGCTGCCGCTGGCGGCTTGTGCGCGTTTGACCGAGGCGATGGCGTAATTGTCTTGTTGCTCGCGAGTGAACTGATACTTCGCTGCACAGTCTTCGGCATAGGTGCCCATGGAACGGCCGCGCTCGTAGGCATCTTCCAAGCCATCGAGCATCATGTGGTCATAGATGGTGGCGTGCCCGATGCGATAACCACCGCGCGCCTTGGGAATTAAATACGGCGCGTTGGTCATGGACTCCATGCCGCCAGCCACGACCACGCTGTTGGTACCCGCTACCAGAGAATCAAAACCATAAATAGTGGCCTGCATCGCCGAGCCACACATCTTTGATAGCGTCACCGCGCCCGCCGACACCGGCACCCCCGCTTTAATTGCAGCTTGTCTTGCCGGCGCCTGACCTTGCCCCGCCATCAGGCAATTACCAAAGATCACTTCGTCCACCACATCTGCCGCCACGCCGGCGCGCTCAAGCGCCGCACGAATTGCAACCGCGCCCAAATCAGCGGCGGCCAACGTCGCGAAGTCGCCCTGAAAAGCGCCCATGGGCGTGCGCGCAGCACCAACAATCACAATCGGATCTTGCATCTTTATCTCCTGGGTTCAAGCCGCCTGAACGGCTGAGGCAGTCACACCTTGATGATGAATGAAACGAATCTCTTGCGGGTAGGGGAATACATCCTCGACTTGACCATCGAGAATACGGGTTTTCTTTTGGCGCCAGTATTCAGCCGTCAGCAAATCTGCATGGTGCTGCATGAAATACTTGCGCACCTTGGGATTACCGAGCAAGAAAACACCAAACTGCTCCGGGAATACATCATTCTTTGCGACCGAATACCACGGCTCGCTCGCCATTTCGTCTTCTTCATTACGCGGCGGTGGTATATCGCGGAAGTTACAGTCGGTGATGTATTCGATTTCATCGTAGTCATAGAACACCACTCGGCCCTGCCGGGTGACGCCAAAATTTTTGTACAGCATGTCGCCCGGAAAAATATTCGCCGCCACCAGATCCTTGATGGCATTACCGTATTCGCGCACACCATGCTCCATCTTGACTTCGTCACCCGCTGCTTCCGCTTCAGTCAGCCAGATATTCAAGGGCGTCATGCGACGCTCGATATATAAATGTCGCACGATGACTTGGTCGTTTTCTTCTTCGATCAGCGAAGGCGCGACTTCTTTTAGCTCATCCAGCAACTCATCCGGAAAGCGCGCGCGCGGAAACGCAACATTCGAATACTCGAGCGTATCGGCCATTCGGCCGACGCGATCATGGTATTTCACCAGCAAATATTTTTCTTTGACGAGTTCACGCGTGGTTTCCTTCGGTGCCGGGAAATGATCTTTGATGACTTTGAACACGTAAGGAAAAGACGGCAAGGCAAACACCACCATGACCAAACCGCGAATACCCGGGGCAATCGCGAAGTTGTCGGATGAATGCGCGAGATGATGCAAGAAGTCGCGGTAGAACGCTGCCTTGCCTTGTTTTTGCAAACCGAGAATCGTGTAGATCTCACTGCGTGGTTTGCTAGGCATGATTCCATGCAAGAAGTTCACGTAGGCGGATGGCACTTCCATGTCCACCATGAAGTAGGCACGCGTGAACGAGAACAGCAAGGTAATCTGGCTCGGATCAGTCAGTAAGGCATCAATGAACAATGCGCCTGAGCGGTTGTGCAACACCGGAATCACAAAGCCGTGACTCTGGCTACCGTTGACCAGTTTGCCCACCAAGTACGCACCCTTATTGCGCAGGAAAGGTGAAGACAGCATCTGCAACTGATAGTTGGCTTCCTGCTTCTCGTTACCAGGCAATGCATTTAATCGCGCCTCAACCAAGGTCAGGTCATGCTCTAGATCGGCAAATTCACCTGCAAACTGAAAATTCGTGACCATGCGCCGGAGGGCTTCGCGCATGCCGTCTTTGGCTGGATAGTAAACACGATAGGCTGGCGTACTCTCGCGTGGCTCGATGTATTCAGTCGAGATGGTGGGCCAGACAAAAATAAAGTCGTTGTTGAAATAGGTACGGTGCAAAATGCTGCAGCAAACCGAGTTGAAAAATGTCTCCGCAAGTTCTGGCTGGCGATGCTCGGTCAACATACCGATGTAGTGCAGCTTGACTTCACGCCAAACGGTATCGGTGAGCTCGTCTTGTGCGTACTCATCTTCAAGTAGCTGCACACACTCTTGCACCCGGCGGTCATAAAAAGCAATACGCTCGCGCGCCTCGGCTTGCGCTGTTTTCCATGTCAATTGTTCGAAGTGTCGCCGCGCCGCCTGGCTGGCTTCGCGGAACAAACGATAGTGCTTGTCAAAGCCATCCATAATCACGCGCGCAATATCGAACGCGATTTGCGATGACAACAACTTGGGAAAGTGCTGCATGGTGGGCGCAATCCTTTCAGGCAGTTTCGGCGAACAATTCGCGACCGATCAGCATGCGCCGAATTTCACTGGTACCGGCACCAATTTCATACAGCTTTGCATCACGCCATAGTCGGCCGGTCGGGTAGTCATTGATATAGCCATTGCCGCCCAAGGCTTGAATCGCTTCACCTGCCATCCAGGTCGCTTTTTCCGCCGAATACAAAATTGCGCCGGCAGCATCTTTGCGCAAGGCCCGCACTTGCTCTGGCGTATCGGCGCGATCACATGCCTGGCCCACTGCATACACATAGGCTTTGCACGCCATCATGGTCGAGTACATATCGGCCAGCTTGCCTTGCATGAGTTGAAACTCGCCAATCGGTTGACCGAACTGCTTACGGTCATGCACATACGGCACCACCACATCCATGCACGCCTGCATCACACCGAGCGGCCCACCGGATAACACGGCACGCTCGTAGTCGAGGCCGGACATTAATACATTCACACCACGGCCCAAACCGCCGAGCACATTTTCAGCGGGTACCTCGCAATCCTGAAACACCAACTCACCGGTGTGCGAGCCACGCATGCCAAGTTTGTCGAGCTTTTGCGCGACTGAAAATCCTTTGAAGTGTTTTTCGATCAGAAATGCGGTCATGCCGCGTGGCCCAGCGTCGATATCATTTTTTGCGTACACCACCAGCACATCGGCATCGGGGCCATTGGTGATCCACATCTTGCTGCCGTTCAGTATCCAACGATCCCCTTTGAAATCTGCACGCAAACGCATGCTGACGACATCCGAACCGGCGTTGGGCTCCGACATGGCGAGGGCGCCGATATGCTCACCCGAGATTAGCTTGGGTAAATATTTTTCTTTTTGCGCGTCGCTGCCATTACGGCGGATTTGGTTGACGCACAGATTGGAGTGCGCGCCGTATGAAAGCCCCACCGAGGCGGAAGCGCGCGATATTTCTTCCATGGCGATGATATGCGCGAGATAGCCCATCCCACTGCCGCCATAAGCCTCGTCGGCAGTGATGCCGAGCAGCCCGAGGTCACCCATCTTGCGCCATAAGTCCATCGGGAATTGATCGCTGCGATCGATCTGTTCTGCGCGTGGTGCAATTTCGGCAGCAGCAAATTGCTGTACAGCGTCGCGTAGCGCAGCGATATCGTCCCCATGATCGAAGGTGAGGCCGGGCAGGTTAAGCATGAAAATCTCCTCGACGATTGTGTTGATTCAAGCGACGCGCCGCACGCCCGCGCTCTTGCGTTTGGGCAGGCCCTCGTCCAGCAGACGCTGGCACTGCGCCTCGTGCATCGCTATTTCAGACAGGGTGACTTCCAGATCTTCGCGCTGCTGCTCAAGCATCTCGCGGTGACGCGCCAATACCAGCAAAAAGCGTTTGAGCTGCGCAGCAGAGTCTTTGGGCGAGTCATACATGTCGACCAGATCCTTGATCTCGGATAGCGTCAGGCCAAGACGTTTGCCACGCAGCGTGAGCTTCAACCGAATCCGATCACGCGCGCCGTAGACTCGTACCCGACCACCACTGCCCTCGCGCTTCGGGCTGATCAAGCCCTGGTCCTCGTAAAAACGGATGGTGCGCGGCGTGATGTCGAATTCGCGCGCCAATTCGGTGATGGTGTAGGTGGCCATGAGTTTGGAGTGCAATGCACGCGCCGGATCCGACGCGCTGCAGGGGTAGAATGGACGTTTACGTAAACGTCAATTGCCGGCTATTGTAGGCGCGCCAGCGGGCTTTGCAAACCCTGTCACGCCGCACCCGAAAGCATCGCCATGAACCCTCTTGAATCCGAGCTTGACTACCCATTTGGCGACACCCTGCCTGCCACCGGTGCCGCGCTTGAAATTGCGCCCGGCGTGCGCTGGATCCGCATGGGGCTGCCGTTCGCGCTGAATCACATCAACCTGTGGTTGCTGGACGATGGCGATGGCTGGGCGGTGGTGGATTGCGGAATTGCTAATGACGCGACCCGGGCTGCCTGGGAGCAGGTGTTCACACAGGCGCTGGATGGCCGCCCGATTACCCGCGTGATCGTGACGCACTGCCACCCGGATCATGTGGGCCTGGCGGATTGGTTGTGCGAGCGTTGGCAGGTATCGCTATGGATCACGGTGGGCGAGTACGGCTTCGCGCGCATGATGTCGGCCGGCCTGCCGGGTGCCGACGGCCCCGCCACTATTCCGCATTTCCGTCGCCACGGGCTGCGTGACCAGGAAAAGCTGGCACAACTCGAGGGGCGCAAAGCCTACTACCCGACGCTGGTACCAAGCGTGCCGGCGCAATTCATTCGGCTCGATCCGCGCATACCGCTGCAAGTGGGCAAAAACAGTTGGCGCATCATGATTGGCACCGGACACTCGCCGGAGCACGCCGCGCTGTACTGCGAATCACTGGGTGTGTTGATCTCGGGCGACATGCTGCTGCCGAAAATCTCCACCAACACCTCGGTGTTCGCGATCGAACCTGAAGCCGATGCGGTAGGCCAGTTTCTTGAGTCGGTAGCGCAATTTCTCTCTTTACCGCCGCAGACACTGGCGCTGCCTTCGCATGGCAAGCCGTTTCGCGGTATTCATCAGCGCGTTCGGCAGCTTCAAGATCACCACGCGGCGCGGCTGGATGAGGTGCGCGCTGCCTGTGCAACACCGCGCTCGGCTGCCGATATCGTGCCGTTGATGTTCAAGCGCGATCTCGATATGCACCAACTCACATTTGCCATGGGCGAAGCCTTGGCGCACTTGCATCGATTGTGGTTTGCGGGCGAGTTACGACGCACGCACGATGAGGATGGCGTCATACGCTTTGTGCGACAAACCTGACTCGCGGTTATTTTTGTCGAGTATTGGCTGTTTACAGCGTTGTCCGGCCTTGCGTTGTTGGCAACCTTTACAGGATGGCCGGCGTGCTGCGAGCAGTCCTCTTCCAACTTTGCCATCCACCGGCGCTAAACACCCAGTGTTATCCGGTGAAACCAGGGTATTGATTTGCGCCGCAACATATCGTCCGACGCATGGCCAAGCGCTAACTCACCCATTTTTTTTATTTTCGGCGCGTTTGTTTTTCTACAGACTGTCGTCGACATAAAAACTGACTATTACACCGTCGCGTGGAATAGTTTCTCCCCATGAATTCAACAGAAGAACGCTTGGCCTTCAGCGAGAGGCTGCAACAAGCGCTGCGTAACGCCGAGTATTCTCCGCAAAGCCCGACCCAATTGGCGCGCGAGTTCAATGAGCGCTTCAAGGGCCATCCCGTCACCGTGCATGCTGCGCGCAAGTGGTTGCAAGGCGAATCCATCCCGACTCAAGAAAAGCTGCGCGCACTTGCGATTTGGCTTGATGTGCCGGCCGACTGGCTACGCTTTGGCAATGGCGACACCCGAAAAAATGGTGGCGCCGAGGTCAGTATGACGAATCAAAAGGCCACCGCACTGCTGAACCAGTTGGATGAGTATCACCGACATCTCGGCCTCGATATGTTGCGGGCCTTGGTGCGCGGATACAAGAAGCGCTAGCCGAAACCGGCAAGGCGAAGCACTCAGCCGTACCGATCTGCGGGTAGCAGGGACCGCATCAGCCAGCGACCGTATCAGCCAGGGGCCGATCGGGCCGCTCAAGCGCCCGGCGTAAAGCCGCACGGCGCTTGTTTCAGATTGACGATTATTTTTTCTTGGCGATCAGCGCATCCATCACGGTCAGCGTGGCGCTGTTGAGCACTTCTTCCGGCGCGCCGCGCATACTCTGCCCAACGATGGATGGCGAAGTCAGGTACTGGCCATCAATCGCAACAGTGGGAACGCCATCAATTCGAAATGCTTCCTGCAACTGACGTACGCGCGAGACTTTGCTTTGCACGCTGAATGATTGAAATGTTTCAGTAAATTTTTTCTGATCGATACTTTGCGTTTCCATGAAAGCCATGATCTCTGGCTCAGTATTCAGCTTCATGCGACGCTGGTGAATTGCATCGAACACTACTTTATGCAAATCGAGCCGATTCATGGCTTCCAATGCAAAGTAAAGCTTCTGCTGCGGCGCGAATGATTCCCTGAACCCGACTGGAATACGCTTGAGCACAATGCGGTCACCATGCTTTTTTGCCCATTCCGCCAAATGGGGTTCGAAGGCATGGCAGTGCGGGCAGTTGTACCAGAAGAACTCAAGCACTTCGACCTTCTTGCCAGTATCAGTCGGTTGCGGCTGAGATAAGCGCTGGTATTCAACGCCTTCAACTGGCGCGTTTGGCGCAGCACATGCGCCAACAGAAACCAAACCCATGCTGGCAATAACTAGCAAACGTTTTAACAGTCGCATTGAGCTACCCTCTATCGTGAATTATTTTGGAACACGCACTACCGCGGCGTCGACACCATTATCAGATAAACGAACACGTGTGCGATTCATACCGTCGACATCATCAAACGGGCCGACCCGAACACGGTAAAGCGTACCAAGCTCCGATTTGCGTTCGGCAATGGAGGCGGCAACGCCCATCAGCGCCAAACGCGCTTTGGTTGCCTCGGCGTCCTGTCGCTCGCGAAATGCGCCTGCCTGCAAATAATAGGTGAAGCCTTCGGTCGCTGGAGACGTGCTACTTGTAGATGGTGCAGGCGTAGCCGCCGGCTTGTCTGTCGAACGCGAGGTCGATGCAGTGGTTGCCGGGCGCTTCGGTTCGACCACGGTTGGCGGTGGTGCGGGGGTTTGTACCTCAGCGGCCGACGCCGGCTCGCGCGAATCGCGCGCACTGCCCTGCAAAGATTTGTTTGGGTCACCCAAGTCCCCCGCCGATTGAGACGGTTTGCCGATCTTGTCGATGAATGGTAGCGGCGTCTTCATGATCATCATTGCGATACCCACCGCAATCAACAGGCCAATAATCAAACCGATGATCAGGCCGGCAGTCGTGCCGCCACGCTGCTGATGCAGATTAAGCTGACGTCGCTTGAAACAATCCATTTCTACATCCTGGCCGGTGCAGAGACGCCGAGCAGTGCCAGCCCGTTCGCCAGTACCTGCCGCGTGGCGAGTAACAGCGCTAATCGCGCATGTTTGAGTACGCTATCGTCGACCAGCACGCGTTCGGCGTTGTAGTAACTGTGTAGTTCGCCCGCTAACTCACGCAGGTAAAACGCTATCTGATGCGGGCCGAGTTCATCTGCCGCTTTTTTCAGCACCTCAGGAAAATCCGCCAGCGTGGCCAACAAGCTCGCCTCACGCGGCGATGTCAGCGCAGACAAATCAACCGATATCAGCATAGCCTCGTCACCGCCCCACTGCGATAGTACGGAACAGATTCGGGCATGCGCGTACTGCACGTAGTACACCGGGTTCTCATCCGACTGGGCCAAGGCCAGATCGACATCGAACACAAACTCAGTATCGGCTTTGCGTGAGATGAGGAAAAAACGCACTGCATCACGCCCACGTGTGAGATCACGCTGACCATTTGCATCATGTGCATCGCCTGCAGACCACTCGATCAGATCACGCAGCGTCACATAAGAACCAGCGCGCTTGGAAATTTTAACTTCCTCGCCATTGCGCATGACGGTGACCATTTTGTGCAACACATAGTCAGGGTAGCCCAACGGAATGCCGACACCCACTGCCTGCAAACCTGCACGCACTCGCGCAATAGTGCCGTGATGATCACTGCCCTGAATATTGATGACCTTGTGAAAGCCACGTTGCCATTTACTGATGTGATACGCCACGTCCGGCACAAAGTAAGTGTACGTGCCGTCGGATTTTTTCATCACGCGGTCTTTGTCGTCACCATACTCGGTGCTTCTTAACCATAGCGCGCCATCTTGCTCATACGTTTTGCCAGCAGCCTTGATGGCAGCGACTGCAGCCTCGACTTTGCCATCGGTATACAGCGAAGATTCAAGGTAGTAATGATCGAAGCGCACACCAAAGGCCTGCAAATCCAGATCTTGTTCGTGCCGGAGATATGCAACGGCGAAACGCCGTATCGATTCAATATCGTTGACATCACCGTTTGCCGTGACTGGCTCCCCATCTGCAGCGGCAACCGTTTTTCGGGCAAGGAAATCCGCTGCAATGTCTGCGATGTAGTCGCCGTTGTACGCGGACTCGGGCCAATCACTGTCGCCCGGTTTGCTACCTTTGGCGCGTGCCTGCACCGAGCTTGCAAGCGTCGCGATTTGAACGCCAGCGTCGTTGTAATAGAACTCGCGCTGTACGGTGTAACCCTGCGCCTCGAATAAAGCGCAAATCGCATCACCCAGGGCGCCTTGTCGACCATGGCCAACGTGCAATGGACCCGTCGGATTGGCGGAAACAAATTCAACCAATACCTTGTGGTTGGCGGCCAGGTTTGTGCGTCCATAGCACTGGGCATCCGCAAAGATTCGCCTGATCACTGCGTGCTTGGTTGCCAGCGCCACATGCAGATTGATGAATCCCGGGCCGGCAATATCAATCGCATCAATCAGACCGATACGCGCGGGGTTAGCCAGCACCGCATCCACAATAGCCTGCGCCAGCTCACGCGGGTTGCGCTTGAGTGGTTTGGCCAATTGCATCGCAATGTTGCAAGCCAAATCGCCATGCGCTGCATCGCGCGGTCGCTCCAGCGTGATGGGCGGCATGACCAAATCCGAACCTGCGATGAGTGGTGCGACTGACTCGGCAAATAGCTGAGTGACTTGATCTTTTTGTTGCTGCTGCATGAAGGGTGCGCTTGGCCAGAGCGGTGTCGCGTGAGAAACGCAAATTATAACGGGCGCTGTGTGATCGCTCTCGGCAAGCCGATGCGCTTGGCTAGTTTGCTACAGCATAAGTTCAATCGATATCTCTGCACCCTTGATCTTGTTCGGTTGTCAGTGCTCAACAAGCTATTTGGGGCTTGCCCTAAGTTCGTCGCTGCCGTGCGGCCAAACACCGTCACGCGCATTTTTCAGACGACTGATGGGGGTAGCAATGGCATGGTTGAAGTTGCGGATGGGTGTGATCACGGCGCTACTCTGCGCACTCGCGGCCTGCAGTGATGGCAGCGGTGTCAGCAGCGCAAGCAACGCAAGCGGTAACGGCGGCGGCCTGCTAACGAGTTCAGCATTATCCGCACTGTCGGCTAATGGCAGTAACGGCAGCAATGGATCGAACAATTGCCCGGCGGGTGTGTCAGCGTGCAGTGGCAATGCGCTGGGTGTGTCAGTCGGCACCATACAGCTCAGCAAAAACGGTTTGCAAACCATCGGGTACTCAAGCAGTGATTTACTGCCGACGAACACCAACACGGCCGAGGCATTTGGATTGCTGCCGTTAAGTGTAGGCTTCGCGGAAATTCGTGTCTTGCATGATGCCGATACCAACATCAGCGCGGTTGACTTGCTGCTGTCTCAACTCAAACTTTTTTGGGATGGCAAAAACGAGCGGCCACGCATCATCGAAAACTTTGGTTTGAAACGAGGCCGGGTGCAACTCGGTGAACAAGGCATGTCGACCCTGATTGCTTTGCCACCTCAGGGTGACGTTTTTTGGGATAACAATGCGTCGACCTTCAGCGGTACGCAAGACCACTATGCCAACAACCACTACTTCGAGCGTCCCGTACCAAGTTGTGACACCGGCGAAGCAAGTTGCGTCGCGGCAGCCAACAATGGCTTGCGTTTTGCAACCGGTAATTGGCGCAGCGGCGGCCTGAAACCAGACCAAATCAACGCGACCCGATTACACGAAGATGGTGCGACTCAGGCCCCAGATCAGGTGCCGTTTGCCGGATTCAAAGGCTATCGCGATCTCTGGAATTGGAACTACCGTTACGCGCATGTCGCCGGCTGGGTCACCAAAGACACCATCAATATTCAGGAGTGGGGGGGTGGCACCGAGCACAACAAAGAGCGACGCGGTGCAATCGCATTTGGTCAGTTGACCGATGTCAGCACGCTGCCGACCACCGGCACCGCCACCTACCGTGGTTACGCCCGTGGCTGGTACAGCCCGGATGGGCTGACCGAGGTGTATCCGATTGCGGCTGACATCGAAGTAAGCATTGATTTCGGCGCCAGGCAAGCCACGCTGCAAATGCTGAATTTGCGCATTGACGAAGTGCTACCAGCAAGCCGCGAACCCACTGCGAAACTTATAGTGGGCAGCACCAATGTGCTGCCGTTTGCAACGCCCGCCAACACCGCGATCGGCGCGATCATGCACGGCGATGCCGCGGGTTACGCCGGGCTGCGGTTCTTCGGGCCCGCCAATGGCAGCATGCCGCCGGAGCTGGCTGGCAGTTTTTCCATCAAAGGGCTGACAGGTATCAGTGCGATTGGTGGATTGATTGCGCGTCGGACCTCCCCTTGATATTGCCAAGCTCATCCGCTCTTCTCTCATCATGACAGGCACGCTGAACAAGGCCATGCTAATTGGCCACCTCGGACACAACCCTGAACTTCGTACAACACAAAACGGCGAGCCAATCGCTCACCTGTCCATCGCGACCAGCGAAACCTGGAAAAACAAATCGGTCGGCGCACGACGCGATGCCACCGAGTGGCACCGCGTGGTGCTTTACAAACGGCTGGCAGAAATCGCAGGGCAGCATCTAAAAAAAGGCGCGCTGGTCTACATCGAGGGCTATCTGCAAACTCGAAAATGGACAGGCAAAGATGGCTTTGAGCGGCACAGCACGGAAATTGTGGGGAACGAGCTGAGAATGCTGCATCGACCTTCTGATCAACGCCCCAGCTTCACTACGCACGAAGACCCCTCGCCCGACCGAGACCTGATACGAAGAGTGATGGCGAATGGTTTGCCGCCCTGAACACCCCCAGTTACTTCATGTTGCGCCATATGCCGAACTTGGGAGGGCCCCAAGGCACACACGGGCTAGATCTGACTGCCGCCCCGCTAACCGCCTTTGCTCCCATGACGAAACCCATTGCCGAGACACGGCCGCGTGTTCGCGAAACACAGCCAATTCACTACATCGAGACACCGGAATTCGTCACGCTGTTCGGTGATGACCTCGAGCCAAATTCAGAGCAGTACATCAAGCGTTTGCTGGCGGGTTGTCACATGAAACACGCTCGAGTACTGCTGAATCAACTGAATATACGAGATGCACTGAACAGTGTGGTCGGACACATGGCGACGGCTCGGCAATTAATGATTTTCATGCATAGTGAAAATTGGACTCCCGAAACCCATGGCGTCGATGAGCCAGGGCTTTGGTTAGCTTTTTCAGAAACACACGATGAATTATTGTCGGCAAAGGCCCTCTTGAACCACTTGAGTACGCAACATGTGCTGTCCTTGGCACCTAACGCGCCCAAGCCGTTGATTCATTTCGTAGGTTGCGAAGCGGGAGTGCTTCGTTCGCAAATCAATCGCGATCACCCACTTTGGCAATCGAGTTATTTGTTGCTTTACTCTGGCAAGAAAAGTACGACCGTAGACAACATGGCGAGCTCACTGAGTGCTACCGTTCGCTACGTTGATCTTTGTGCTCAAGAGAACCGCGAGGTAGACCCATTCAAATTGTTTTACATCAGCGGCATTCATCGCAGCGAATGCATGACACTGATGGGTGGTGATTTGCAAGAGCCGCTGGTGTGGCACGCACCAAAATCCATGAGTGCAATGAACGACTTGTCCTCGCTGGCGAGCTTGCAAGGATCTGCTGAGGATATTGAGTACTTTCATTCGCGCGTCAAACTTATCAAAGATGCCGAGCGCAGGATTATTCCAGAAGCTTCTTTTCGTGAGTTACTGTCGAGCCGAATCGGACACGGAGATGAAGAGGCTGTCGAAAACATCGTTCGCCTAAAGCCCGAGTTGCTGGCAATGCCGTCGGTGACTGGCTCACTGCCTCTGGGCGAAGCCGTCGAGATGAACAACATGGCGGTGGTGGAAAGCCTGCTTGAGGGTGGTGCCGATCCCGATCTGGCTGACAACAACGGTCGCACCGCAATGATGATCGCAATCGACTATGAAATTAAAGAAGCGGTACCGTTATTGCTCAAGTATGGCGCGCGCCCGGACGTGTTGGTCGATGACGATGCCGAGCAGGCGTCAGACCCTGACGGTTGAGCCTTTCGGTCCCAGCCCACATCACTCGGGCCGCGGATTCGCTTGCAAGCGAATCCCTTCGATCCCCGTCGAGAGCCAAAC
>CAZZMV010000027.1:0-15882 GCA_964655425.1 uncultured Bifidobacterium sp.
GACCTATTCCAGTGTTACAGCGCCCAATAAAATTTCATCTACGCCAAATTTTTCTTTTGGTGGCTGTGATCATGCTGGGTGGCTGCAGCATGCTCAAGCTTGGGTATGATCAGGCCGATCTGGTCGCTCGCTGGTGGATTGATCGTCAGCTTGATTTAAACAGCCAACAAACGCGCTGGCTCAAGCAGGAGCTGCAGGACTTTCATGCATGGCATCGCCAGACTCAGCTACCCGCATACAGCGAACTGGTGAGTGTTGTCGCCCGCCAGAGCCAGGGCGACGTGAGCCCGGATCAGACGTGCGACAACATTGATGCCGCAACCGAGCAACTCGATGTTTTGCTTAAACGAGCGGTGCCACCACTGGCCGGGTTGGCGCGTCAGCTTGAGTCTTCGCAGCTGCAGCATTTAAAGCGTCAATTTGCAGAAGATGATCGCGAGTGGCGCGAGAAATGGCTAGATGGCTCGGCGGAGAAGCGTACCCGTCGCCGTGCAGATGATTGGGAAGAGCGTGCAGAGAGCTATTATGGTCGACTGACTCGCGAGCAAAAAGACTTTATCTTGCGTGCTATTCGAAATTCATCGTGGCAGCCGCAGCTGAGCTGGGAGCGACGCCAGATCCGCCAACAAAACATCCTGGCGACGCTGGAGAAAATCCAGTCGCAAAAACTATCGCAGGCGGCGGCTGAGGAAGAAATACAAGCGCTGATTGAACGATCAATGCGACCGAGCGATGTCCGATTCTCCAGCATGCAGCAAACTTTACAAAAAGAGGCTTGCAGCAATTTGGCTGGATTGCACCAGCTGACAAATAGCGAGCAGCGCACCCGTGCGCACAAAAAGCTGATGAGTTACGAGAGCGATTTTCGGCAGCTGATGGCGAAACGTTAAACAGCTAGCGAAGTGCACTAGCCATCAGGCTTGAGCAGCGGCTTACGCCTAGCGCTGATTCACGTAAGAAAGAGATGGCTAGCGCAGCATGACGGGTAGCTGCGTAAAGCCCCTGAATCGTACACGCGGGCTTCTGACGGGTTTTTCAATTTGGTAGCGCGGGTAGCGCGCAATGAATCTACCCAGCGCGATTTGGCCTTCCAGCCGCGCCAGGCTCATGCCCACACATGCATGCGTACCGCTGGCAAACGCAAGATGTCGATTGGGCTGCCTGGCGATATCAAATTGTTCTGGCTGCTCGAATTGTGATGGGTCGCGGTTGGCAGCGCCAATACACAGCGTGATACGGCTGTGTGGCGCCAGCGTTAAGTCGTCGAGTTGGGTTGGCTCGGTAGTGATGCGGTTGCCGAGTTGATTTGAACTTTCATAACGCAGTACCTCTTCAACGCACGGCTTGATGAGTTCAGGCGCTTGTAAAAGTCGTTCACGCTGATCCGGATATTCGTACAGAGCCATCAGGCCATTACCAATCAAATTGGTCGTTGTCTCGTGCCCGGCATTCAGCAAAAAAATACAGTTATGCAGCAGCTCTTTCATCGAGAGCTTTTCGCCGTCTGACTCGCCTTCGATCAATCGGGTCAGGACGTCGGTATCCGGGTTGCCGGGGTGCTGACGTCGGTGCGCAATGAGTCCCGTCAGATAGTCAATAAACTCTTTGACCGCGAGGTTACCGGCTTCCATAGCCTCGGCACTTAGTGCGGGTTCCAGCGCACCGAGTATCGCCAATGACCATGCGCGTAATGGCCCACGATCTTGCATCGGTACATCCAGCAGGTTGCCAATCACTTCAACCGGTATGGCGGATGCAAAGTGTTCGATCAGATCGGGTTGTGATGCGTCTTGCAGCTGATCGAGCAATTGGTCGACCAGCCGAATCAGGCTGGGCTCCATACCGGCGATGGCACGCGGCGTGAGCGCGCCGGAAATCAGCTTTCTGACTCGCGTGTGCAGTGGCGGATCAGAGAACACCAAACTCGTGGTGTGGTGCTCATACAGTAAAGAGTCTCCATATTTGGGTTTGAACTCGCGCTGCTTATCCGAGCTGAATACCTTGGGGTTTTTATAAATCGCAATCAGATCATCGTATCGAGTCAAAAAATAACTACCATCCGGCATCAGCTTGATCGGCGCATGCTCGCGTAGCGCGCGGTAGATCGGGTAGGGGTCCTCATGAAACCCGGCCGGTAATTGCTGGAGATTGAAGCTTTCAGCGATAGCGAGAGACTTATCCACGATGGCAGTATTCGATGAATTCGGTTCAACCGCAGTATAGAACTGATCGATCCTTTAAAATCAACCCGATTCCAATTCAAAATAGACGAACCGATCTCATTAGGCCGCTGACGGCGTTCATAGCGCTCGCCATGCCGCTTGCGCGGTCTGCCGTGCTGCAGTCGTAGCATCGACCTGATGATATAGGTTCCAGGACCACTATCATGTCTCAATCGCAGTTAGATCAGGCGCATTTGCGCTCCTGGGTTGGCCGAACTGAAACCGCTACCGATGTTATTGACCCGGGCAAGGCTGCGGCGATGGCGGCGACGCTGGATTTAGCATGGTCACCCGCAAATGGCGATAGCCTGCCACCGCTTTGGCATTGGATTTATTTTTGGTCATCGCTCCCGATGGCGATGCTCGGGCAGGATGGGCATGCGCAGCGCGGTGGTTTCCTACCACCAGTGACCTTGCCGCGCAGGTTGTGGGCAGGCGGTCGATTGACGTTTTTAGCGCCGCTCATCATCGGGCAGCAAGCGACACGCACATCCAAAATCAAATCAGTCGAAATCAAACAGGGCAAGTCGGGCCCGCTGGTGTTTGTCACTGTGGCGCATGAGGTATCGGTCGAGGGCAGTGTGGTGCTACGAGAAGAACACGATATTGTTTACCGCGAGGCACCAGGCACAAATGATCTGGCGCCAGCAGCGAAAGTAGCGCCTGATGATGCGCAGTGGTCGAAACAAATCGTGCCGGATGCTGTACAGCTGTTTAGGTATTCTGCACTGACATTTAATGGCCACCGGATTCATTATGATCGCCGCTACGCTACTGAGGTCGAGGGTTATCCGGGACTGATTGTGCATGGGCCATTGATCGCCACGCTACTGACCGAGTTAGTGCGGCACGAGTTACCCGACCGTGCGCTATCGACATTTTCATTTAGGGCGCTATCGCCGGTATTCGATATCGCGCCATTCAGCGTGCATGGAAATTTGGCGCCTGATGGTCACAGCGTCTCACTCTGGGCAACCAACGCACAAGGTCATCTTGCGGTACAGGCGCAAGCCAGTCTGGCTTGAAGCGAAGATTTTTTCTGATGCATGGTTTTCTCAACCTGCGCGCTTAGATTCAAGTAACTCTTTACGTTCACTATACCGATCCACCAAATAAGGTGAGACATCGCGCGTGAGCAGGGTAAATTTAATTAATTCTTCCATCACATCGACCACGCGATCGTAATAGGGCGAGGGTTTCATGCGGCCTGCTGCATCAAATTCTTCGTAGGCCTTGGCCACAGATGATTGGTTCGGTATGGTGATCATTCGCATCCAACGGCCCAACACGCGCATCTGATTCACCGCATTGAATGACTGCGAGCCACCGCAGACCTGCATCACGGCAAGCGTCTTGCCTTGAGTCGGTCGCAGGGCACCGAGTGCCAACGGTACCCAATCGATTTGCGCTTTCATAATTCCCGTCATGGCGCCATGGCGCTCGGGTGAAGACCACACCATCCCCTCGGCCCAATGACACAGCTCACGCAGCTCGGTGACTTTTTCGTGGGTGTCGGGCGCATCATCGGGCAAGGGCAGGCCACTGGGATTGAAAAATTTTGTTTCAGCACCGAGGACCTGAAGAATTCTTGCAGCTTCTTCAGCGAGTAATCGACTGAACGAACGTTGGCGTAACGAGCCGTATAAAAGCAGAATCCGAGGCGGATGTGTCGAGCGCTTTGACGGAAACAAAGCGTCGTTGTTTATCGTTTCAAAGCAATTGAATTCGATGTTCGGGAGATCATGCATAGCCATGGGTTATTGAATCATTTAATTTTTTGATCGGACGTCTCTATGTCCAGTTATATCCACTGACTGGCATCGATTTTCCCGGCTTTCATCAGCTGCTGAAAACTCTCGAAGGTATGTCGAATACCTGCCTCAAGCGGCATCTTGCCGTAATCGCCGATGAATGCGCGCAGCGGGTCATCAGCGTGGTGCATCGGAAACGCGATCGGGTCGCCCGTGATCGTGATCTGCGCCTCAGGTGCCAAGGCTTGCAATAGCGCGATACCGTTTTCAACACTGGTGTATTCACCGTTCAAATTAAATACCGGCGCTCCGGTCCGAGGCGCGGCCACACTGCGGATAAACGCGCTGGCAGCCTCGCCGGCAAACAACCAGGAGACATCGCCGCTGAATGGAACCGCATACGGTCGGCCCGCAGCAGCGGCCAATATGGCCACCGTGGTCTTTGACGTCATGCCCTGGTCACGTCCCACGCCATACACCACGCCCGGCCGTATGCACACGCTGTGCAAACCATTTTCTTCCGAATACACCTTGGCGGTTTGCTCGTTACAGTACTTGTAGGCGCCGTACAAAGTGGGCATGGCGCCACCGTCCTCGAGTGCGCCAAAGGCCGCGACCGAGCTTGCATACGTCAATCGTTGAATACCGCATGCTTTGGCCGCCTCAAACACATTCACCGTACCCACCACATTAACCAACGCACCGGCGACCGGATCTGCGCGGCAGAAGGGGACTTGTAACGCCGCCAAATGAATAATGGCGCGGGCGCCACTTTTTTTTACGACTGATTTGACGAGCTCGGTATCGACAATATCGCCCGCATGCCAAACCACATTATTCAGCGCGGCGTCATCCATTAACAGGCCGGGGCGGCGCTGGTCTACCCGTAAATCAAATGCATGCACTTCGACGCCAGCATGCTCTAACAACGCTACCGTCCAACTGCCGATACAACCGCCAGCACCCGTTACCAGTACCGGGCCGTCAAAATCCCTTGCGTCAATCGGAAAATACTCGAACATTATTTTGTCTCTCCCTTATTGATCATCCAGAAGCTGTCTATTTAGTTAAAAAGAGGACAGCCCCAAAAAAACTGATGACACGTACGGCCAACGCCGCACCAGCGAGCTGTGTGCCAAACGCTTGCACGCTAGTGGCTTTCATTTTCCTGTGCCTTTTTTTCTGCACGTTTGCGCTGTTCTTTTCTGACATCGCGAATTTGGTGAATGGCAAATAGCATCACTACAATAAATAGCCCGAGTTCTATCCACATAAATCCCCCTGTCAGCGGACAGTTTAACTCAGCGAGAAAGTCTCAAGTCAGCGGAGAATCAGCAGGCCGCGTGTTGATCGGCAAGTATCAAATCCGGGTCGTTAGCAATGCCAACCCAGTGTAAACTCGCGTCATGCAACTCTTGCTCATTCATCTCGCTGGGCTGCTCTACATTATCTGCGCCCTTTTACCGGCAGCGCAGCGGTCCGCTATCACCATTGGCACCTTGCTGGCTTGGGGCCTGCACGGCGTGTCGTTGTTCGTGGCGGTGGTCGTGGACGATCACCTGCGGCTAGGTTTCGCCGTGATGCTGTCTGCCGCGCTATGGATTTCGGTCGGCGCCTACTGGGTCGAGAACCGCAATCTATCGGTGGATGGTTTGCGACGCATGGTGTTACCAAGTGCGGCGCTGGCGATCGTGCTGCCGATTGTTTTCCCAGGCGTGGATATTCCTTTTGCGGGCAAGCCGCCTTTGTTTTCATGGCATATCGTGCTGTCAACACTCGCCTATGGCTGCCTGACAGTAGCGGCGTTTCATGTGGTGCTGATGGCCATCCAGGAGTCGCGGCTGCATGCACTGCCAACTCTGGCTGAGCGTCGCCGTTGGTGGCTGCTTGCGATCGATGACTTGCCACCGCTCCTGACCATGGAGCGCTTGCTGTTTCGCATTATCGGGCTCGGCTTCGTGCTGCTGACCCTGACGGTCATCTCAGGCATGTTCTTCTCCGAGCTACTGTTCGGCAAGCCATTTCGCTGGGAGCACAAGACGGTTTTCACCGTATTTTCATGGTTATTGTTTGGTGTCTTGCTGGCGGGTCGTTACTGGCGAGGCTGGCGTGGCCGAACCGCGCTGACCTTTACGCTTACCGGTTTTGTGACGCTATTGCTGGCTTATGTCGGTAGCCGGTTTGTACTGGAAGTGGTACTGCATCGAGGCATCAGCTAATCGAGGTATTGAACCGTTGGTTGGAGGGGCGAACCGCAGCCCAAACACGATTGAGTACCGTCTCTGGAATGTTGAAAAAACGATACTTAATGATCCAGCACCTCAGGGTTCAGAAGATGGGGCGGGCGCTCGCCGGTTAATGCGGCGATCAGATTGTCAGCTGCGCAATACGCCATCGCAATTCGGGTCGATGTTGATGCACTGCCGATATGCGGTGTGAGCACCACATTGGAGAGTGTAAGAAATGCCGGGTTAAATTCGGGCTCGTTTTCAAACACATCCATACCAGCAGCGGCAATCGTTCCCGCTTTCAGCGCAGTGATCAGCGCAGCATCATCGACGATGCCGCCGCGCGCAATATTCACCAGAGTAGCGGTCGGTTTCATCAGGGCCAGCTGCGCTTGGCCGATTAAATGATGTGATGCAGGCGAGTAAGGTAGTGTCAAGATCAGGTGATCTGACGAACGCAAACAATCTTCAAGGCTGACATAGCTCGCGTGATTGGCGGCAGACTCAAGCTCGGGAGAAAGTTGCGTTCGATTGTGATAAACAACCTTCATGTTAAAACCCACCGAGCGTCGCGCGATCGCTTGCCCGATACGGCCCATACCAATGATGCCGAGAGTGCTGCCATGCACATCAACACCCAGAAAATCATCAAAGCGCCAGCGCTTCCAGCGACCCGCCCGCAAAAAATGCTCTGATTCACTCACGCGACGCGCGGCCGCCATCATTAGGGTCCAACCAAAATCCGCCGTAGTTTCATTCAGTACATCTGGCGTGTTGGTGATCATCACACCCGCAGCACTCGCGGCAGCAACATCGATGTTGTTATAGCCGACCGCCATATTGCAAACCGCTTTGAGACCCGGGCAGGCTGCAAACAGATTGGCGGTGAATCGTTGGGTCGGGCTGGCGAATACGCCGTGATTGCCCCGTACCTGCTCAATGAGAGCGGCTTCATCATAATCCGCATCTGCTTGGTTATGCCTCACCTCAAACCATTCGGAGAGATAATCAATAATTGCCGGAAAAGTGGCGCGGCTGACGAAGATTTTAGGTTTCATTACTTGGTGGTAGGTCAGTCTGTCTTATCATGCTGCCATAAAAAATCAGAACCAGAGTATTTTATGTCCGTACCGCCGCCACTGTTGTGGACCCCAAGCGCCGAACGCATAGCGCGCAGCCGCGTTAATCATTACATGCAGTGGCTGGCCGATCGGGGGCAGCGCTTTAGTGATTATCAAGCCTTGTGGCAGTGGTCGGTCGACGATATCGAAGGATTTTGGGCATCGATTTGGGATTATTTTGATATCCAGTGCTCAGCGCCGTACCAGCAGATTGTGTCGGGTTATCACATGCCCGGCGCGAAGTGGTTCGATGGTGCGCGCCTGAATTTCACCGAGCAGCTGTTTCGCTTTAACACGGACGCATCGACCGCGAATAAAGATGCCATCGTTGCAGAGTCTGAAACGCGTGATCGGGTCACATTATCTTGGGCTGAATTGCGAGACCAAGTCACGGCTGTTGCCAACACCTTGCGCGCGCTGGGGGTGGGGCCGGGCGATCGGGTGGTGGCCTATTTACCGAACACGCCAGAGGCAGCGATTGCATTTTTTGCGTGCGCCAGTATTGGCGCGATTTGGTCATCTTGCTCGCCCGATATGGGTGCCTCCAGCGTGCTGGATCGGTTTCGCCAGATTGACCCGAAGGTGCTGATTGCTGTCGACGGCTATCGCTATGGCGGCAAGGCATTTAATCGCCTCGATATTGTGCAGCAAATGCGCAATGAACTTCCTACGCTCGAGCACACGGTGCTATTGCCTTATCTGGATACCGCGCTTGATGTGAATACTGCACTACCCGGCGCGATGCGCTGGCAAGATTTGTTAACGCACTCGGCGGCCCGCGCCAATCCAATTAAATTTGAACAACTACCCGCTGATCATCCGCTATGGATACTGTACTCATCCGGTACCACAGGCATGCCGAAACCGATCGTCCATGGTCAAGGCGGATCGCTACTAGAGTGCCTGAAGGCGAATGCACTTTCGCTCGATCTGGGGGAGGATGATCGTTTTCTGTGGTTCAGCACCACGGGTTGGGTGATGTGGAATGCACAGATCACCGGCTTGCTGGTGGGCGCCACGATCTGTATTTACGATGGCAACCCCGGTTACCCGGATTTATCCCGCCTATGGCAGTTTGCACAAGATACGCAGCTGACCTTCTTCGGCGTCGGCGCGGCGTTTTTTGCAAATTGCATGAAAGCCGGCATCGAACCGGCAAAGCTTGCTGACTTATCTCTGCTACGCGGGGTTGGCTCAACAGGCTCACCCTTAGCCGATGATGCGTTTGACTGGATTTATCAACACGTTCACCCCGATGTACTACTGGCGTCGATCAGCGGTGGTACCGATGTGGCAGCGCCATTTGTTGGCGCATCGCCATTGCTGCCGGTGTATGCAGGCGAGATGCAATGCCGGGCGTTGGGGGTGTCGGTGCATGCGCTTGACGATCAGGGTGAGCCCGTGATTGATCAGGTGGGCGAGCTTGTCGTCACCAAACCAATGCCCAGCATGCCGCTGTATTTTTGGAATGACCCGGGTAACAAGCGGTATCTCGATAGCTATTTTGACCACTACCCCGGATTGTGGCGGCATGGCGATTGGCTCAGGATTACGCCGCGTGGTGGCGCAGTGATTTATGGCCGCTCGGATGCCACGATTAACCGCTATGGCATACGCATGGGTACCTCGGAGATTTATCGGGTGGTCGAAGAAATGAACGAGGTACTCGATAGCATGGTGGTTGATTTGGAATACCTCGGGCAGGCGTCCTACATGCCGCTGTTTGTAGTGCTGCGCGAAGGTCTGCAACTTGACGACACGCTCAAACAGCGCTTGTTTGACAAGATCCGCACCCAACTCTCGGCGCGACACCTGCCTAATGAAGTATTTGCGGTCCCGGAAATACCTCGCACGCTAACAGGCAAGAAAATGGAACTACCCATCAAAAAGCTATTACTGGGCACGCCTATCAGCAAGATTGCGAATCCTGATGCAATGAGTAATCCGGGTTCGCTTCATTGGTATGCAGATTTTGCAGAGCGCAGGAAGGCTGTGCAGGCGGGCTGATGAGCGCCGATGTTTCCTGATGGCTCAAAACAAGCCGTACTACAAAGTTTACAAAAAATAGTGTAAAGTTATCCTGACAGTCTGCCCAATCTCCCGGTGGAGGGTGAGGTTGCCGTAGCGGCTGGCCCAAGCTCGGTCTTTGCCGGTTTGCCAACGTGGATCCGGGACCGTCCATCATCTCGTCAGGAGTTGCCATGAACGCCTATATCGCTACTTTCCTCGTCGTTGGCGCAGTTTTCGGTTTGGCCTCTTTCTCTGTTCGACATTTGTTTAGCGAGGGCCCCCATAAACCCGAGAACACGTCGGAAACCCAGTCGTTATCAGCGCGTGTTTTTTGGGTGATGGTATGCACCTTCCTGTGGCCAGTCATGGTGCTGACGGGGGTGAATTCCGCATTCATCATTGCTCGACGAAGACGCGAGCGACGGCTGGTTGATGTTTGATATCAAGCTGTCGAAGAGGCTCTCTATCTATGCCAACCTACACTGTTTCGGCAATTGATGGTCGATTGACCGATACGCAAAAAGCGTCGCTTGCATCGGCTTTGACAGATATTCATTGTCGGCTCACCGGCGCACCGAAGTATTTTGTTCAAGTTATTTTTGTCGATGTTCCTGCGACAAATTACTTCGTTGCCGGTAAGCGTCTGGCGCACGACAATATTTTCATTCATGGGCAGATCCGTGGCGGCAGGCCGATCGCGACCAAACATCAGATCATTGAGGAAATCATGGCGGCTGTTGCAGATATCGCTGTAACAGATTCCGCGGCAACTCAGGTGTACATCATTGATGTCCCCGCGGAGCAAGTGGCTGAGTGGGGTCGAATATTGCCGCGGCCCGGAGAAGAAGCCAGTTGGGATGCAGCGATACCCGAAGACGTTCGTGCGCGAATGCAGAGCTTGCTTTGAGGCCTCTCAGCGAATTGATAGACCACGTACCATCGAGAATACCTGCCCGTGAATTGTGGAGAGTAAGGAGGCGAAATGAGCAGCGCCAGAAACGCGATGATGGACAAATTTGGTCACAGCATGGTGGCGCTGTTTCACCGTCTCGCACTGTTCGGTATTGGCGCGGCCACCATTTGGGCAGCGGGCGTGACGTTCGCCGGTATTTTCATGAAGTCGTACGCCAGTATCGGCGATTTGCTGCTGCTATTCATTTACCTTGAAATTGGCGCAATGGTAGGTATCTACTTCGAGACCAACCACATGCCTGTCCGCTTTCTGCTTTATATCGCAATCACGGCACTGACACGGCACATGGTCGACATCATGAGCCACTCGCCCATCAACATCAATGAAATGATTGCGGTCGCTGTGTCAACTTTGTTGATATCAGTGAGCGTTCTGATTGTGCGGTATACCAGCGCCCGGTTTCCCAGCAAAACCGATGATATGGGCACATGACGCATTTGTTTTTTCAGTGCCATCGATGTTTTGTTGTTGGCACCTGATCCACGTCAGGTAGCCGAGCCAGGGGCTGGGGTGCCCACGCCGCTGTAGCAGCCTTACTTCTATCCCGCCAGACGTGTTGCATTCGGCACCGCGTCGCCGATGTATCCGGGACAGCCTACCCAAGGAACGAGCTGTGGCTTTCACGCACAGAAAAAGCGGACTTCGCATTTCAAGCGGGCGCGGCGTACGCCACCTCTGGCGGCAGCAGCATGATTCCTCAATACAGCCAATCGCTGGCACGATCCTAGCTTAATAACCCGTGGGTTAAGCAGCGATGAGAAAGACGTCAGGAGTCCTTTCAGATTAATCTCGAAGTGGCGAGCGCCACGAGGGGGACACGATGAAGAAGCTGATTTCAGTGATGTTGCTTGTGGCCAGTAGCGCCGGCTTGACGCAGGAGGCCCTGCACAACAATCGATGGGTTTGGGTGTTCGAGGGCAACGCAGCCCACAAATACATTGACCCGACCACCATCCGCAATCGAGGCGACACCGCGACCGTGTGGGCGCTCTGGAACAGCAAGGGCGATGCATCGATGGGGCCGCTGTCCTACAAGGTGTTTGAAGAATACAGTTGCGATGAGCCGATGGTTCGGAGTTTGGCTTTAAGCGCTCACGCCGACTATTTTGGCGAGGGCATGACCCTGATCAATGCACCACTCGTGGAGGAGCAAATGACTTGGAGTGCCATCGCCAGCGGCACCGCGCCAGCCAAGCTGCAACAGGTTCTCTGCGGGTGGGATTAGCGCCCGACGCAGTTCAGTGCTAGATCAAAAAAGCCGGGCGCCAAAATTGTACGGAATCAAGATGGGTTATACATGCAAATTCAATTCCGTAAACTCGAATTTCCGGACCAATATCATGCCCTCATCGTGGGTTCAAGTGGTTCCATCGGCAGTGCATTTCATGATTATTTAAATCAAGATCCCGATTGTGGCAGGGTGGTTGGTCTGTCGCGTTCGTTGAGCAATAATTTTGACCTGGAAAATCCGGCGTCTATTGAAAATCTCGGCGACACGGTGCGTGAGGATGCGCCATTCCATTTGATTATTGATGCAACGGGCGCATTAACGATTGACGATGTTGGTCCTGAAAAAGCACTTGCACGTTTGGATCCACACGCACTACACCGTCAACTGCTGGTCAATACCATCGGGCCCTCACTCGTTCTCAAACAACTGCTGCCATTGATCGCTTCAGGTGACTCAATCTACGCAAAGTTATCTGCGCGAGTTGGCAGCATCACCGATAACCAAAAAGGTGGGTGGTACAGCTACCGAGCATCCAAAGCCGCTTTCAATATGGTGCTGCAAACTGCTGCCATCGAGTTTCAGCGTAAGAACCCGAAATTGCGAGTGGTGGCTCTGCAACCCGGCACGGTGCGATCAAACCTATCGGCGCCTTTTCAAGCAAATGTTCAACAATTACTTGAACCAGCGGAGTCGGTCGCAGGCATGATGCGCGCGATGATGGGGCTGGCGCCCAAGTCAGGCGCGTATTTTATTGATTACCAGGGCAATGAAATCCCTTGGTAATCAACTCACCTGTGCTTGCCTTGGCAACGCTATGGGGCTTGGCCGCTAGCCTGACCACATGAGTACGTAACCGCCTTCCGCGCTCGGTCGTTTCTTATTGCTCGATTCGATCGGGGTCGGATACTGCCAGTGTGTCACGATGCTGTCATATATTTCCATATAATTGGAAATATGACGAATAATGATGCGATCAATGCTTTTTTGGCACTTGGCCAGGAAACCCGCCTGAATATCTTTCGCTTGGTCGTCCAACGAGGCGATACTGGGCTTACCCCCTCAGAACTGATCGAAAAGCTGGGCATACCGAATGCCACACTCAGCTTTCACCTTAAGGAGCTTACCCGCGCCAACTTGCTTCTCGTTGAGCGTCAGAGTCGCCACCTGATCTACCGACCCAACGCTGAACTTGTGCAAGCGCTCAGCGGCTTCCTGCTTGAAAACTGTTGTGGCGGTCAGCCCTGCGCGTCACGTCAGAAAAAAATCAAAGGAGTAATCACTTGAAAACATTCAATGTTCTATTTTTATGCACCCATAACTCGGCAAGATCGGTGATTGGCGAGGCGCTCGCATCGACTGATCCAAGCAAGCGCTTTGTCGGCTTTTCTGCAGGTTCTACCCCCGGCACTAGCATTAATCCATACGCAGCGGAAATTGCCGAGATGTTGGGTTACCCTGTATCGAAATTACGCTCAAAAAGCTGGGATGAATACGCTTTACCTGGCGCGCCGAAAATGGACTTCATTATCACGGTGTGCGACAACGCAGCGGGCGAAGTTTGTCCGATTTGGCCGGGTACACCGATCACAGCGCATTGGGGTTTCCCCGATCCGTCGCAAGTGCAGGGGAGCGACGAAGTAAAGCGTCAGGCCTTCAAGGATGTCATGGTCGGTTTGCGTAAACGGATTGAATTACTGGCGTCTTTACCCATCGAAAAACTTGATCGGATGAGTCTTCAGTCTGAGCTGCAACGACTGGGTAAATCATGACGATTTTCGAGCGATTTTTGACGCTGTGGGTGGTGCTTTGCATTGTGGTCGGTGTTTTGCTTGGACAGTTTTTCCCTGAGGCCTGCCAAGCGATCGGTGCAATAGAAATTGCCCGAGTCAACTTGCCAGTCGGCTTGCTGATTTGGCTGATGATTATTCCGATGCTGGTCAAAGTCGATTTTGGCGCGCTGCATGAATTGCGTCATCATGTTCGGGGCATCGGTGTCACGTTATTTGTTAATTGGCTGGTCAAACCGTTCTCGATGGCGCTGTTGGGTTGGGTATTTATTCGGCATCTGTTCGCACCGCTTCTGCCAGCTGAGCAGATCGATAGCTATTTAGCTGGCCTGATCCTGCTGGCGGCTGCACCCTGTACCGCCATGGTGTTTGTGTGGAGCCGGCTCACCAATGGTGATCCGCTGTTTACCTTGTCTCAGGTTGCACTCAACGACATCATTATGGTGTTTGCATTCGCCCCGATTGTGGCGTTATTGCTCGGTATGTCATCGATCGTGGTGCCTTGGGAAACCTTGCTGACCTCAGTCGGCTTGTACATTGTGATTCCGGTTATTCTGGCGCAGGCTTGGCGGCGTTATTTACTGGCCCAAGGTCAGGAAAAGTTCGACGCTACAATGCAGCGTGTCGGCTCTTTGTCGATCGCAGCGCTCCTGCTAACCCTGGTACTTTTGTTTGCATTTCAAGGCCAGGCCATCCTGCAACAACCGCTGGTCATTGTGTTGCTTGCGGTACCGATACTGATTCAGGTATTTTTCAACGCGGGCTTGGCCTATTGGCTTAATCGAAAATTAGGTGAATCCCATGCAGTTGCCTGCCCCTCTGCACTGATTGGAGCATCGAATTTTTTTGAATTGGCCGTGGCTGCTGCGATTAGCCTATTTGGCTTTGAGTCCGGTGCTGCGCTGGCGACAGTGGTGGGTGTGCTGATTGAGGTGCCAGTGATGCTGGTCGTGGTTCGAATTGTTAATCAGAGTAAGGCTTGGTACGAAATGCCAGGTGAGGTTATGTAGCGGGAAGCATGGTTGGCATTATGACATTAGACCAAGCAGAACCGCGCTATTTGGTTGGCTTTTGTATCGTATGAAAATAATTTAAGAAATCCCTGCAAACCATTAAGTTGACCATTCGCTTGATATCTCAGATTTGCCTTGACGGTATGCATTTAGGCGCGTAGCTTGGTTGAGTGGTTTTCATGGCGGCGAACAACCCCGCCATGATGCAGCAGGGATGTGGCTTGATTATTTCCGGTTTATTTCTTTGTTGCTGACCACATTGCTAGGGAGGAGTCGGCAGCTGCAGTGATACAAGAAGTGATCATTATCTTTTTGTACCTGTAGTTATGCAGCACCGTCGTTACTTGCACAGGCGAGGTCATCGCAGGTATTGAGACAAACGTCGTAGCCAGTTTGCGCTCGTGTCGGTGTCGCAGAAACCACGCAAAGCCCGTCTCTCCGATGGGCTTTGCCTCCCCCTCGTGTGCCTTGGCCTGCGACTAACAGGCGATGAAAAAGCGGCGCTAACAAAAAGCGGCCAGCGAGACGCCACTGCTGACAGCACAAGCAAGCGGCAGACACTCAAAAAACGCAAGCGGCAGAAACTCGCAACAACGCAAGCTGCTTTATTTCATAATCAAAAAGCTAGTTGAGCGGCTTGCTGACGACTACCGCGCCACGCAGTTTGCCGACGCTGTAGCCAGTAGCCTGATCTTGTGGATATTCAAGTCGAATTTTCTCAGCCAAAGACGTAGGTATTTCCGCGGCAGCGCCATGACAGCTCAAGCAAATCGGTTGAACCATAATCGCTTTTGCGTAATGTAGTTCGCGTTTGCCCTGATCGACATCCACCACTTTCCAATATTCCATACTGGCGGGCGGTTCGCCCTGAGCCAGACGATTTTCAAACTGAGCGAGCGCATCTTTTTGCCATGGGTTTGGCGTACCCATCGAGGGATTTCTGACGCGCGTACCGACCCGGGTCATTTGTGCGCCGTGTTTTGAAGACAAGGTTTTTGCAATAGAGGGTGAAGCTTCTTTGCAGACGCTCACCGCTGCTTCCGGCCCGTCTTTAGACATGGTTGACTTCAGCTTCTGACCCAGTTGTGTGAGTAGTTCATTCGCCATGGCACGTGTCGATTCAATAGTTAAATCGTCCAAGCCGGCGGGCGGTGCAAGCTCTTGCGCATTGACGTTCGTGGTCAGCGAAATTGAGCTGTTGATTAAAATCGTCACTAAAGAGACATAAACTGTTTTTGCAAGAAGCCTGCTCATTTTGGTTTCAGTGTTCATGATTCTCCAGACGAGAAGGGTGGTGGTGGGCCAATGCCGAGCTATTAGAGAGCCATTCAGTGCGTCAGTTCGGCAGGTAAGCAGCGAGCTGCTTCTCCAGACCTTTGGGGTCCTCTTTTAGCGCGCCATTGATCCAGTCAGTCATGTCGCCGACATAGATATCTTCGGTGCCGCTCTGTACGCCGGCGAGTATGGCTTGGGCCACCTCGGCAGGGGTGTTTTTGGGGCCGTCATAACCCTTGGCCATATCGGTGTCGACCGCGCCCGTCATGAC
>CAZZMV010000028.1:0-6411 GCA_964655425.1 uncultured Bifidobacterium sp.
TGCCGCAGTAGCCATGGCGAGCTCACTTTTTCAACATGAACGCAGCATCAAGCCAAGTCTGATGACTGGATACGCTTGATACCTTTGGCTTTCATCGTGTCCCATGCCTTCGCAACCGAGCCATTCAAGTCAATGCCGCGGCATGCGTCTTCAATCACATACACCTCGAATCCAGCTGATCTTGCATCGAGTGCTGTCCATGCGACACAGAAGTCAGTTGCCAGACCCGTCACATACACGGTCTTCAGCTTGCGTTCTTTCAGGTAGCCTGCGAGACCCGTGTTAGCTTTGCGATCTGCTTCCTGAAATGCCGAGTAGCTATCGGTACCTTCATGGAATCCCTTACGGATAATCAGCTGCGCATGTGGAATGGCGAGGTCTTTGTGCAGCTCTGCATCCTTGGTACCTTGCACACAGTGATCCGGCCACAGCACTTGCTCGCCATACGGCAGCTTGGTAGTCTCGAACGGTTTCTTCCCTGCGTGGGAAGACGCAAACGAGACATGTCCCTTGGTATGCCAGTCTTGCGTGATGACCACGTTCTTGAATTTTTTAGAGATCGCATTAATCACCGGTACAACCTCATCACCTTTGTTGACCGGCAGCGTGCCGCCAGGGACGAAGCAGTTTTGTACATCCACCACAATCAGAGCACTGGCGTCATTGATCTTTACGCCAGCATTTGCGCGCAAACCAACACCACCCAATGCCGCCAGCATGCCAGCGCCACCGATAAGTCTGAGGGTATCTCTACGACTGAAATGATTTTTCATTTTGCTCTCCTCGTACCACGTTGAAAAAATGGTCGTCTCCGACCGCCCGACTCGCTACTACAACGATAAATAGTTTTGCTGTACGTCTTCGTTGGCAGCCAGCGCCTGCATGGTGCCGCTGAACCGAATCTGCCCTTGCTCGAGTACATACGCACGATCGCATACTAGCTGGGCAAAATGAAGATTCTGCTCCGATAGCAATATGGCAAGGCCTTGCTGTTTCAGTGTCATGATCATATGCGCCATTTGCTCGACAATCACGGGAGCGACTCCCTCGGAAGGCTCATCCAGCATGAGCAGTAGCGGGTTCCCCATCAAGGTGCGCGCTACTGTCAGCATTTGCTGCTCGCCACCGCTCATGCTGCCACCCGGACGATCCGGCATCTCACCCAAATTCGGAAACAATTTAAATAAACGCTCCGGCGTCCATGGCGCGGCACCGGCGCGCGCCGCCTGTTTGCCGACTTCCAAATTCTGCATCACACTCAACTCGGAAAACACTCGCCGGTCTTCCGGCACAAAACCCAGCCCGCGACGAGCGATCTGGTAAGGCTCAAGTGCGGCAATATCTTCACCCATGAAGCGCACCTGACCTCGCTTAGTTGGAAGCAGGCCCATGATGGATTTGATGGTGGTAGATTTACCCGCACCATTTCGCCCCATCAGCGCCACCACCTCGCCGCGCTCGACATCGAGCGACACATCAAACAGCATCTGCGCCTTGCCATAAAACGCATTCAACCCTTGCACTTCCAGCATCGGCATGCTCATGCTGCTGCCGTATCGCTGAAGGTAGCGCCGCTACCGAAATACACCTCGCGTACCAAAGGATGGTTACGTACTGATTCTGCGTCACCCTCTGCAATCAACTTGCCACGCGCCAGCACAATCAATCGATCGGCAAACGCAAATACCACATCCATGCTGTGCTCAGTGAACAATACGGCAAGCTGTTGTTCAACCACCAGCTTCTTGGTCAGCGCGAGCAGCGCATGTCGCTCCTTACTCGCCATGCCGGCAGTCGGCTCATCCATGAGTAGCAGCCGTGGCTTGTTGGCGAGCGCCATCGCCAGCTCAACGCGTTTTACGTCACCATACGACAGCACGCTACAGGCACGGTCCGCTTGCTCTGCCATACCCACTTGTGCCAATAAAGTCATCGCCTCATCACGGTGATGCTCTCGCGCGGGTCGCCACAGATTGAATAATCCTCTTTCGTGCGAAATCAATGCCATCTGCACATTCTCGATCACTGTCATCGAATGAAATGTGGCCGCAATTTGAAATGTGCGCCCAACACCCATACGCCAAATATCGCGCGGTGCGCAGCCGGCAATATCGCGCCCCTCGAATGAAATTTCACCGGCATCTGGTTTGATCTGGCCGTTCAGCATATTGAAGCAGGTCGATTTGCCAGCACCGTTCGGGCCCAGCAAGGCCAGTAGCTGACCTGAAGGTAGATCGAAGGAGACATCATCCACCGCACGCACACCGCCAAAGGATTTAGCTAGATGACGAACTTGTAGCAGGCTCATGCAGGCCTCCCACGTGATTCGAAGATCGACCGAACAAAGCCTGCCAAACCCTGCGGGAACACTAACACCAGAAACAAGATCACTGCCCCCAGCACAGCACGCCAGTACTCGGTCTCGCGTATCAGAACATCTTGCAGCGTACTGAACACCACACTACCTACCAAGGGGCCGCTCAGGGTTTGCACACCACCGAGCAGCACCATAATCAGCGCATCGACCGAGCGCCCGATGTGGATGGTTTCGGGCGAGATACTGCCCTTGGAAAATGCGAACAGCGCTCCAGCCACGCCACAGAATATGCCGGCAAAGATAAAAGCTAACCACTGTACTCGCTGCACATGGATACCAATAGCATCGCTGCGTAACGCAGAATCACGCACCGCGCGCAGGGCATAGCCAAATGGGGCAAACACAATGCGCCGCATGAGCAGAACGCCAGCGACCACCAGCACGAGCGTGAGGTAGTAGTAATGGGCTTTGTCTGATAGCCACGTTGCTGGCCACAAGCCTGTAACGCCATTACTACCGCCGGTGAGTTCATCTGCCTGAAAAATCACTGACCACACAATTTGCGCAAACGCCAGTGTCAGCATGGCGAGATACACACCGGACAGGCGTACACAGAACCAGCCGAATACCAGAGCACCAGCTGCAGCCAATATAGGCGCTACTACTAGCGATATCAGCATCGGCCAACCCAGGGCTTTCATGAACAAGGCTGCGCCATAGGCGCCGAGACCGAAGTAGGCCGCATGACCAAACGAGTGCATGCCACCCGGACCCATGATGAAATGCAAGCTTGCCGCAAACAGGGCCGCAATCAGCAGATCAATGCCGAGCACCAGCATGTAGGGGAAACTGCCATTGAGTAGCGGTAGCAGCAATAACAGCAGTAGCAGTAGCGCGCCAATGGTTTTGAGTAGGTCGCTCGCTGGGCGTAAGGGTGTCTCGATTGCCGCAGCGCCTCGCGCTACTGCTTGCACTTTGCCGAGCAGACCCCAAGGCCGTACAACCAACACCACCGCCATAATCAGAAACTCGACGACCAGCGTCAGCTTGGAGAATGAAATATCCAGCCCAAAAAAGTGCACCGTGCCGAGCGCGGCACACATCGCCTTGGTCAGCGCAATCAGCAGTGCCGCGACATAAGCACCGGGCAAGCTGCCCATGCCGCCCACCACCACCACGACAAACGCATCGCCTATGGTTTGCAAATCCAGATGCAAACTGGCGGGCTCATTCGGCATCTGTATCGCTCCACCCAAGCCAGCGAGAAAAGCCCCGAGCGCAAACACGCTGGTAAATAACCACGCCTGATTCACACCCAGCGCACTCACCATGTCACGGTCTTGAGTTGCAGCACGCACCAGGGTACCCCAGCGGGTGCGCGTCAGTAGCAACCAAAGCATCAACAGAATGACCGGGCCGATCACGATCAGCAGCAGGTTGTATTTGGGGAAGGACTGCCCGAATAACTCAACCGCGCCCGTGAAACCCGGTGCACGTGGGCCCAATAATTCTTCGGCACCCCACACATAGAGCGCCAGATCTTTAATCACGAGTACCAGGGCGAAGGTCGCAAGTAACTGAAATAATTCAGGGACGTGATAAATCCGTCGCAACAGCAAGATCTCTATCAGCACACCCATCAGCATAGTGCCCAGTGCAGCAATAAGGATACTGCCCCAAAACCCCCATCCGCTCGAGGTGCCCAGCCACTCACTGACCGATATCGCCATATACAGCCCGAGCATGGTGAGTGAGCCGTGCGCGAAATTAACGATACGGGTGACGCCAAAAATCAATGACAGACCTGCTGCGACCAAGAACAGTGACGATGCGCCCGCCAATCCATTCAACAGCTGTAGTAATAGGCTGGACAGTGTCATGATTAGTTGTTATGGGTATATGACACGCAGGAACTGGTAAAAACTTTTGCTCAAGGCGCTTTGCGTAATTGCTTGACCTCAGCATCCGCAGGCTGAAATTTTGCGCCGTCGAGGTATTGGTAATTCACCATGACACCCTTGCCGTCTTTGACTGCGACGCGGCCGACATAGGCGCCCATGGTGGATTGATTATCTTGTGCGCGGTAACGAATTGGGCCGAACGGTGTGTCCACGCTCAGACCATGGAATACATCAATCAACTTTTCAGTATTGGTGCTATTCGCCTTGCGAATACCGGCCGCGATCGACATGATGGCCGAGTAGCCAACGATCGACCCCAAGCGCGGGTAGTCATTGAATTTTTTCTGATAAGCGTCGAGGAAGCGCTTGTGCTCTGGCGTATTAATGCCGCTCCAAGGATAACCCGTCACGATCCAACCACTCGGCGCTTCATCTTTTAGCGGATCGAGATACTCCGGCTCGCCAGACAACAAGCTCACTACCTCACGACCTTTAAATAGCCCTCGGGTAGTGCCTTCACGCACCAGCTTGGCCAGATCCGGGCCAAACAATACATTGAAGATGGCGTCCGGCTTGGCATCTGCCAAGGCTTGCGAGACCGCTGCTGCATCGACCTTGCCCAGGGGCGGCGCCTGCTCGGCAACAAACTCCACATCGGGCTGTACCGCTTTCAGCAGCTGCTTGAAAGTATTCGCCGCAGACTGACCATACTCATAATTGGGATACACCAGCGCCCAACGCTTTTTCTTGAGTTTAGCTGCTTCAGGCACCAGCATCGCCACCTGCATATACGTTGAAGGACGCAAGCGGAAGGTGTAGCGATTGCCGTTCTCCCAAACGATTTTGTCAGTTAACGGCTCGGCCGCTAGGAAGAAGATTTTTTTCTGCTGCGCGAAATCGGTAACCGCCAAGCCAACATGCGACAAAAAAGTCCCGGTTAATACATCTATTTTTTCACGTGACAACAATTCCTCAGCCGCACGCACAGCATCACCAGGATTGGCATTGTCATCCCGCGTAATAATTTCTACTTTTTTACCAAGCAGTCCACCACCGGCGTTAATTTCATCCAGCGCTAGCTCCATCCCTTTTTTGTAGGGTCCTAAAAAATTAGCGTGTGCCTTGTAGCTATTCACCTCACCGATCTTGATGGTTTGCGCATGTGACTGCATGCCGGCGCCCATGAATAGCACCAACAGCAATGGCTTGAATAGCTTATTGAAATTGCTCACCGTGCTCTCCCTTTTAGCAAATCAGCGTAAGCCGTCTTGGCCTTTGATTTCATTTTTTTGCAAACCACCGATACGGGGCAGCGGACGACCTGAATCAGTCACGGCGACTGCCACTACAATTTCATTCGCGCGCGGCGCGTCGGATACCCGCGCCTCAATCGCATCGAAATGACTGCGTACAAACGCTGCGTCCTTGTGACCCAGCGGTACATCAATCGCTGTACCCAAGCTACCCATTTTTTTTGCTGACGGTACCAGTGCTGCACCTTTTTCAACCGCCTCGCGCAGCGGCGCACCGAGTTTTGGATGCAGAATCGCAGCAGCATGCTCTAGCTCGCCGCTCTCACCAACAATCGCCGCCTTGCCGTAGCTCTCGGCCTGAGAAGGTTGAATGTTCAGCGCCTCGACACATTTCTCACCCAGCAGCTTGCCGAGTTCAGCGCCGATATCACCAAGGAGCTCCAGATTTCCCTCGTAGCGACCCGCAAACGGGTTGGCGATGACTGCGATCGCCACTGCGCGGCGCGTGGGTGGATCAATCGATTGCCCCATTTCGATACGGGTTTCATCAACTTGCACAATCAATTTTCGAATGTCAGTTTTCATAAACTTGCCTGTCTCTGTTACTTACCCGGATCGACTACTTGCCCAGATCGATTACTTGATCAAAATTGATTACTTATCAGTGCTTGGCACTTGCCCAGATATGTTATTAAACTGTGTCCGTTCCCCATCCAAATCTGTTTACTTCTTGATGCATGGTCTAGCGCTGACCATCAAATTGACTGATGCCTTCAGGCGTTAAACCACCGACGCGCGCATGAATTCGCGCACCGGTCGACATCACTAAGATAAACACTAGCTCATCTGCAGCGGGTGCACCGGGTACGGATACTTCCATTGCATCAAAATGGCTACGCACATAACTGGCGGTGATGTGCGTCAGCGGCACATCCAATGT
>CAZZMV010000028.1:6511-15351 GCA_964655425.1 uncultured Bifidobacterium sp.
GCTGTCGTAACGAGCAGATCACCTAAATCGGTATCGTCTTTCAATGTGTTTGCAGGCGCACGCTGAATTGCCACGTGCTGCACATTCACCGCGTTGGCGATCATGGTGGCAGCAGCATCAGCGCTTGCTGCACACTCGGCCAGCACTGTCACACTGTCGGCAATGCCCAAGCTCATGCTGCGGCCACGCCAGCCTGACGTAGCAACACCACGTATCGGCATGCTCGCGTCAATCACGAAACTTCCTTGGGGCTCGGCTTTTATAGTGTCGCTCTCGCTCACCATACCTACGGTGTAAACCTGCCCAGCTTGCAGATGAAGTGCGATATCGCCCCCATTATTGATACTGGCCCGTCGAATAGCAGGCTCCGCATTTAAAAAACCAATCAACTCATCTGCGACGGCGCCAGCGACTGCTGCCATCGGTGTAATGAACTGCGAACGATGCGGCCAACAGGCACGTACCATCCGGCGCGCCACCGGTGATGCCATCCAATGCACCTGCCTCAGTGGTTGACGCAGCACGCTCAATTCTTCTACCAGCTCAGGCAGAATCTGCGCGAAACGAAGCCAACATGCTGATAGCGCGCGCTCAATCGCATTTGCATCGCCATCTGCATTGATGATCAAATCAATCGGGCCATAATGAAAATGCCAGCGGCCGTCCAGAAGTTGTTGTCGTTGTGGCTGCATGGCGTCTGTCTCAACCCAGCATCGGTTTTTGAAGCAGCGGCCAATGACTATGATCCACCGCCCAGTGCACAGAACGCTCGCGCTCCGCATTCACCACCTCATCGAGTGGCCTTACACAATCCAGATGGCCACCGAGTCGAGCGTAATCATCGAATCGCATGGTGAACTCGATCGGCGCCACAATCGCCGGTGTCGGTACCGAGCCAAACGATTGATCCGGCATACGCAATACATCCACCATCACGGTAATGCCGCCGCCTGCCCACACATACGCCGGCGCACCGCCGCAGCTGACATAAGTAATGGCTTGTTTGATTGAATTGGTCAGCCACACCGGGTTATCAGTGACACCCGCGCGCAAAGAACCGCCTGCGCCTGCCAAAAACAGCACACTGGCGAGCGATGGCTCGCAATTCTCCACAATACGTTCCACCACTTTTTGGACCGCACTGGGCATGGCAGCGGGTACCGGATGTAATTGCTCATCCAGTACAAACCACGCCGCGTGCTCACCGGTGGTCGAGGTCATCAGCAAGCGCATACCTGGCCGTGCGTGCTCGGGGTCAAAGCCTTCGATAATATCGAGCGGGTTCGCAATATCGGTACCACCCCAGCCCTGCCCTGGATTCGCCACCTGAAAATACCGACCTGGTGTTGACTTACGACCTTTCATTTTTATGCCAGAGAGCGGCATATCCAGACACCGGCCTGCTTGATGCTCGCTGAGCACGCCCGTGATGTGATCATCCACCACGACCACTTCATCCACATGACCGAACCATTGCTTGGCGAAGATGCCGATGGTGGCTGAGCCGCAGCCAACACGCATGTGTTTTTCTTCGACGCCGTCGACAATCGGTGCGCGACCCGCTTGCACCACTAATTTCGCGCCGCCTTCAATCTCAAGTTCTACCGCTTGCTTGTTACCGAGCGCCATCATCATCTCGCAGGTGACGCGACCTTCCTTTTTCGAACCACCGGTCAGATGATGTACTCCCCCGAGCGACAGCATTTGCGAGCCATACTCGGCTGTAGTGACATGACCAACCTCTTCCCCACGATGACGAATGCTGGCGCGCTCAGGGCCAAGATAGCGATCGGTATCGATTTTTACCTTGAAGCTGCAGTAGCTGAAAATACCCTCGGTCACCACCGTGACCATATCAATACCATTCAGCTTGGACGACACCATGAACGGTGCGGGCTTGTAATCCGGGTAGGTGGTGCCTGCGCCGACACCGGTGACAAACAACGCTGCGGACGCGCCAGTCAAATTGACTTCTTGCGTATTGGATGATGCAGCCGATAAGTCGCGACGTTGCAGCTGCTGTTGCGATGGTGTGCCTTTTTGCTCAGTAGTCGACTGGTCGTTTATTCGTGACAGTAAAACCAATGGGTCTACACGGGTCAAAATACCCTGCACATTGGCATAGCGGTCACACGCACCACTCCTGCCCTCGGTAATTTGGCACAGCACCGGGCAGGCGTTGCATTCGATCTTATTGGCCGCCATGTTTTCACTACGCGGTCGTGATTTATCGAGTACGCGCACTTCGTTGGGTGCTGATGGAAGTTCATCAGCATGATCAGCGCTGTGATCTACTCGGTTATGCCCGGTCATGATGCTGCGTTGTCGGGTTATTTTTCAATAGTGCGGCCCGCACTCGGTCCGGTGTCGCCGGCAAGGTTTTCACACGCACACCGGTGGCGTGATGCAATGCGTTCAAAATCGCTGGCGCCGTCGCGATCAAGGCTGGCTCACCTACGCCTTTCGCACCGTAGGGACCGATGGGCTCGGGGTCTTCAATCAAATGGACTGTGATGGGCGGAATATCGCCCGCTGTCGGTATCAAGTAGTCATGCAAGTTATCGGTACGGCCGCTGATGTATTCCTCCATCAATGCCATTCCTAAGCCTTGCGCGATACCCCCATGAATCTGGCCCTCGACTTGGGTCGGGTTGATCGCTTTGCCGACATCATGCGCTGCGTGTATGTGCAGCACACGAATCGTACCGAGTTGAATATCCACCTCTATCTCGGCAAACTGCGCTGCAAATCCATAAGTGGCGTAAGGCACACCCTGGCCATCGGCATCCAGCGGCACCGTCGGTGGATTGAAATAACCACGCCCGACTGCAACATCACCGTGAGCATCAGCAGCCAGCGTACTCAAATCAATCGCGCGCGTAACCTCACCCTGCCGCCCTATCAGCTGCGCGCCTTGCAAACTCAGCTGTGCTGGCTCACTCATTTGCAGTAGCGCTAACAACTGACGGCGTAAATCTTCACCCGCAAACTTCGCAGCATTACCGGATACAAAAGTCTGTCGTGACGCCGAGGATTTACCCGCATCCTCGGTCAGGTCCGTGTCACCCACAACCTGATCAACACACGCGAGCGGCAAGCCCACTGCATCGGCGAAGATTTGCGGCATCACGGTCGCGGTGCCTTGGCCGATTTCTTGAGCGCCGTTATATAAAAACAGTCGACCATTCGCGCGCAGCGCGCCGGTCATGGTCGATGGGTTGGCAATCACGGTGTTGCCGATGCCATACCACATGCAGGCAATGCCTACGCCACGTCGAAGATTCGAACAGGTTTCGCTGCTCGGTGCTTGAGCATTGAATTGCTGTGCTGCGTCTTGCGCTGCGTGCCAAGCGGGCTGCAATACGTCGAGACACTGACGCATGCCGACACTGGCTGCGAGTATCTGGCCAGTTGCCGTCGGCTGACCTGCGCAGATTGCATTTTTCAATCGAAACTGCAAGCGATCTATACCGGTTTTTTCAGCCAGCTCATCGAGCAAAGCCTCAGTCACGATATGCGCCTGCGGCACACCGAAGCCGCGAAACGCGCCCGCCACTGAATTATTGGTATACACCGCACGCGTCAGCGCACGCAGGTGCGGCACGAAATACGGCCCAGTGGAATGTACCGGCACACGGTTCGCCACGGTGCTACCCCAGCTGGCATAGGCACCGGTGTTGAAATCACCATGAAAATCTAGTCCGATCAACTTGCCTTCAGCATCGCAGGCATAACGCGCACGAATCTCGGAAGGGTGACGCTTGGTGGTGGAAACCATCGACTCGCTGCGGCTATAAATCGTACGCACCGGTCGTTTCAGCGTCCAAGCAGCGACTGCTAGCAGCGGTTGTATCGATACATCGAGTTTGCCGCCAAAGCCACCGCCGATTTCGGAAGGCACAATATGAATAGCTTCTTTAGGCAGACGAAGTACGCGGGCGACTTCTTCCTGATCCATCACCGGCGTCTGTGTGCAAGCAAAAACGCGTAAACGTTCGCGCCCGTTCTCAACGAACACTTCAGCATAGCCTGCCTCAGGTTCTATATACGCATGCTCAACATAGCTAGTGCAGTAAGTGTCTTCGGCAATATAGGCAGCGTGTTGTAAAGCTTGTTCGATATGCCCCTTCACCACGCGGCCGTGACACAGCACATTATCTTTGGCAAAGTCATGAAGTAACTGATCCGGTTTGGCGAGTGCATGTGCCGGGGTTTCCATCGCCGGCAACGCCGTCCATTGAACCGGCATCTCGGATTCGGGAATGGCCTGCACTGCGTGCTGCTCGCCAATGATGAGCATTACTGCCTCGCCCCGCATGCGCACAAAATCTTTGGCCAACACCGGTTGGTCTTTAGGTTGCGGGAACACAGCGAAGCTGTTTTCCGGTACATCATCCGCCGTCAATACGGCGACGACTTGCGGGTAGCGCTTGCGAAAAGCCTGCAGATCCGAAATTTCAAAACGCGCGCTTTGGTAGGGCGAGCGTACCGTGCGCATCCACAAGCAATCGGTTGGAATCAGATCTGCGCCAAAACGCGCAGTGCCGGTGAGTTTGGCGGGCGCATCCATCCGCGTCACGCGGGCACCGACGGCTGCACCTGCCGCGAGCTCCTTGCTGCTCACAAATTGGTGTGAATCAGCGTGTGCGACAGAGGTACTCAACACATCAGTCTCATGCGCTTGAATGGCATCAGCAGCAATGCTATCCACGACAGATGTTTGTGTATCTGCTACCGCAAGCACGGCCTCTACAATTTTTCTGTAACCAGTGCAGCGGCACAGTACGCCACCGATACCATCGAGTACCTGCTGCTCGGTCGGCTGCGGATGACGTTGCAGCACATCGGTAGCGGCCATCAACATTCCCGGTGTGCAGATACCGCACTGCGCTGCACCGTGATTCATGAATGATTGCTGTAATGCGTTCAACTTACCGTCGGGCGCGAGGCCTTCTACCGTGGTCACCGTGCGTCCGACGCACTGACCGGTCGCGGTCAGACATGCACAAACCTGCTCACCATCGAGCAGCACGGTACACGCGCCGCAATCACCTGCATTGCAACCAATCTTGGTACCGGTCAGCCCGAGCTCATCGCGCAAAGTGTCGGACAAACGCCGCGCCGGGCTGTGTACTTCCACATGCTTGCCATTGACCGACATGGACAAGGCTTGGCCGACTTGAATCTCCATCGGTTTATTCATGGATAGCCTCGGCAATCGCTCGGCGCACCAGCGTCAGTGCCGCATCAGCGCGGTATGCGGCGGTACCGCGTACATCATCAATCGGCGACAGCACCGATAGATCTTGTTCGTTAATCTGGTCAATCAGCGCACTATCGGCGGCTTGACCGATCAATTTCTGCTCCAGCGCATGAAGACGCTGCGCAACCGCCGAGCACGAGCCGACTGCCAGCGCGACATGGCTGAGCACACCCTGCTGTACCTCGACCACGGCAGCCACCATCACAATCGAGATCACCAGATAACGGCGATGGCCAAGCTTCAAAAATGCCGAGTGCGCCTCTGGGCGATGCGGTATCCGGATGGCTGTGACCAACTCATCCGGATCACGCGCAGTCTTGCGACTCCCCAGCAAAAACTGCTGCAAAGGCATGCGCCGAGCACCTCGTACCGAGACCAACTCGACTTCAGCGTCTAGCGAAAGCAAGGCCGGCACACCGTCCGCCGCAGGCGAGGCATTGCAAATATTGCCGGCGACGGTGCCGGTATTTTGAATTTGAATACCGCCGACTTCACGCGCAGCGGCTTGCAAGCCGTAAAGTTGCGGTGGTAACTGGGCACGTACCAGTGTCGACCAAGTGGTGGTCGCGCCGATATGCCAATAGCCATCGTGTAATTCAATCCCGGACAGATTGGGTACGGCACTGATATCCAGCACAGGTACTTGCGGTGCGCTGTTGCTGTGAGAAGGAAAAATATCGGTACCACCGGCCAGTACCTGAAATGAACCCGAGGCGAGCGCTTGCAGCGCATCGTTCAAATTTCCGGGTCGAAGATAATCAGCGTGAATCATGTGAACTGCTTATTGGCTGGAGATATTGGCTATACCCGTTCTCAAGCGGGTATCACCGTACCGGCTTGCGCTAAAGCCTCCAAATCGTCCTGCTCCAACACCGGCCCCTCCAGCGTCACGCGCTCGGATTCGACCGTCGCGTGACGATATTTCTCAATCACTTTCTTCAGCGCCGGCTTTTGATGTGTCGTGTCGTAGCCGTTGAATAAATGCCCAATCAAACCACGATCCAGATCACTGGTACCGAGCGCCCAATCCGCAATCGGCAAGGTCAGGTTCATATTAATGTGCATCATGATGCCCATATTGTGATGCGCACTATGATGCCGACGTATCGTATTTATCAGCGGTACCGATCGTACGAAGCGATTTTCCGGCACATGGCAGCAGAAATGAAACGTCTCGTACACCATGTAATGACCAATCATGGTGATCGGAAACATATAGCCGGCATCCGGGCCGAGTAATAGTGCGGCCAAGCCACCGAATAATGCGCTGGCGACCACTAATACGATCAGCACCCGCCACGGAAAGAAAACAATCCGAAACTCTTTTACGCTGTGAATGGTGAAATCGTTATCAGTGAAATACTGATGATGTTGCCGAGTGTGGCGATCAAAAATCGCACGCAGCGCAAATACGTCTTTCAGGCGATGCATGATGTGCATATGCATGCCCCACTCGACAAAATTGCCGGCGATCGCGATCGGGATAATCAGTAACCATTCCCAAGTCGGGTCGGTGAGCTGACTGACGCACCAGGCAATTGCTGCGATACCCGCGCCATACATCACGCCGATGTGCACTAGGCCGTGGTACCACGGGCTGACTTGCTGCAAGTAGTTTTCTCGGAACCGCGCTTGCTTTTCTGTGATCATCTCGCCCTCCTCCCGTCAGCCGTTAGCCGGCAGACAATACGCAGGATACACTCGACCCGCGCCCACCACCAGATTGGGGGGCTGAAAACGCCAGCGGTGCTCCAAAGCCTTTATGGAATGAGCTTCTGGAAATAGTTAGGCAGGGCCAATAAACCCTGATGCGTGGCGGGGTTGTAATACTGCAGATCCTCGAGCCCGGCAGCCGCAATAGTTGCCGCAATTTGATCGCTGCTCACTGCGCGCGGGTCGAGCTGCTCACTGCAGACAGCGAGCGACCAGTAGGCGCCATACAGGGGGATGTACAAACCCATTGGCGCGACGACTTTGAAGTTTTCACGCAGACCTTTGTAGAGCGTGGTCACCACATCAGGCCGAAAAATCGGCGAGCCGGTGTGCAGCACCATCGCCCCGCCCGGATTGAGAATTTTTTTGACTGACGCAAAAAACTCAGCGGTATACAACGCCGATGCGGGCGTATCCGGATCAGTCAGATCCAGTAGTACCAAATCAAAACGCTGATCGGTGTCGCGCACAAACGCCAGGCCGTCGCCGATTCGAATTTCAACACGTGGGTCATCCAAAGCGCCGTGATGAATATTGCCAAAATATTCGCGCGCGATCCGAATCACAACCTCATCCAGCTCGGCGATGACCACGCGTTCGACAGAGGGATACTTTAATAACTCCTCAGCCGCACCGCCATCACCGCCGCCGAGAATCAGCACGCGCTTGACCTTGCCGTGACTCGCGGCTGCAGGATGTACCAACGCCTCGTGATAGAAGAACTCTTCTTTTTCCGAGGTCATGTAATCGCCATCCAGCCGAAACAAGCGGCCGAATTGCGGTGAGTCGTGCACCTCAATACGCTGAAAAGCGGATTGCTCGCAGTGCAGCGCGGGCCCAAGCCGGTAGCCATAGCTACTGTGCGCGTTCAGCCACTCGTGGCCAATCGAGGTTTGGCTGTGGGCGGCACCAACTTCGCCGCGTTGCAAAGACTGCGGATTAGATTCGGACGGCTCAAACAGCGCGGACAGCGCGTCAATGAGTTGCGCCGCCTTTTTACTGTTATCGGTTGAAAAATTACAGACATACACGTCCAGCGTGACCGCCGACTGCTCTGGCCAGGTATGAATCGCCAGGTGCGATTCAGCCAACAGTACGGTGCCGGTGACGCCGCCCGGCTGGCCCTCGAAATCTGGGAAAGCGACAAAGGTATCGCCGACCGCAGTCAGACCGCTGTCGTTCACCGCTGCAATACAAGCCTCGCGCAGTCCGGCTTCGTCCGTCATGAGCAGTAAATTCTTGCGGCAACCGGACAGGTCGGCGGTGAGATGGATGCCTTGCATTTTTTTTCGAAAAGTCTTTCCTCGGTCCGCTGGACCGAAATTTATTTAATGACAACAGCGGAGCCCTTCATTGTGCCATTAATTGTCGCCGCGACAAAGTTGGTTTGCGAGTCTTGTTCCGACTTGGCGAATAAGCCCCCAGCCAAGCGTGTCGCAAACCGCTGCAATCAGGGTATCTTTGCTGGGTATGGCGTAATGAATTACATCCCAAAACGGAATTATTTTGATAATCTACGGTGCATAATCGATATCAATAACGGATTCGAATAAATCGCGGAGACCAAAATGCGTATTATCAAAAAACTACTGATATTTGCGCTGCCTGTTTCCACGTTATTGTTTGGTTCAAGCGCCAGTGCGCAATCGGCCGCACAGGAACAAGCGCAACAACCGATTCCGGCATCAAGAAATTTTTTGGGTCTTGGGATTGGCGCGTTTCCCAACACCCCGGGCAGTAGCGATCTGCGCGTGATGGCGCTACCCGTGCTGCAGTACACCTTCGGCGACGTAGGCTACATCACTGGACTCAAAGCCGGCATTTGGGGCTACACCTCCGACGACCGCTCGCTGCGCATCGGCTT
>CAZZMV010000029.1:0-14673 GCA_964655425.1 uncultured Bifidobacterium sp.
GCGTGGCGTACCGAGTTCCAGAAAGCAGTGACGGTCTGTCCGGACAATATGCGTCCGGAGGCATCTGTCACCGTACCCGAGATCATGATCGGCAAACGCGTACCGGTCTGCTCAAAATACAGATCGATTGCGAACAATGCCGCTTTGCAGTTCAGTGTGTCAAAAACCGTTTCAACCAACAGCACATCCGACCCACCCTCAACTAATGCAGTCACTTGTTCGTGGTACGCAGCGACCAACTGATCGAAGCTGACATTGCGCGCGCCAGGATCGTTGACGTCGGGTGAAATAGACGCTGTCTTCGGTGTCGGGCCAAGCGCGCCAGCGACAAAGCGCGGCTTGTCGGCGGTGGAATACTTATCGCAAGCTGCACGCGCGATGCGAGCTGCTTCGAGATTCATCTCACGCACCAGATGTGCCATGTGGTAATCGTCTTGCGCGATCGAGGTAGCGCCAAAGGTATTGGTCTCGATCAGATCAGCGCCCGCAGCAAGATATTGCTCGTGAATCTCTTGAATAATGTGCGGCTGCGTCAGCGTCAACAGCTCATTGTTGCCCTTAACGAAAACGTCTTTTCCGGGTACAGAGAAATCAGCGAAGCGCTCGCCGCGATAGTCTTCCTCGCTGAGCTTGTAGCGCTGGATCATGGTGCCCATCGCACCATCGAGAACCAAGATACGGCGCGACATCAGCTCTCGTAGCTGCGCCTCGACCGGAGAAATAGCGTCGCGTTTCATGTCGTGTGATGTTTGCGCTCAAGCGCACAAAATAAAAAACCCGGCCTGCATTAGCGAAGCCGGGTGTGCTTTCCGCTTTAGCAGTATTTCTTGGGGAAGCATCCCCCGCGCCCGCAAGCTGGTGATTGACAAAGTCAAATCGGCGCGGCGCGAATTATACGGGAATTCAGCGATTAAGCTGAAGGCGTTGCCCGACTTGAATCGGAAAACCTTGCAGGAAGTTTGAAGCGGGTAGTCGCTTGCCGCCCGGTTTTTGTAATTCAGTCAGCAACAAAGCCTGTTCACCACACGCCACGGTGACGCCGTTTGTATCAACTGCCAATACCGAACCGGGCTGACCCGTACCCGCCACTTGTTCTGCTCGCCAGATTTTCAATACGGTGTCGCCTAACTGGGCCGATGCACCGGGCGCAGGATTAAATGCATGAATGTGTCTGAGCAGCGCGCTAGCGGGCTGTTGCCAATCGAGCGTCGCCTCATCTTTGGTGATTTTTGCAGCGTAGGTCACGCCCTCGAGGGGTTGTGGTGACGGCACCAGCTCGTTCGCGTTCAGTCTATGCAAGGCCTCGACGATGAGCTTTCCGCCCAGCCTCGCCAGTCTGTCGTGCAATTCGCCCGTGGTATCGCTCGGTGAAATCGGCTCACGCGCCACCAGTAGCATGTCGCCAGTATCCAAACCGGCGTCCATCTGCATGATGGTAATGCCGGTTTCGACATCACCCGCCTCAATGGCGCGATGAATTGGCGCCGCGCCGCGCCAGCGCGGCAATAGCGATGCGTGGATGTTGATGCAACCCCTCGGTGCAATCGTCAGAACGGACGGCGGCAGTATCAAGCCATATGCCGCAACCACCATCACATCATGATCGGTAGTGCTTAACAATTGATGTGTTTGCTGCGCTTGATCGGCAAACTTGCCATCGAGTTTCAATGAGGCAGGTTGCGCCACCGGGATGTGATGCTGTAAAGCGAATTGCTTGACCGGGGAAGCATGCATCTGCATCCCACGTCCGGCAGGACGGTCAGGTTGAGTGAGCACCAGAGGAACTTCAATACCGGCGGCATGGATGGCCGCCAGCGCCACTGCTGCAAATTCCGGCGTGCCCGCAAAGATGGCACGCATGCTTAGCGTACCGCTTCTGCTTGACGCTCTTTTTTCAGTTCGCGCTCTTCTTTCAGCAGCTTGGTCTTGATGCGGTTACGCTTCAACGGCGATAAATACTCGACAAAGACTTTGCCCCTTAAGTGATCCATCTCGTGCTGAACACATACGGCGAGCAAGCCCTCAGCATCGAACTCATGCAACTTGCCTGCAGCGTCATGCGCCTTGACGCGTACACGGACAGGGCGCTCAACGCCGTCGAAAATACCGGGTACTGAAAGGCATCCCTCGTCATACACCTGACGCTCTTCGCTGGCCCAGACAATTTCAGGGTTTACCAAGACGAGCAATTGATCACGCGTATCGGAGACGTCGATCACGATCACTTGCTGATGCACATCGACTTGGGTTGCAGCGAGGCCGATACCAGGTGCGGCGTACATGGTTTCTGCCATGTCGGCCACCAGTCTTTGCAAGGACTGGTCAAATGTAGTCACGGGCTTGGCCACTGTGTGCAAGCGCGGATCGGGGTATCGCAGGATAGATAGCAGTGCCATACAACTTTTGTGCAACAGTCGCGAAAAATTCAGCGCTAAAAGCTTAGTTAATCGGATGCGCTCATGCACAATCCGCGGCGGATTAGATCCACAAAGGCCGATCGTAACGAAACGCTACCAACCTCGGCAAGAGCGAAAAATCAATGAAGAAGTCTAGCATAGCCCCTTGTTTGCTCGTTTGCGTCCTGCTGCTGGCCAGTGGCGCAGCATGCGCCGCAAACCCTTGCGTGACGCTCGCATCTGCGCCAGAAACACACACGGTGCAAGCAGGCGATACGCTGTGGGACATTGCTGCAAGATTTCTGCGCGACCCGTGGTGCTGGCGCGCTGTTTGGTCAGACAATCGTGAACACATCTCGAACCCGCACTGGATTTTCCCGGGTCAACGCCTGATGCTGGATCGCGCCCACGCGCACATTGGCGCGAGCCCGCTACCTGCAGAAGCGACTGTCAGCGATGTAGTGAAGCTATCGCCAACTGTTCGTGCTTCGGCAGTTTCTCCATTTAGCCTCGCAAAAGAGATCGATACCAAACAACTCACGATCAAAGACAAGTATCGGTTGGTGTCCATGGCGACACTATCCAACGCGGCGCGCATTGCTGGGTCGGGCGATGGTCGCCGGCTGCTGCGCGTCGGTGATGTCGTACAAGTGAATGGCCCCCCGCTGGTTGGCGACAGCTTCGACGTGATGCGGCCGCTCACGCCGTTGAAAGACGATCAAATTGGTCCTGCACTTGCGCTGCCATTAAAACGCATAGGCCAGGTTCGCAGGCAAGTTCGTCCGCAAGACAATACATCGCAGCAGTTCGTGATCGCGCTGGCAGAAGCCGAACTGGTCGAGGGTGATGTCTTGCTTCCTGCGCGCACAAAGTCTGACCCCTTACCGCCGCCCCAGGTCACGCCGGCATTGCAAGCGAAGATTCTTGCCGTGATGCGAGACGGGCAATCGGCGTCGCAGTATGACGTGCTTGCATTGAACCGTGGATCGCTCGATGGTCTGCGACCGGGCAATACGGTTGAAATCACATTGCCGGATAAAATCGAGCTTGATGAATACCGCGCACGCTCATCCGAATCAATGGCAACGCTTTGGGTTTTCGAGGTGGCGGACCATGTGGCGCTGGCGCTGATTATGCGTAGCCGAGCGGTGCTTGATGTTGGCTCACTCATCCAAACGGCTAGCCCGCGTGATCGATAAGCATGTATGAATGATCAGGATGATCTCGCTGCCTGGCTGCAGCTCACCCTGACAGATGGCGTCGGCTCTCACACGGCAAGGGAGCTGCTGGCGCGCTTCGGTTTGCCTGATCAAATTTTGTCGGCAGGATTTTCCTCGCTACAAAAATGCGTCGCTGAGAAAATCGCGCTTGCCCTCTCCGGCCGGCCGGACGATGCAATGCAGTCGCAAATCGATAAGACACTTGCCTGGGCTGAACTCCCCGGTAACCACATACTGACACTGGCCGATGCGCGCTATCCGCGTGCGTTGCTTAGCATCGCTGATCCGCCGCCACTTCTGTACGCGAAAGGCCGCACGGAATTACTGTCGCTGGCTGGTGTTGCCATCGTCGGTAGCCGGAATGCGACCGCACAAGGTATGCAAAACGCCGAACGCTTTGCCCACGCGCTGAGCGCGGCGGGCTTGTGCGTTATCTCGGGTCTTGCGCTGGGCATCGATGCGGCCGCACACATGGGTGCTTGTAGTACGGCGTCCGGCCAAGGCTCCACGATTGCGATCACCGGTACGGGGCTCGATTTGGTGTATCCGGCCAAGCATCGCGCGCTGGCACATCAAATTGCAAAACAGGGTTGTTTGCTCAGCGAGTATCCGTTGGGCACGGCGGCAATCGCATCCAATTTTCCCAGACGAAATCGGCTCATTAGTGGCATGTCGCTCGGTGTATTGGTCGTTGAGGCGGCGCTTCAGTCGGGCTCGCTAATTACCGCGCGCAGCGCTTTGGAGCAAGGGCGCGAAGTGTTTGCAATTCCAGGTTCCATCCACTCGCCGCTAGCGAAGGGCTGCCACCAGTTGATTCGGCAAGGCGCAAAGTTGGTGGAATCTGCGCAGGACATCCTTGAAGAATTGAATTTGGCGGCAGATGATCGCCGCCGAGGTTTAATGTTGACTGATGCGTCACACGACACGGCCGACGAATCAATTCAGCTTCTTGATGTCGAAGCCTCTGCGGCCGCGTCAGATCAAGCCACGATTAAGGTGGTGCAAGCCACCGGTCACGACCCAGCTTCGGTGGATCAATTGGTGGAGCGCACCGGCCTGACTGCTGCCGATATTCAAGCCGCCTTATTGGTCCTTGAGCTTGAGCGAAAATTTGAACGCCTTTCAGATGGGCGTTATCAAAAGCTAAGCTAGTGAGCAGGCACTCATTTAATCCGGGTGCCTGGCTAAAAAAACAAGCTCGAAACCTATCTTATTAGGTCGATGGCACGGGTGGAGCGGGGAATTCGCGCAGCATGCTGCGCACTCTTCAAGGGATGCCAACGCTGCAAACGGCCCAAGCAGATCGGTGCTTAAACTTGCTGTCAGCAACCGTGCAAACATCCAAGCTTCTGAAATTAAAAGAAAAACCCGCTTAATTCGATGAATTTTTGATTAATCTGATGGCTGCTGGGTGCATTCTTACTTGTGCGCAGGAAAAGATGCCGTTACATTACAACAATGTTTGAGGTACTTGTTTACCTTTACGAAACTTATTACCGGCCCGACGCTTGCCCGGACTCCGCGGCATTGGCGAAAAAACTGTCGGCGGTAGGTTTCGAACAGGAAGAGATATCGCGTGCGCTTGGCTGGTTGACCGACCTCGCCGAGACCACCAACGAAATGTTTAGCCAACAGGCCCATCAAACGGCCTTCTCGTTTGGCTCGCGCGTCTACGCCGACAAAGAATATGAAATGCTTGGCTCGGAAGCGATTGGCTTCATCGAGTTTCTCGAATCCGCTGACGTAGTCAACACCATACAGCGAGAGATCGTGATCGAGCGTGCCTGCGCTGTCAACGAATCACCGATTCCTCTCGATAAGCTGAAAGTCATCGTGCTGATGGTGCTCTGGAGTCAGGGCAAAGAACCGGACAGTCTGATGTTTGATGAGCTTTTTGCAGACGAGGAAAGCGACCATCCGCCGCTTTACCATTGATCGTTTGGCTCGGTGAGCCGACCGAACCGCCCCATTCTCCCTGCCGGCCTGAGCGCTGCGGCGCACCTTGGTCATGCGCTAGCTTGCGAATTGCTTGACAACGCGCTTATCATTGGCCGCGTTTGGCGGTCTGAGCCGCCGTTTCAGCTATTTCTTAAACGCACAGCTGTTTGTCCGCGTAATTCATGGCTGGCGACAAACCGAATGCCGTTGCCGAATTGCTATCCTCTATGACCAAGACGCTCATCATCGCCGAGAAGCCCTCTGTTGCGAACGACATCGCAAAAAGCTTGGGCGGATTTACCAAGCACGATGAGTACTTCGAATCAGACAACTATGTGTTGTCGTCGGCGGTAGGCCATTTAGTCGAGATCGCCGCGCCAGAGGAATACGATGTCAAGCGCGGCAAATGGTCGTTTGCCAACTTGCCGATGATTCCGCCGCACTTCGCGCTGAACCCGATTCCCAAGACCGAGTCTCGCCTCAAGCTACTCAATAAGCTCATCAAGCGCAAGGATGTGGGTGGCATCATCAATGCCTGCGACGCGGGCCGCGAGGGCGAGTTGATCTTCCGGCTGATCGTGCAATACGCCAAGGCTAAACAGCCTGTGCAACGCTTGTGGCTGCAATCAATGACACCGTCGGCGATCCGAGAGGCCTTTGGTCACCTTCGAGACGACGAAGAAATGCTGCCACTGGCCGACGCCGCACGCTGCCGCAGCGAAGCCGACTGGCTAATTGGTATCAACGGAACGCGCGCAATGACCGCGTTCAACTCCAAAGAGGGCGGTTTTTATCTGACCACGGTTGGCCGGGTACAAACTCCGACGCTGTCGATCGTGGTCGAGCGTGAAGAGAAGATCAAGCAATTTCAGCCGCGTGACTACTGGGAAGTAAAAGCCGAGTTTGTTTGCGCCGCCGGCATTTACGAAGGTCGCTGGCTCGATACCAAGTTCAAGAAGGACGAAACCGATCCGGAGCAACGTGCTGAGCGCCTGTGGAGCAAAGCCGCGGCGGATTCGATTGTGACCGCGTGCCGGGGCAAGCCGGGCAATGTCAGCGAAGAGTCCAAGCCCAGCACATCCATGGCGCCCGCGTTGTTCGATCTGACGAGTTTGCAGCGCGAGGCCAATGCGCGATTCGGTTTCTCGGCAAAAAATACCCTCGGCTTGGCGCAGGCGCTCTATGAAAGGCACAAGGTTCTTACGTACCCGCGTACGGACTCCAAGCATTTACCGGAAGACTATTTGGGTACAGTGAAACAGACGCTGGACTCGCTTGGCGAGATCAATAACTATTACCCGTTCTCGGCACAAATACTCAACAACAACTGGGTCAAACCCAACAAGCGGATTTTCGATAACACCAAGATCAGCGACCACTTTGCAATCATTCCCACTGGTCAGCTGCCGAAGAGTTTGTCAGAGCCGGAGCAAAAACTCTACGACTTGGTGGTACGACGCTTTCTCGCGATTTTTTTCCCGGCAGCCGAATACTTGGTCACAACGCGCTACACCGAAGTATCCGGCCACCAGTTCAAGACTGAAGGAAAAATCCTCACCACGCCGGGCTGGCTTGCGGTGTATGGCAAGGAGGTGATTGACCCCAACGCAAAAGAAGGTGAGGGTAACGGCTCGTTGGTCGCAGTCGCAGCGGGTGAGAAGGTAAAGACCGACAAAGTTGAACCACACGCCTTGGTTACCAAGCCGCCAGCGCGCTACTCGGAAGCCACGTTGTTGTCGGCTATGGAGGGTGCCGGCAAGTTTGTGGACGATGAGGAATTGCGTGATGCAATGGCTGGCAAGGGCCTCGGTACGCCCGCTACGCGTGCTGCGATCATTGAAGGTCTGCTGAACGAAAAATATTTGCTGCGCGAAGGTCGCGAGCTGATTCCGACCGCGAAAGCATTTCAACTCATGACGCTGTTGCGCGGACTCGGCGTCGCTGAACTCACTGCGCCCGAACTGACAGGCGAATGGGAATCGAAGCTTGCTCGCATGGAGCGCGGCGAGATCAGCCGCGAAGCCTTCATGCGCGAGATTGCGCAAATGACGCAAACCATCGTCAAACGCGCAAAAGAATACGACAACGACACCATTCCGGGTGATTACGCAACGCTCAAAACACCGTGTCCGAATTGTGGCGGTGTTGTGAAAGAAAATTACCGTCGCTTCGCTTGTACGAAATGCGAATTCTCGATCAGCAAAGTGCCCGGTAGTCGGCAATTTGAAATCGCCGAAGTTGAAGAGTTGCTTGCGCAGCGTAGTATCGGCCCGCTGCAAGGTTTTCGGTCCAAGATGGGCCGCCCCTTTGCAGCGATTCTCAAAATCAGCCACGACGCCGATATCAACAACTACAAGCTCGAGTTTGATTTCGGGCAGAGCAATCTTGATGATGACTCCGCCGAACCGGTTGATTTCTCTGATCAAACGCCGCTCGGTCATTGTCCAAAGTGCGGCAGCGGTGTGTATGAGATGGGCCTGGCCTATGTCTGTGAAAAAACCGTCGCCAAACCTAAAGCCTGTGATTTCCGAAGTGGTCGCATCATCTTGCAGCAAGAGATACTACCCGAGCAGATGGTAAAGCTATTGAATGACGGTCGCACTGATCTGCTGCCAGGATTTGTTTCGCAGCGCACTCGTCGGCCATTCAAAGCGTACTTGATGCGAGGCGCCGACGGCAAGGTGAGCTTCCAGTTTGAGGAGCGGAAACCCAAAGCCGATAAAGAATCGGGGGCTCAATCCAAGGCAGGTGCCCGTACAGCTGCAAAAGCACTGGCGCCCGTCGCGGCTGTCAAGAAAGCCGCTGTGGTCAAAACCGCGGCAAAAAAAGCTGCCGTAAAAAAAGTCGCCGCCAAAAAAATCGGCGCGAAGAAATCGGTTGTAAAGAAAGCCGTCGCAAAGAAGGCCGTTGCCAAAAAAGCTGCCTGAACAGGGCTAAAAACCTACCGTTGACCCTGTAATTTATTCTGTGTAGGTGCCGACGGAACAATCATTGGTAATCAGGGATGCCACCGACGTCCTTCACTTTGCATCTACCCAGATCGCGTTGCTTGCAACGTCAGTGAAGTAGCTTTCGCTACCCCTGCGGTATCCTTCCCTAATGCAAAATTCTACTGACTCGAATCGCTTGACGACGGTGCTGGTAGCAAGCGGCATCATTCTGTCGCTGGCGATGGGCGTGCGCCATGGTTTTGGTTTTTGGTTGCAGCCGGTGTCGCTGCATCACGACTGGACCCGCGACACGTTTTCTTTGGCGATGGCGCTGCAAAACCTGATGTGGGGTGTGTTTGGGCCGTTCGCCGGCATGGCAGCAGATCGCTTCGGCGCGCCGCGCGTGGTGGTGGTTGGTGCTGTTCTCTACATGTGCGGATTGCTTGCGATGGCGAGCGCGACACAACCAGCTATTTTTGTGTTGGGCTCGGGCATCCTGATCGGCGCAGGCTTGTCATGTACTGCATTTGGTGCATTGTCCGGCGTGGTCGGTCGAACCGCACCGCTGGCCAAGCGTTCATGGGCATTTGGTGTGCTTGGCGCGGCAGGCTCATTCGGACAGTTTGCAATGGTGCCGGTCGAACAACTGCTGATCGCTAGCGCAAGTTGGCAGGGCGCATTGCACTGGCTGGCAGCGGCGGTGTTGATCATGATGGTTCCATTGGCCTTCCTGCTACGCGAACGATCGTTGATCGCCGCTACGGATATCGCGCCGCAAAGCATTGGCGAAGCGGTACGCGAGGCATTTGCCCATCGCCCGTTTCAGTTACTGGTAGCGGGTTATTTTGTGTGCGGCTTTCAAGTGGTCTTCATCGGTGTGCATTTGCCGTCATACCTGAAAGACGCCGGGGTAATCGATCCGAAAGTGGCCGTCGTTGCGCTGGCGTTAATTGGTTTTTTCAATATCTTTGGTTCGTTTACTGCGGGTCAATTGGGCGGTAAGTTATCGAAGCCGAAACTGCTGGCAGGTGTTTATCTGGGGCGTGCGCTGATCATTAGCTTGTTCGTTTTCTTACCGCTCTCCCCGTTATCCGTGTACCTGTTTGCAGCCGCCATGGGTTTGCTCTGGCTGTCCACCGTGCCGCTGACAAATGGCGTCATCGCAGGGATGTTTGGTGTTCGGCATTTATCGATGTTGTCGGGCTTCGTATTTTTTTCTCATCAGATCGGCAGCTTCTGCGGCGTGTGGTTGGGTGGCTACCTGTACACGCTGCAGGGCAGCTATGACACCGTCTGGTTGATTACCATCGCGCTAGGTCTGATTGCCTGTGCGCTGAACTTGCCGATCAGTGAGGCCGCGGTTCGCCGCGAGCCGCAGCCCGCATGAGAAATCGGCTACTTGCGTCTATCCTCGGGCTGATGCTGTCGGCATTGGCGATCGTTGCTTTTGTCGGCTACCTCAGACCCTCATTCATCGTTTCGGTGGCGAATCAAATCTGGCTGTGTTTCTAGTCGCTCACGCTTGATGCGCCCTTCACCGGTCGCCGCCTCGGCGCGGAGACAGTTCTGCACACAGTCGCGCGCAGCGATATCACCGGCCACCCGGCTCACCGTTAAAATGATGTTGTGAATCTGACCCTGACCGAACTGGAACAAGCTATCAACTACTGGCGCCGCATGCGGCCGTCGGTGGGTGAAGAACGCGCGCTTTCACCCGAAGTGAACGCGCTGGCCGATGTCTATGCGCAGATGATTTTTCATCGAGCGGCTACCTTGCCATTGGATCAGTTGCCGATCGGCGCGCGTGAGCTGATCGACGCCTGGCGCCGAGCACGCGAGGGCAACGCAGCCTAGCCTGGCGAGCCGTAAAGCCTATGCTTGTCTTGATGCTTGGCCCGAACGCGCCAGATGGTCGTTGGATTAGTGAATTGGCAATTCCAGACATTCGGGATCAGGCATGAATCGGTGATGCCGCTCACTTTTTTGATGCGGCGCACAAAAAGTGCTTGACTTCTTCAAATCTGAGCCTAAAATTCGTTTTGTTGCGGCGCACCAAAGCCGCTCGTCTGATCAAATTCCAGGAGAAGATTATGTTGGCAAACACCGAACACCTGAGCAAAGTCGCCAAGAGCTCTATCGATGCACAATTGAAAGCCATGCACGACTTGGCCAACCAGGCGCTGCATAGCGTGACCGAGTTGGTTGAATTGAATATTGCAACGGCCAAAGAGTCGTTGGCCCAGACCTCGGCAGCCGCATCGCAACTGCTCGCCGCCAAGGACGCGCAGGCTGTGATCGAGGCGACTTCGTCACAAGCTCAACCGGGCGCCGAGCAAGCACTTGCCTATGCCCGTCATATGGCTGCCATCATGTCGAAGGCACAGGCTGATTTCACCAGCGCCGCAGAAACCCGCATCGGCCAGAGCACCCGTCAAATCAATCAATTGATCGACGAAATGTCGAAGTCAGCCCCAGCAGGCTCGGAGAATGTCATCACGCTGCTGAAGGCAAGCGTAGCCAACACCAACGCCGCGATTGAGCAAATGGTCAAAGGTAGCAAACAAGCGCTTACCACCATGGAGAACGGCTTCGAGGAAATCACCAGCCAACTGGCTGCATCGAAACCGAGCCGCAGCAAGAAGTAATCTCTGCTTTCAGGTTAAGCGAAAAAACGGGTCGCGTTGCGGCCCGTTTTTTTATGCGAGCGCCATCGGCTCGGCGACGATGGACATGGCAACGGCTTCGGCAACGCGAATTCCGTCAATCGCCGCGGACATGATGCCGCCGGCGTAACCCGCGCCCTCGCCAGCCGGGTAAATACCCTGCGTGTTTACGCTTTGAAGATCTTGTCCGCGGCGTATCCGCAGTGGTGACGAAGTGCGCGTCTCAACGCCGGTTAATACTGCATCGTCCATCGCAAAGCCATGAATCTGCCGATCGAATGCGGGCAGGGCCTGGCGGATTGCTTCAATCGCATAATCAGGCAGCGAAGCTGCAAGATCACCCAATCGTACGCCGGGTTTATAGGATGGCCGCACGCTGCCAAACATCGTTGAAGACGTTTGACGAAGAAAATCTCCCACCAGCTGACCAGGCGCACTGTAATCAGCCCCACCCAATTGAAACGCACGCGATTCCAGCTCGCGCTGAAAAGCAATACCTGCCAACGGACCACCCGGATAATCCTCTGGCGTCACGCCCACCACAATACCTGCGTTGGCATTGCGCTCGTTTCGCGAGTACTGGCTCATGCCGTTGGTCACCACACGACCCGGTTCCGATGTGGCCGCAATCACCGTCCCGCCGGGGCACATGCAAAAGCTGTATACCGAGCGGCCATTACTCGCGTGGTGTACCAGCTTGTAATCGGCCGCTCCGAGTGAGGCGTGGCCCGCAAATTTACCGAACCGCGCACGATCAATCAGCGACTGCGGATGCTCAATGCGAAACCCCACAGAAAACGGCTTGGCCTCCATGAACACACCTGCATCGTGCAACATGTGAAAAGTATCGCGCGCACTGTGTCCTATCGCCAGCACGGCATGACGTGTACGAAGCCATTCGCCATCGGACAGATGCACACCGCGCAACTTGCCATCGACGATGTCAAGCCCATCGACCTTTCGCTCAAATAAAAACTCACCGCCGAGCGCGATGATCTCTGCGCGCATCAGCTCGATCATCTTGACCAACCGAAAGGTGCCGATGTGCGGCTTGCTGACATACAAAATTTCGGGCGGCGCATCGGCTTTGACAAACTCTTCCAGTACTTTGCGCCCATAGTGTTTGGGGTCGCCAACCTGAGTCCAGAGCTTGCCATCGGAAAAGGTGCCTGCGCCACCTTCGCCAAATTGCACATTGGACTCGGGATTCAGTTGATGCTGGCGCCAAAGTGCAAAGGTGTCCTTGGTGCGCTCGCGCACCACCTTGCCGCGCTCAATGATGATGGGACGAAAACCTGATTGCGCCAGGATCAGCGCTGCAAACAAGCCGCAAGGGCCGAAACCAATCACGACCGGCCTTTCCGACAAACTTGGCGGTGCGCTGGCCACAAAGCGGTAAGCCATATCAGGGGTGGTACCGACTTTAGGTAATCGTCGCGACAGTGCAGTTAATTCGTCATGCAACTCGACATCGACCGTGTAGACCCACTGTATCGATGACTTTTTGCGCGCATCGTAGCCACGACGAAATACCTGCAAGCTGCGCAACTCATCAACACCCACGCCGAGCCGCGTGAGCACTGCATCGCGCAAGGCATGCTCTGGGTGGTCTAGCGGTAGTACAACATCGGTGACGCGGAGCATGTGATGATCCGATAAGTATTCAGTGCCAACGCGAATGAATAAGCTGGTGCGCCGATTGTACCCAACTAAGATTAAGCGGCTGGTGGGTGCGTTGATAGCACGCTATCATGCGCGCCTTAATGCGTGCGCGATAGTATTTACGTGCGACGATCAATGTACCCAGCGTGAAAGCCAAACAGAATGTATTTGTTTCTATTGCAGAGTTTTGCAACACTATGAAAGGCAAGCAATCCGATCCGGTAGATTTATTGCCGACCGACTATTACAAAGTACGTTTGTCTAAGGTACACGGTAATGGTGTCTTCGCTAGCCGCAAAATTTCCGCCGGCGCGCGCATCATTGAATACGGCGGCAAGCGGATCAGCGAAAAACAAGCGGACCAACGATTCGGTCTTGATCCGGATAATCCGCACCATACGTTTTTCTTTAGCTTGGAAAGTGGCCGTCTGATCGACGGTGGCGACAACGGTAATGATGCGCGTTGGATAAATCACTCATGTGATCCGAATTGCGAGGCACAAGAGGAGAAAGGTCGTGTTTACATTCATGCGCTACGCGATATTAAGCGCGGCGAGGAGCTTTGCTACGACTATGGGCTGGTGGTTGAGCTACGCATGACTAAAGCGCTGAAACAAGCATACGCCTGTCGCTGTGGCAGTGAAGTCTGCCGCGGCACCATGCTGGCACCCAAGACACGCCATCGGTAAATTTGCTCGCGACTACCAGCGCCCCAGATCTTCGCGCGCGAGGTCCAGAAACTCGGTGCGCATTGCCAGGTTGTCTTGCAACTCGCCCAGCATCGCGGAGGTGACGGTCTCTTCGCCAGCGGTGCGTATGCCGCGACTCTCCATACACAGGTGGCGACAACGAATCACGACCCCCACCGCGCGTGGCTCCAGCATGTCCATCAAGGCATTCGCGACCTGCATGGTGAGCCGCTCCTGAACTTGCAGTCGTTTCATGAAGCATTCAACCAAGCGAGTCAGTTTGGATAAGCCGACGATTTTTCCATCAGGCAGATAGCCGACCGTTGCCTTGCCAAAAAATGGCGCGAGGTGGTGCTCGCAGTGGCTGTAGACCGGAATATTTCGAACCACAATCAACTCGTTGTAATCCTCGGCGCCGTCTTCAAAGGCCTTCATCACATCGGCCGGGTTTTGCTTGTAACCGGAGCTCCAATGCTCCCAAGCGGCGGCTACACGCGCGGGCGTCTCAGCGAGCCCCGAGCGATCCGGGTCTTCTCCAATACTCACCAAAAACCGCCGCCAGTCGTGCTCAGTAAATTTGTCAGTCATGCGGTGGATTCCTTGCAAATGTCCGGGTGCGCCACCGGACCTTTTCATAATGTAACTGTCTAATTTGGTTGACATCGTAACCGAAATTCAGGGTTAACACCCTGCTATTTTGCTTAAGGTTTTGCGGGCAGGCTTACGTTATGCTCTCGCCCTCCGCAAACAAAGTCTTTTAGTCATTCCATGGAGCCTGAAATGCGTTTAAAGACCCTGCTAGCCGCGTTAACCTGGCTTCTGTTGCCGATCACCGCGGTATGCGCGCCGTTCGCGTATGTCCAGAATGAGAAGTCCGGTACCGTTTCAGTCATTGATACGGCGACCGACGAAGTGACCGCAGAAATTCGGGTGGGCGACAAACCACGTGGTGCGGCGTTATCTGCCGACGGGCGCTGGTTGTTCGTCAGCGATCAGCCTAACAACATCCTGGTGCGCGTTAACACAGAGACGCGTGAAGTCGTTGGCAAAATCGAGCTGGGTGAATCACCTGAGGGGGTGTCCAGCTCACCCGATGGGAAGTGGGTCGCTGCAGCGTCAGAAGTCAGTAATTCGGTGAATTTCATTGACGCCGCCAGTGGCAAAAAAATATTTGC
>CAZZMV010000030.1:0-9487 GCA_964655425.1 uncultured Bifidobacterium sp.
AATCACCGACATGCCATGCGGCAGGTCGAGCTTATCCATGGTTTCGCGCAGTTCTTGGCGGTCTTCCCCTTCGACTCGGCGCGAGACACCGCCGCCACGCGGGTTATTCGGCATCAGCACCAGATAACGGCCTGCCAATGAGACGAATGAGGTCAGTGCTGCGCCTTTATTGCCGCGCTCTTCCTTCTCGACCTGAACCACGATCTCCTGACCCTCGCGCAGCGCCTCCCGGATGCTGGCGTTACGCACGTCCACACCCTCACGGAAATAGCTTCGTGCAACTTCCTTGAATGGCAAAAAGCCGTGGCGCTCTTCACCATAGTTGACGAAGCAGGCCTCGAGCGAGGGCTCGATGCGGGTAATAACGCCTTTGTAGATATTGGATTTGCGTTGCTCGCGACCGGCGGCCTCGATATCGATGTCGATCAGCTTTTGGCCGTCGACAATGGCGACGCGCAGTTCTTCCTGCTGCGTAGCGTTGAACAGCATGCGTTTCATTTAATGCTCCGCGGCCCCTCAGGGCCCTCAGGTCGCGCCAACTGATAGGCGCAACAGATTCACAAATGCATGCGAGGGACGGAGGCTGGAGGCAGGGCGCCGCGAAACGGGACCACGCACTCGTTGCGCGGCCTCGATGGGCTTGGGTGCTGAGGTCGTTACCGATAAGTTCAGTTTGCGCGCAGCCGCCGGACTACGCACCTTGGGCGCGTTGGGTCATGGCTGAGGCAAAGGCTGAAGATCATTTCGTCTGGTGAGTGACAGTTATCGATCAATCGGTAAACGTTACAGCATCATTTTCCGACCAGCCTCGCGATTAACGGCAGGCTGGCCAGATTTATCCTTGGGTTCCAGGCTCTCGGTTCCAACACCCCATCGCATGGTCTGGACGCCTTATTGGCGCAACGCTGACCGCAGCAGGGTGCTGCATACACGGCTATGTTCGTTTGTTTTGCAATCACTTTGCGGGGTCGACGAACCCACCCCTGTGTAGAATGCTTCAATTCTTCCGACACAAACACGGACCGAGTCCGCGCGCTGATTATACATTCCCCATGAAAGACTCAACGAGATTTTCCGGGGGCGGTGCAGCAAAGCAGGCGCAAGCCGAACCAGCCTTGGAGCGCGCGCAGGTCAGGCTCATCACCATCGGTCCCGAGCAGGCCGGCCAACGTATCGATAATTTTCTATTAAGGGTCTGCAAGGGTGTGCCCAAGAGCCACGTCTACCAAGTACTGCGCTCTGGCCAGGTGCGGGTGAACAAGGGGCGCATCACTCAGACTTACCGCCTGGCCGAGGGCGACACGGTGAGGGTGCCGCCGATGCGCCTGCCCGAGCCAGCGCAGCAGTCGGCGCCGGCTGCCGAGTTTCCGGTGCTGTTTGAGGACGATGCCCTGCTGATTATCGACAAACCTGCGGGTGTCGCCGTGCATGGCGGCTCGGGCGTAAGCCATGGCGTGATCGAGCAGCTGCGCGCATCAAGGCCAACGCTAAAGTTTCTGGAGCTGGTGCACCGGCTCGACCGCGAGACCTCCGGCATCCTGATGCTGGCCAAGAAGCGCAGCGCGCTGACCACGCTGCATGAACAGATCCGCCTTGGCCAACTTGATAAACGTTATCTGGCTCTCGTGAGCGGTGATTGGCAGCACCGACGCCAGCATATCAAGCTGCCGCTATTCAAATACACCACACCGGATGGTGAGCGACGTGTGCGCGTGCAGGCCGACGGGCAGCCGTCGCACACAGTGTTCAATTTATTGAGAAAATACGCCGGTTACGCGTTGCTGGAAGCAGAGCTGAAGACGGGCCGCACGCACCAGATTCGGGTTCACCTTGCGTCTTCGGGCTTTCCGATTGCGGGTGATGATAAATATGGTGACTTTACGCTCAATCGCGACTTGCAAAAGCGCGATGGCCAGCGACTGCCCCTGAAACGAATGTTTCTGCATGCTTACCGTCTGCGACTGATCCACCCGATGACTGCTGTACCGCTTGATATTGAGGCGACGCTGCCGAAGGCCTGCGTCGATTTCCTTCAGTCGCTGGAAATCAAGCCTGTGAATGCGACTGAAAGTGCTTAACTAATGCCACGCAAAAAATTTGATTTGATCGTATTCGACTGGGATGGCACGCTCATGGACAGCACCACCGCAATCATCGCCAGCATGCAAGCCGCTGCGCGTGATCTGGGCGTCACGGTGCCAGACAAGCGCTCGGCATCGTACGTGATCGGGCTTGGTTTGCAAGATGCACTGCAGGCGGCGGTACCCGATCTTGACCCGCGCCATTACCCGAAAATGGCAGAGCGTTACCGTCATCATTACTTGGCGCAAGATCATCAGCTCACGCTGTTCGCCGGTGCGCGCGAGATGCTCGATGATCTCGCCGAGCAAGGCTATTTCCTTGCCGTCGCTACCGGCAAAAGCCGCGTAGGCCTGAACCGAGCGATGGCTGCCGCCGGGGTCACTTCTTTGTTTGATGCGACACGCTGTGCCGATGAAACCTTCTCCAAGCCAAACCCGGCCATGCTGCTGGAATTGACGCGAGAACTGGGGCAGGACATGAGCCGTACCGTGATGATTGGCGATACCACGCACGATATGCAAATGGCTGGCAATGCAGGCGCTGCAGCGATCAGCGTGCACTACGGCGCGCATCCCGCCACCGAGTTGGCAGAGCATGCGCCGCTGTTTGGGGCAGACTCGATTAGCGAGTTGCACGACTGGCTGAGTGAACATGCCTGAGACCCTGTCTGGTTGGTCAGCTCACGGCGTTGGCAGTATCTGGCCGAAGGTCTTGTAATGTGTTCGGTGCTGGGGGCGTACCGTCGACCCAGCGACATAGGTTCGCAGTGTGGATTACGCATTCGTTGTGATAAGCCGGTCCAAGCGTGCATCCGTTAGATGCGTCAAAATGCCTTGTTGGGTAGTGCGAAGAGATCGTATTTGGCGATGAATGATCCTGTTTATATTTGCGAATCAGCTGCCTTGACCGACGGCGGCTTGGGCGTGCGCTTTCCAGTCACGGCAGACGGCGGTGACCGAACCGGATTCGTGGTGCGATACGGTGATACTGCGCATGCTTACCTGAACCGCTGCGCGCATTTGCCGATGGAGCTGGACTGGAACCCGGGCGAGTTTTTCGAAGAAGGCGGTTTGTATCTGGTGTGTGCGACGCATGGCGCGATGTACGAGCCGGATACGGGTCGTTGCACGGGTGGTCCCTGCCGGGGCGGCAAGCTGCACAAATTACACGTCATCGAGCAAGACAATAAAATTTTTTGGGCGCCCGATAATGACGTGCGTCCGGCACTCGCCTGAACCTTATCGCATACCTCATGCTTTATGGTCTTACTGCTAGCTTCTCAATTTCGAACTCACACTGATAAATAAACGAGCTTATGGACGAACCTAAACCAGCCTCTGATGCCGCACCCGATACCGCATCGACTGAAAGCGAGCAACCCGCTAAACCGCACATACCTTACGAAACCCTCGAGAAGATTGCGCACGCCTACCTCGATGAGCAGCGCGCCAATCGCCGCTGGCGCAATGTGTACCGCATTGGCATTCTGCTGCTGGCGCTGATCGCTGCTGGCGCAGCGCTTGATCTCAAGTGGGGCGGCAAGCCGCCCAGCGCACGCCACACCGCCCTGATTGAAATCACCGGCGAGATCGATTCGGATAGCCCGACCGCCTCGGTGGACACCATCATGCCCGCGCTGCAAGACGCCTTCAATGACGAGGGCTCGGTCGGCTTGGTGCTGCGCATGAATAGCCCCGGTGGTAGCCCGGTACAGTCAGCGATTGTGAATAACGAGATCACCCGCTTGCGCAAGCTGCATCCGAACAAGCCGGTGTATGTTGTGGTCGAAGATATGTGCGCTTCCGGTTGCTACTACATCGCGGCTGCAGCTGACCGTATTTACGTTAACCAGGGCAGTATCGTTGGCTCGATTGGTGTGCTGATGAGCAGCTTTGGCTTCTCTGGCCTAATGAATAAACTCGGCATCGAGCGGCGCTTGATGACTGCTGGCGAGAACAAGGCAATGATGGATCCGTTTCAACCGCAAAATCCGCGTCACCGTGCGTACACCCAATTACTGTTGGACGAGATTCATCAGCAGTTCATTAATGCCGTGCGCTCGGGCCGTGGCAAACGTTTGAAAAACTCGCCCGAGATTTTTTCCGGTTTGTTCTGGACTGGTGATAGCGCGATTCGGCTTGGGTTAGCCGATGGTCTTGGCACCGTGGATGGGGTGGCGCGAGATGTACTGAAAGCAGAAGACGTGATTGACTACACCGTACGCGAAGGTTTGTCTGATCGGGTGCTGAAGAAATTTGGTGCTGCGGTAGGTGAGGGGTTTGCGAAAACCATGGCAAGTGAGTGGGTCAAGCCGCGCTGAATTGTCGTTATGTCTGCGCGAGTAATAGAAATACGCTCGGTCTTTTTTTCAGCGATGGTATTTTCCCAGCCGAGATTTCCTTCTGCCACTGCTGCGCGCTGCAGGTGCGAATTGACTCAGTATCGAGTGTGAGATCGGTAGCCACACAAATGAGTGTATTAAGTGCACAGGTACTTGCAAGCGCTTGCAGCATCGCTTCGTTGCGATAAGGCGTCTCTATCAACATCTGTGTTTGTCTCTCTTGCCGCGAGCGCTGATCGAGTTGTCGTATACGATTGGCACGCTCGCTCGCATCAGTCGGCAAGTAACCGTGGAACGCAAAACTCTGCCCATTCAGGCCACTCGCCATCAGCGCTAACAGCAGCGATGACGGTCCCACCAGCGGCTTGACTGAAATACCTTCATGGTGCGCTCGTCGTACCAGTTCAGCACCCGGGTCAGCCACCGCCGGTACACCAGCCTCTGAGAGTAAACCCACGTCATGGCCTTGATGCAGTGGTGCCAGCAAGCCCGGTATCTGCTCAGCGGCTGTGTTTACATTCAATTCGCTGATGTAGGTCTCTTGCAGCGACTGTTTTAGCGGGTGGGTGCTACTCACCAACTTTAAAAAAGCGCGTGCGCTTTTTGCGTTCTCGGCGACGAAGTACTGAAGCGAGGCGGCCTGTGCGCGCACGGGGTCGGGAATCACGCCCGCAAGTTCGCTACCACCGAGTGCGTTGGGAATCAGATAAAGCGTTCCTCGCATCAGCTTAGCCTTTGAAAAACGTCACGCCGGCACGACGCAGCATGCTCACCAGCGTAATCAGTGGCAAACCCGTAAGCGCGCTCGGGTCCTCACTGCGTATGGATGCCAGCAGCGCAATCCCCAATCCCTCGTTCTTGGCGCTGCCGGCGCAATCATAGGGCTGCTCAATACGCAGATACGCATCCAACTCGGCGTCCGGCAGATCGCGAAAGCTCACCACGGTTGGCACATTACTCAGTTGTACGCGCTGAGATGCACGGGCGCGTGTATCAAGCAAGCACAGTGCCGTATGAAAAACCACTTCGCGTCCTCGCATGGCTTGCAGTTGTGCCAATGCATTGGCGTGATTGCCGGGTTTGCCCATCTGTTGGCCATCGAGCGTCGCGACCTGGTCCGAACCGATGATCAATGCTTCACCAACAGTTTTGGCGATGACCTCGGCTTTGGACTGCGCCAATCGAAGTGCAGTCTCTTCGGCAGTTTCGTCGGCCAGGGCTCGCTCGTCGATGTCGGGTGAGATGGCATCGAAATCCAATTGCAGTCTGCGCAGTAGTGCTTGGCGATAGGCTGAGCTGGAGGCAAGGATGAGGCGGGGCGAGCTTGACATCAGTAATGCGATTAGCGCGGCGAGATGGCTGGGAAGGCAAGAATGGCCTTGTTACTATACCGGCCTTTATTCCCCGAGCCCACACCATGACTCAAACGATCGTCGATGGATTTGCATTTTGTCGCCAGGGTGAGCAACGCGAAGGTTCAACCCCAGTCGCTAAGTTGTCCAGGTTGGCGGCGGACGTAGCCAACCAGCAAGGTGAGATCCAATGGTCATTTCAGGGCGGTCGCCATGCCAAGGGCTACCCGCAACTCCAGATGTCGGTGAAGGGTGAGGTAAATCTGGTTTGTCAGCGTTGTCTGTTGCCTATGTTGCATGCTATTGATACCCAAGCGCTGCTGGTGCTGGCGCAAGATGAGTCGGATGCAGACGCGACCGAAGAAGCGCTCGACGACGAGTCGATCGATGTCATTGTTGGCAGCACGACGCTAGATCTGGTTCAGCTGGTTGAGGACGAGGCGTTGCTGTCCTTGCCACTATCGCCCCGGCACACAACCTGCCCTGATGGCGGGCCGGCGGTTGGGTCGGAGAAGCCGGACTCTCCATTTGCCGTGTTGCAGAAACTGAAAAAGTAGACTGAAAAAATTAATTATTTGAAAATCATTCCCGGCAAAATACACCCGAAATCAACCAATTGAGTCGCTGCCAACGCTGCCGGAGGCATTGTTTCGCGCTGCCAGAGGAGGGTGATCAAGCCATTCCGTTGTGTTAAAATTTTGGATTCGCTGTTTTGGGGCATAGCTAAAAGCTGATCGGCAGTTAGCGCGGGGCTCAGACAGTGCTTCTTAGGAGTACGTTATGGCAGTTCAGCAAAACAAAAAGACGCCGTCGAAGCGGGGTATGCACCGCTCGCACCAGTTTCTCACCCCACCGGCCACGGCCATCGAGCCGACCACGGGTGAAGTGCATCTGCGTCACCACATCAGCCCGAACGGGTTCTACCGTGGCCGCAAGGTCATGAAGACCAAGAACGACGAGTAATTCGTCGCTGGCGAACCCAGTTCCACGCAAAGCATCCTCATCATTCGGCGTCAGGGGTCTTCGACCGCTCGCGCCGTTTTTGTATGCGTGACCATTTCACCCAGATCATGATTCCCGACGGTCCTGACGCCTCGGCCTGTTGGTCATGACTGTTCGCATCTCGATCGACTGCATGGGTGGCGACCACGGCCCCTCGGTGACTGTGCCGGCTTCGCTTGCTTTCGTTAAGCAACAGACGGATGCGCATTTGCTGCTTGTCGGTCGTGAAGAAAGCATTCGCGCCGAGCTGAGCAAACTCGGCGCAGAAAACCACCCGCAACTCAGCATTGTCAACGCCACTGAAGTCGTGGAGATGGACGACACCCTCGAGGTGGCATTGCGTCGCAAGCGTGACTCGTCGATGCGGGTAGCCGTCGATCAAGTCAAAGAAGGCAACGCACTGGCGTGTGTTTCAGCTGGCAATACCGGTGCATTGATGGCAGTCTCGCGCTACTTGCTTAAGACCATTGCCGGTGTCGACCGGCCCGCGATTTGCACCATCTTGCCCAACCAAAAAGACGGCCCGACCTACGTGCTCGACCTTGGCGCCAATGTGGACTGCGAGCCATTTCACCTGCATCAGTTTGCATTGATGGGGTCTGCATTGGTAGCAGCGGTTGAGGGGCATGCCCGACCTACCGTTGGGTTGTTGAATGTCGGCGAAGAAGACATCAAAGGCAACGAGCTGGTGAAGCAAACTGCCGAGCTATTACGCGCCGATCATGACAAGGGTCTGATCAATTTTTACGGCAATGTTGAGGGCAATGACATCTTTGAAGGCACCACCGATATCGTGGTGTGTGATGGCTTTGTCGGTAACGTCACGCTGAAGGCGGCTGAAGGCTTGGGTCGCCTGGTCAAAGGAGTACTGGTCAGCGAGCTGAAGCAGGGTTGGCTGAACACGTTGGGAGCGATATTGGCGCAGGGCGCGTTGCGACGAATTTCTCAGCGGCTGAATCCATCCCGTTACAATGGGGCGAGCCTGCTCGGGCTACGCGGCTTGGTGTTCAAGAGCCACGGCGGCGAAAACGCCTACGGTTTCGAGTGGGCGATTCGGCGCGCGTTCGACGCGGCGCGACACGATGTGTTGTCCCGTATCGAAGCAGCCATCGGTGATCTGATGCCTCAAGCTGCGAGCGCAGAGAGCCCTTCAACCTGATTGGCATGAGTACATACGCCCGCATCGTTGGTACTGGTAGCTGTCTGCCCCCACGTCGTCTCGCTAACAAGGATTTGGCAGAGATGTTGGCCGAGCGTGGTCTCGAAACCTCGGACGAATGGATCGTCTCGCGCAGTGGCATCTCGGCGCGACATTTCGCCGACGAAGGTGTGCTCTCAAGTGATCTGGCGGTGACCGCGGCGCAGCGTGCGCTGCAGATGGCACAACTCACCGCAGATGATATCGATCTGATTATTCTCGCCACCTCGACGCCGGATTATCTCGGTGGTTTTCCGAGCACTGCCTGCGTCGTGCAACGCAAGCTGGGCATCACCAATCACTGCGCAGCACTCGATGTACAGGCGGTGTGCAGTGGTTTTGTGTATGCCATATCGGTAGCCGACAGCTTTATTCGATCCGGCATGCATAAGCGCGCGCTGGTGATTGGCGCTGAAGTGTTCTCGCGGATTCTTGATTTCAACGATCGCACCACCTGTGTTTTGTTTGGTGATGGCGCCGGCGCAGTTGTACTAACTGCAGCGGATCAACCGGGTATTCTGGCCACCAAATTGCATGCTGATGGTCGTCATGCAGATATTCTCTGCGTGCCGGGTCATATGAGCGGTGGTGCGGTCCAAGGTAGCGCGTTTCTGACGATGGATGGGCAGGCTGTATTCAAGCTTGCAGTATCGGTGCTGGAGCAGGTGGCGAAGGAAACACTGACCGCTGCGGGCATGCAGTCTGAGCAAATCGACTGGCTAATTCCGCATCAAGCGAATATCCGCATCATGCAAGGTACGGCTAAAAAACTCGGCTTGCCCCTCGAAAAAATGGTGGTGACAGTAGATCAGCATGGCAATACGTCGGCTGCGTCGATACCGTTGGCATTGGATGTCGCTGTTCGCGATGGTCGTATCAAATCAGGCCATCACGTAATGATGGAAGGCGTGGGTGGTGGCTTTACCTGGGGCGCTGCGCTGTTGCGGATGTAATCGACCCCACAAGCCACGCACAAGCGATGTACAAGCCGAACTACACACCATGCCGCAAGCCACATGACAAGCCTCGTGACAAGTATCCATTAACGCTTCACGGTAATCGAAAAATTTGTTTATCAATCAGTTATATAAGCATCAGCAGGTATTGAATCAATATGAACGCAACCGCATTTGTTTTTCCCGGTCAGGGTTCGCAAGCGATCGGTATGTTGAACGGTTTTGCTGGCAACCCAGTGGTGAGCGACACCATCAGCGAGGCATCTGAGGTATTAAAACTCGATCTGGCGAAATTGATTGCCGAGGGCCCGAAAGAATCACTTGATCTCACCACGAATACCCAGCCCGTCATGCTGGCTTCGGCGGTTGCGTTTTATCGGGCCTGGATTGCTGCGGGTGGCGCATTGCCTGGTCTGGTTGCCGGGCATAGTCTGGGTGAATACTCGGCCTTGGTCGCAGCGGGTGTGATTGATTTTCGTGATGCAGTGCCGCTAGTCCGCTTTCGTGCGCAAGCGATGCAAGAAGCAGTGCCGGTAGGGCAAGGCGGTATGGCCGC
>CAZZMV010000030.1:9587-14425 GCA_964655425.1 uncultured Bifidobacterium sp.
TGGTGCGTCAGGCCGCAGCACCGGTACGCTGGGTCGAGTCAGTTCAGAAAATGTCAGCCCTGGGTATTACACGCGTGATTGAATGTGGCCCCGGTAAGGTACTGAGTGGTTTAGTCAAGCGTATCGACGCACAACTCAGCGCAGATGCAATTAACGATCAAGCTTCACTTGAAGCGGTGTTGGAGGCAAGCCAATGAGCGCAGCGCTCGACAAGCAAATCGCGCTAGTGACAGGCGCGTCGCGTGGTATCGGCCGGGCAATTGCGATTGAGCTTGCCCAACAAGGTGCCACGGTGATTGGTACCGCGACGTCTGAGTCAGGTGCAGCATCGATTACGGATGCACTCAAAGCGGTGCGTGCAGATGCGGGCCATGGCGTGGTGTTGAACGTCAATGATGCAGAGGCCTCGCTCGCATTAATTGAGCAAATCGGCAAAGACTTGGGCGGTGTCTCTGTCCTTGTAAACAACGCCGGTATCACGCAAGATCAACTGGCCATGCGCATGAAAGATGAGGAATGGGATGCGGTCATCTCGACCAATCTGACCGCCGTCGCGCGGCTATCGCGTGCTGTGTTGCGCGGCATGATGAAAGCAAAATACGGCCGCATCATCAACATCACATCGGTGGTCGGCTCTGCCGGTAACCCGGGTCAAATGAACTACGCCGCCGCTAAAGCCGGTGTCGCAGGCATGAGTCGAGCACTCGCAAGAGAGATCGGTAGCCGCAACATCACAGTCAACTGCATCGCGCCTGGCTTTATTGATACCGACATGACCAAGGCGTTAACGGAGCAGCAAGTAGCTGCGCTGTTGCAGCAGATACCGGCAGGGCGCTTTGGCACACCCGAGGATATCGCAGCCAGTGTGGCATTTCTCGCATCACCCCATGCAGGCTATATCACCGGCACAACGCTGCACGTCAACGGCGGGATGTATATGAGCGGGGGCTGATGAATTGCCTTTTTTAGTGCAGCAAGCGTCATGGCAATGTTGGCAAAATCAGAAGTCAAAACTTAAGTTCCACATCGCAAACCTGATAGAATTCTTTCACTCATACGTATAAACACCCACTGGAGGATGAAGATGTCTGACATCGAATCACGTGTTAAAAAAATCGTTGCTGAGCAGCTTGGCGTTGCCGAAGCCGATATCAAAAATGAGTCATCATTTGTTGACGATCTTGGTGCCGATTCGCTTGACACTGTTGAGCTCGTGATGGCACTCGAAGACGAGTTCGAAATGGAAATCCCTGACGAACAAGCAGAAAAAATAACTACTGTGCAGCAAGCCATCGATTACGCGAAGGCGCACGTCAAGGCCTAAGCTTCTCCGCGCACTGCCGAATCCGATCTCCAGGAGTACTGTTTGACTCGCCCCCCTCGACGTCGTGTCGTTGTGACGGGATTGGGATGTATATCCCCCGTTGGCAACACCATCTCATCTGCTTGGGAAGCACTGCTGTCCGGACAGTCCGGCATTGCCACGGTCACCAAGTTTGACATCAGCGCGTTCTCGACCACTTTCGCCGGTGAGGTGAAGGATTTTCAAGTCGAAGACTATATCCCTGCCAAAGAAGCGCGGCACATGGATACATTCATCCACTACGGGCTGGCAGCGGGTATGCAAGCCATGCAGGACAGCGGCTTGGCAATAACCGATGCGAATGCCGAACGTATCGGTGTGATGGTGGGCTCGGGTATTGGTGGTTTACCCATGATCGAAGAAACCCACGGTGAATATGAAAAACGTGGGCCCCGCCGTATCAGTCCGTTCTTTGTACCGGCGTCCATCATCAACATGATCTCCGGGCATCTCTCGATCAAGTACGGCCTGAAAGGTCCGAACCTGGCGATCGTCACCGCATGCACCACCGGCCTGCACTGCATCGGCGAAGCGGGTCGTTTGATCGAGTATGGCGATGCCGATGTCATGATCGCCGGCGGTGCCGAGTCCACTGTGTCGCCACTGGGTATCGGTGGTTTTGCAGCGGCGCGCGCTTTGTCATCGCGTAATGATGATCCTGCGACTGCGTCGCGGCCATGGGATAAAGACCGTGACGGCTTCGTGTTGGGCGAAGGTGCTGGCGTGATGGTGTTGGAAGAATACGAACACGCGAAGGCGCGCGGCGCCAAAATTTACGCAGAACTGCTTGGGTTTGGTATGAGCGCAGACGCACATCACATGACAGCGCCGCTTGAAGATGGCGACGGGGCACGCCGCTGCATGGTATCTGCGATGCGCAATGCCGGCATCAACCCGGATCAGGTGGACTATGTCAACGCGCATGGTACTTCAACACCGTTGGGTGACGTCGCCGAAACCGTTGCGATCAAACGCGCGCTGGGTGATCACGCGCACAAAGTGGTGGTCAACTCCACCAAATCCATGACCGGTCATTTGCTTGGTGGTGCAGGTGGTCTGGAGTCAGTCTTTACCGTACTCGCCGTTCATCATCAGAAGTCGCCACCGACTATCAATATTTTCAATCAAGACCCTGACTGCGATCTTGATTACTGCGCCAATACCGCCCGAGATATGTCGATTCAGATCGCCGTAAAGAATTCATTCGGGTTTGGTGGCACCAACGGCACTCTGATCTTCGCCAAAGCTTGACTTAGACGGCGCGCTTGCCATCTTAGATTGTATTGCTACCGTACCGAGTGTAATCAGATCATCGATCGCTCAGCGACTTTATGTCGATCGCTCTATCAGCGCAGATCGTGCCCTCGCGCCTGTTGCAGTTGGCGTACTGTTTAATGGCGGCTGTGCTTTTCATTACGTCGATTGTGCTGTTACGCACAGCCGGCATAAATCATTTCCTCTTTTCAGTAAATGCGCTACTTGGTGCCGTTTGCGCCATCGCGTCATTCGCGCTGGTTGCTGCAGCTTTTCGACGGCAAACAGCCCTGCGCATTGACGTAACTGGACTCGGGCAGATCCATTTGGTAGAGACTTGCATCAACGCCGGAGCCGGATCGCCAACACGATCCAATGCTCCAGGCGAGGTGGTTCGACTATGCCCAGGCTCGACGCTTTGGTCATCGTTGATGGTACTGCGCTTGCAATCGGTGTCGGGTCGAATCACGACGCTGGTACTGCTGCCCGACAGTTTGAGTGATGATGAATTTCGTTCGTTATCAGTCGCCTGTCGCTGGATCGCTGCCAAGCATGGCCGTCATGATGCGCTGCGTACCGATGTTTCGCCTTGGGTGAGTTGAGCTGGTCTCACGCAATACTAGCGACCGAGAGCGAAGCGCCTAGGAAAAATAACAAGCCCAAAGCAACTCAGGCAACCTCGCGCGGTCGGTATCAACACGCAGCTGAGTGTGGTCCGCCGCAAGGCCACTGCTAATAAACCTCAGGCGCCGGTCATCACCAGCGTCATCAAGGCGCGCTAGCGCCAAAACTTCGCCCGCATGTCGCACTCAGTTGAGGGCATGGGGATTGACGACAGAACGCGATATTGATCAGCTACTCGTTGATCGCGTGCAGCAAGGTGACAAGAAAGCCTTCGAGCTACTGGTCAGCAAATACCAGCGCAAGCTGATGCGACTGGTATCGCGGCTGGTGCGTGATCAGGCCGAGGCCGAGGATGTGGTGCAAGAGGCTTTCATCAAAGCGTACCGCGCTTTACCGCAATTTCGGGGTGATTCGGCGTTTTATACCTGGCTTTACCGCATCGGTATCAACACCGCCAAAAACTATTTAGTGACACAAGGGCGGCGTGCGCCTACCTCGACCGAAGCCGATGCTGAAGAAGCGGAAACTTTTGATGACGGAGAGCATCTGAGGGATATCAACACGCCTGAGTCCATGCTTGCTACCAAACAGATTGCCGAGACGGTCAACGTCGCCATGGAAGCGCTGCCTGAAGAGCTGCGTATTGCAATTACGCTTAGAGAGTTGGAGGGTATGAGCTACGATGAAATCGCCGAGACCATGGGCTGCCCGATCGGTACCGTGCGAAGCCGAATTTTTCGTGCGCGTGAAGCCATCGCCGATCGCCTGCGTCCGCTGCTCGATACGGCGACAGACAAGCGTTGGTGAGATGCGGCAATCACGCCGAAACACTCAATTCGAACAACAAGCGTATGAAGGGCTGGAGGTATGGCGGCAGGCGGGGATGGCAGCGGCAGTGCTGCGGAGCAGATATCTGCGCTGGTCGACAGCGAACTACCGGTGGATCAAGCCAAGTCGCTTTTGCCCAATCTGATCACGGGTGAAGCTCTTTGGCGATGGGATGTGTACCACCTGATCGGCGACGCCTTGCGTGACCAATCCGATCAAGCCAACCTGGCGCTTAATCTGGTGAGATCGGTTGCAAGAAAATTGGACCACTAGTGGGCAACTTCAGATTTTTCAAAGGACCAACCAGGTCAGGTCCCGCAGAGCCGATGGGTTATTCAAGCTTGGCTACTCAAGCGATTTGCCCCGGTTAGGCCCGTTTTGCAGTTGGCAGGCTTGTCAATTCAACAAACTCCTTGTGCCCGAATCCATTACGGCGGGTGACACCATGCGCCGTTAACGCTTTTGCCTTAACATCCTCGCCTTATCCCTGATGGCGCCATGGAAAGCATGCCATCAGACTATTGATTTTGCCCAAACCCCCACCAAATTAGGCCCATGAATATTTCGCAACAGACTCGCCATTTTGTTTCGGCAGCGATTTTGATCGCACTCACCGCCGTGCTGGCGCCGTTGGGCATTGGCTTCGGTAATGCTGGTACGGCGCAGGCGGCTGTGCTACCCGATTTCACCGACCTGGTTGATAAAGTCGGCCCGTCGGTCGTCAACATTCGTACCACCGAGCGCTCAAAGCAAATGCAGCAAGGCGCTA
>CAZZMV010000031.1:0-2033 GCA_964655425.1 uncultured Bifidobacterium sp.
GACAGTGAAGAATTCACTTTCATACGCATCACGATGTTGTTGTAACCGCCATAGGTGCGGTTCTCGCCGCGCGAGCTGGACATCAGGTAGATGTAGCTGTTCGACTTGAAGTCCGGATCAACCGCAACGCCGAGCACACCAGCCTGACCATCACAGAACAGGTCGCCTTTGGTTTTAGCATAGCCGCTGGAACCACCGACGCCGAGCAGCTTGTTCACGCTGCCAGAAGCTGTACGAACCGACAGGCCACCGCACTTCTCGGTGAAGAACATGGTGCCATCTGGAAGGAACGCCATATCCCATGGTGACTCGGCTTTCTGGAAGGCTTCAACCTTCACATTAACAGCCGACGCCGGCGCAGCTGCCAGCATGGCACCCACCGTCAAAGCGGTGAGAGAGAGAGAAACGACACTTTTTTTCATTTTGTCTCCTAGTTGAGTTGGGGGCAGCTTCGCTTTGTGTTAGTGCACCGCTTGCATTTCCCGAAGTACCTACTTCACACACCAAACAGCAGTGAGTGGAGATCACTTAGCCACGTTCTACCACTCCGAAATCCAACGCAGCCTGATGATTCGCTTTTTAGAATACCTGAATTGCATACGATTTCAAGTAATTCAGCCATGTTTTATCTGCACAATAAAAACCACATCAAACACGCGACCGGCGCCGTGCTCGCAATGAGCCGCAAAGTTTGATGAGAAACAGCTCTGCACCATATCGGGCCATGCGCAGCAATATTGTCAATATTGAAATAAATACCCATAGATGCTTTTCAAAATTTTAAAAAATCTCTATTTTTCAATCAATCTGATGATAGTGAAGACTACAAAAAAATCTTTCGAAAGCGTTGGCGAGTGCGCGCTTGTCACCGGAAAATGAAAGTCTTGGTTTTTAATTGCTAAATTGATATTGATTGAAGTTGGCCAACGCGACTGAGGTTGCCTTGTTGATTTTTCAAGCGCGGGCTTGCAAACCACCGCTGTGTTGATTTGGCGCAGGCGATGTAAATCGAAAATTTCAGCAATGCCAAGAATAACAACGAAGATTGGACCATGTCCTTAACAATGACGAAGCTTACGTTGAATGTTTAGCGTGCAAGCGATGGCGTAATTTAATGCTGCATTCGTGAAGCTTCGATCAACGTGGCGCAAAGAATCATCACGGCGCCGACAATTTCACCAACACTCAGCACTTCACTACCAATAAGCACAGCTGAAATCATGGCCACGATTAACTCCAGCACTTGCATCACCCCAGCGCGGCTTGCCTGCACATGCGTCACCCCATAGGTTGAGAGCAAGGTACCGCCAAGGATCCAAAAAAAAGCATACGCAAGCAGCCAAGCCCAATTGTCCGCGGACAAATTCGGTATCGCCGGCACATGGATCGTGAGGCCAACAAGCGCGATGACGGCACAACCCACAAAGGCAACCATAGTGCGACTGACGATTGGAATATCGCGCGCCGCGCGGTTGGTGATCCCTGCGCCGGTATATGCCACGCCTGCGATGAAAGCCGCAGCGTCCGCAAAGCTGAGGGGTGTTTCAAAGACGGCGAAACCCCCGACGATAGTGAACACACCAGCCAGACACAAGGCCACCGCGAGCAGCCTCATGTAGTTCAGTTGCTCGCTGAGGAATAGCCAACCGCCGATCACGCCCCATGCGGGTAGCAAGAAGAACAACAGCATGCTTCTCACCACCGAACCCACCATCAACGACCAGGTAAACAAAAAATTGGCCAGACCGAACAACACCCCGATCAGCACCAGCAAGCGCCACTCACCCAACCAAAAATACCTTTCTCGCCAGATCAAAGGTATTGAAAGCACGCCGAGCAATGTGTAGGCAGTCAGCGCAATCGCATGACCATCCAACCCAAGCTGGCCAAAATACTTGAGCGGCCACCAAGCAAGGCCCCACACCACACTACCCAGCATGAGCGAAATAATGGCCCCCGGGGATTCGGCTTTCACTACCGTTGATTCAGTGGGATTCATGTGTCGTGTGCCGGTGAACCGCTAGCTGAATCAT
>CAZZMV010000031.1:2133-9854 GCA_964655425.1 uncultured Bifidobacterium sp.
AATATTCAAGGCCTGATTCCTACCTTCCCGACCGCACGCGACATCACCATTCCGGTGTCGATGTGGATCCTGAAGCACCCTAAAGGTGTCGTGGTATTCGACACAGGTAACAACGTTGCGATTTCCGACAGCACCGAGAACTGCAAGAAGTACTGGGCAGCCGGTAGCTGCGACTTCCTCAAGCCCAGCCAGACACGCTCGGATGTAATCGACGAGCAGCTAAAAAAGGTTGGGATCAAGGTCGATGACGTGAAAGTGGTCGTCACATCCCATAGCCACCTTGACCACGCCGGTAACATCGCGATGTTCCCGAAAGCAGTGCATGTCTTCCAGAAGAAAGAGCTGTATCAAGGTTACTGGCCTGAGAAGTTCCAGGGCCGTGCAGCCAACGGTACGTTCGTTCTGAATGATCTGGTATCTGCACGTGACTACGATTTCTATGAAATCGACGGCGACTACGATCTGTTCGGCGACGGCACTGTGAAAATCATTTCGACGCCAGGCCACACCATTGGTCACCAGTCGCTCAAAGTGAAACTGAAGAGCGGTCAGATGATCATCCTGTCGCAAGATGCGATCTGGATGCAGGAAAACCTGGACGGTTACCCTGCGGGCTTGAACTTCAGCATTCAGGCATACACCGACTCACTCAACAAACTCAAGCGTATGCGTGACCTTGAAGGTGGCAAAATCTTCATGGCGCATGACGCAGCCCAGTTTGCTAAAGACGGTAACAAATGGCACAAGTGATCGCATAACTGCGTAATCTCTTTGCTCTGAAAACCCCCCGCTAGTTCGGGGGGTTTTTTTCGGGGCATGCAAAGCAGCAGAAACTCGCAAGCACCCGCAACAAATTGCAACAAACCGCAATGATAGTTCTCGATCAGGTCAGCAAAAGCTACGGCTCCAAAGCGATCATTCACGGCATTTCGTTCGATGTAAAACAGGGCGAAATTGTCGGTTTTCTCGGGCCGAATGGTGCCGGCAAGACCACCGTGATGCGAATGATTGCGGGCTTTACCGAGGCCAGCGCCGGTAAAGTGAGCGTCTGCGGTTTTGATATGGCCACCCAGCGCGATCAAGCCGCGCCAAATATTGGCTACTTGCCGGAATCGCCACCGCTGTATGACGTATTAGACGTCACCACCTACCTGCGCTTTGTGGCGCGCGCCAAGCATGTGCCGGCCAATCAAATTGCAGAACAGCTTGATCGCGTAATTCAGGCCTGCCGTTTGGAAGCAGTGACGCAAAAGGAATGCTACAAACTCTCCAAGGGTTACCGTCAACGTGTCGGCCTTGCGCAAGCGCTGCTCGGCGAGCCGAAAGTGCTGCTGCTCGACGAACCTACTGCGGGTTTGGACCCGGGGCAGATTCAAGAGACCCGAGAAGTGATTCGAAATTTTGGCAGCAAGCACGCGGTACTAATCTCGACACATATCCTGCCGGAAGTCACGCTGATTTGTCAGCGCGTGGCCATCATTAACGGTGGCCGCTTATTGGCCGTCGATTCCCCCAGCGGCTTGCAGCAACGCGCCGAGCAAAGTAACAGCGTGCTGCTCGATGCAACCGGTGACCAAAACTCGCTTGAACATTCCCTGCGTGGCGTGGATGGGGTCTCGGGACTGAGCGTACGGCCACATCCGGTTCGTCACGGTGTAGTGAGCATCGAATGCTTGGTGCAGGATATGGATGGTATTGAATCGCGTATCGCGCGAGCGGTGATGGCGGCGGGCGAGCTGTACCGGTTGGAACGCAGACAACCTACGCTCGAAAATGTATTCCTTGGCTATGTTGGCCATGCGGGCGGCGCCGTAGTGACCGATCTGCAGCAGGAGGCCGCATGAATCATCTCGACGGCGTGCGTGCAATCTATATCAAGGAAATGCTCGGCTATTTTCGTTCGCCGATCGCTTATTTCGTGATTGCCGTATTTTTGCTCGGTACCGGTTATTTTTTCACGTACAACATTTTTCTGACCGGTATCGGCACCATGGATTCAACGCTGCAGAATATGGGTATTCTGCTGCTGATTATTTCGCCGGTCCTCACCATGCGCCTGTTCTCCGCCGAGTACAACGCGCGCACCATGGAATTGCTCATGACCCTGCCACTGCAAACCTGGCAAGTGGTACTGGGCAAATATTTGGGTGCAGTTAGCATCTTTCTGCTGATGACAGCCGCAACCTGGATCAACCTGGTGCCGCTGTACTTGTTTGGCACGCCACAAACGCTGAATATCATCGCCGGCTATCTGGGCTTCATCTTGCTTGGCATGACCTGTATCGCAATCGGCCAATTTTTTTCTGCGCTGACTGAAAACCAAATCGTCGCGGCGCTAATCACGATTCCGGTGTTACTGGGTTTCTGGTTTGTTGGTCATTTGCAGTCGCTTCAGTCATCGTTGCTACTGAGAGACTTGGTCGCACATCTATCATTTGCGCTGCACTTTGCCGACTTTATTCGTGGCTTGCTGCGCTCGGAAGGTATCGCTTTCTTTTTTGCCGTCATTGCCTGCGCACTCACCCTCAACACGGGTTATCTGCAGTTACGCCGCTAATCCATCCCGATACCGCAGCATGGAAACCTCTTTTCGCCACGGACTGATTCTGATTGCAGGCTTGCTGTTATTGGCCGGTTCTGCATTTGCAAGTGCGCTGATTATTGGCTCATCCGCGCTCGCGCTCGCACTGCTGGTGGTCGGACTGGGTTGCAGCGCTTATGCAGTGTGGCAATTGCGCGCGGAAGTTCGTCTTTTGCTGCGTGGTCAGCGTGGTGAGTTGATGCTGCTGATGCTGGGTATGCTGCTGCTGTTTACGGCGATTGCATGGGTGGCAGCGCTATTTCCGCTCCGGCTGGATATGACGGCAAACCGCGAGCACTCGCTGGCGCCACAAACCATTCATATGCTCAAATCGGTCGATAGGCCGGTGAATATCACCTTCTTCCACGATCGCGGCATGCGTGAAACCGTCGAGCTGTATGAGCAGATTGCGGCGCAGAATGAAAAAATCACGGTCTCGTTTTTTGATCCGATGCTGAATCCGTCGCAAGCAAAAATGCGCGGTGTTGATTTCCCCGGTACCGCGCTGATGGAGAGCGAGGGCCGCAAGCTGACTGTCAACGGTCCAACTGAAACCGATATTGCCAATGGCATCTTGCGCGTTTCGCAGGGCAAGCAACAACTTGCCTGCTTTACTGAAGGGCACGGTGAGCCCGATCCGTTCAGTCTTGAGTCGCATGACCATACCGAGGGTGCGGCCGGCCACTCGCATGGTCTGGAAACCAAGGTGGTGCTGCATGAAAACCATGGCATGGCCAAAGCACGCGGCTCGCTCGAAGCGATGAATTATTTAGTCGAAAAAGTATCGCTGATGAGCAAAGATGTCGATCTCGAGCGCTGCTCGCTGCTGCTGGTAGTTGGCCCGGCCATGCCCTACCTTGCGCCAGAGATCAAGGCGATCGAGCAGTATCTCGACAACGGCCACAATGCACTTTTCCTGCTCGACCCTTTTGTCAAAACCGGGCTGGATCCGGTGCTCGCGAAATACGGCATACAACTTGATCAGGGGCTGGTGATTGATGAAGCCAGTCATTTCTGGGCCGATGTATCTGCACCCGCGGTGACCGATTACAACCGACATGAAGTGACGAGCAAATTACCCCTGACGTTTTACCCCGGCGTGAGTGCGCTGATGCCCACGGCCAAGCCGGTAGCAGGTGTTCGTATACGGCCATTGGTGAACTCCTCGCGCAAGAGCTTCACCACGCCCGATCGTGCTCGCGCCGACTTCGTACAAGGCGCCAGTAAAAACGGCCCATTGACGTTGGCGTTGGCGGCCAGCTTCAATCCAAACACCGTGGATTCGGCCAGCATCATCATGAAAGAACTGCGCGGCGAAAAAGTCGACGAGGAAAAACCCATCAGCACTGATCGCAAACCCTCACGCATCATTGTGGTGGGTGATTCGGATTTCGCGACTAACTCGTTCTTCCATATCTTGGGTAATGGCGCCTTATTCCTGAATGCAGTCAATTACCTCGCTGCCCGAGAAAACCTGATCGGATTGGAACCACGCACCTATGATCTGCCGGTGGTTAGTATGACCAACACGCAGATGAAAGCCACCTTTATCTTGTCGCTGATCTTGCTGCCGCTGCTGCTCGCTGCGCTGGGTGTAGCGGTCTGGTGGAGACGCCGATGAACACGCGCCGCAAGCAATTAATCTTGGTGTGGGGTCTGGTAGCTATGCTCGCCGTGATCATTGGTGTCGAAGAAACGCGGCGTGCGCAACAGATTGAAGTGTCGTCGACGCGCTCCGAAAAATTTTTACTGCCCGTACCACTTGAGCAGATTGGTGCGCTGGAGATTTTGCGTAAAGGTCAGCTACACCGGTTCGAGCGTGATGAAACCGGCGCGTGGCTTTACCACGGTCAGCAAGATGAGGCCAACGCTGCGGCGCATAGCCATCGTGCTGATCCACGCGTGGCCAGTACCATCGCACAGGCCATCACCATGTTCAGCCGCACTCAAAAAGAACAACCGATTCCGCTCAAGCCGGGGCAAGACGAGTACGGCGTCTCGCGGCCAGACATCCTGGTGATGGCCTACCCACTGAAAGGCAACGACCCGGTACTGCGCCTGGCCGTGGGTACCGTCAGCCCGGATGGCTACAGCCGATATGTACTTCCGGTGGGTGCCAATGAAGCGGTCACCATCGCTGAGTACCAGATCACCAATTTGGTGGCGATGGTCGACGCAGTCGGTCAGCGACCTGCGGCGAGTCCACCAGCCAACACCGCGCCGAGTGGTGGCGCAAACCGAGGGCGATGAGAACAGCGCTGCGCTTGCTCTGCGCAGGGCTGTGCTTGATCACCTCGGCCAGCGCGCTCGGGCATGCAGGGGACGCCACCGGGTTTGCATCGATTGCAGTCGACGGTAGCAAGATCAGTTATCGCCTGACACCGACCACACCCACTAGCGTAACGAGTCCAGGCAATTCAACCACCGCAAGTAACGATGACATCGCGCTAGGCGAGTTGATACGCAAACATCTGAGCGTCAAAGCTGATGGCGCCAACTGCACATCAAGTACGCCGCAAGCGCTGCAACTCGATTTCAACTGCCCCGCCACTGCAGGTGAACTGATCATTCGCGATGACTTACCCGATGCGCTGGGTGAAAAACATCATGTGGTTGCCATACTCACCTGGCCGGGCGGCAGTCGCTCATTGAATTTTTCTAATGCAGAGCGCGAAGCGCGTATCAATCTGAGTAGTAGCGATAGCGCCAAGCCGCAACACGCGAGCGGGTTTTTCTTGCTGGGCATCGAACATATTGTGACCGGCTATGATCACTTGCTGTTCTTGTTGGCGTTGGTGTTGTGTGGTGGCAGCTTATTGTCACTGCTGAAAATCATCACCGCGTTCACGATAGCGCACAGCTTGACGCTCGGTGCGGCAGCATTGTCGTGGGTTACGCCACCGTCAGCGCTGGTTGAGGCAGTAATTGCGCTGTCGATCGCCTATGTCGCTTTCGAAAATCTGTTTCCACGCTATGCCATATCGCGTCGCTGGACCGTCAGCTTCCTGTTTGGCTTGGTCCATGGCTTCGGGTTTTCTTCGGTACTTGCCGAGATCGGTTTACCACGCGATAGCCTGCTGTGGTCGCTACTCAATTTCAACCTGGGTGTCGAAGCGGGGCAGCTCGCTGCCATCCTGATCGCGGTGCCACTATTAATTTACTTGCGCAAGACCACATGGGAACCGATCGTCGTGCGACGCTTGTCGCAGCTTGTGCTGATCATTGGTGTCGTGCTGTTTGTAGAGCGGATCGCCGGCGCCTGGATTTGAATTTTTACGCTAGCGACATTTTATTAAAGGCGTCAGAAGGAGCGAGGTAAACCTAAAATATGCTCGGCAATGTATGACAGAATGAGGTTGGTGGATATCGGCGCCACTTGATACAACCGGGTCTCTCGAAACTTGCGTTCTACATCGTAGTCGGCCGCAAAACCAAAACCCCCATGAAACTGCAAGCAAGCATTGGCTGCTTCCCACGATGCATCGGCGGCGAGCATCTTGGCCATGTTGGCTTCAGCGCCGCACGGCTTGCCAGCGTCAAATAATTCACACGCTTTGTAACGCATCAGGCTCGCTGCTTCGATATTCACAAACGCTTTGGCAATCGGAAATTGCACGCCCTGGTTTTGACCGATCGGGCGGCCAAAAACGATACGTTCATTGGCATAGCGCGTCACCTTATCGATAAACCAGTAGCCATCGCCAATACATTCGGCAGCAATCAGTGCGCGCTCGGCATTCAAGCCATCAAGAATATATTTGAAGCCTTTCCCTTCCTCGCCAATCAAGTTTTCTGCGGGAATTTCCAGATTTTCAAAAAACAACTCGTTGGTTTCATGGTTGACCATATTACGGATGGGTCGCACATCCAACCCTTTACCGACCGCCTCGCGCAAATCAACGATAAAGATCGACATCCCTTCGGATTTTTTGGTCACCTCAGCGAGCGGTGTGGTGCGCGCCAGCAGAATCATCAAGTCGGAGTGCTGCACGCGTGAGATCCAGACCTTCTGACCATTGACGATATAGCGATCGCCTTTGCGCACTGCGGTGGTCTTGATGCGGGTGGTATCGGTGCCCGTGGTGGGCTCGGTTACCCCCATCGACTGCAAGCGCAGTTCACCGCTCGCGATCTTGGGCAAATAATTCGCCTTTTGCTCGGCCGAGCCATGCCGCAGCAGCGTACCCATGTTGTACATCTGGCCATGGCAGGCGGCCGAGTTACCGCCGCACCGGTTAATCTCTTCCATAATCACCGAAGCCTCGACCAAGCTCAGCCCGGAGCCACCGTATTCCTGCGGTATCAGCGCCGCTAGCCAGCCCGCTTTGGTCAACGCATCAACAAACGCTTCCGGGTAAGCGCGCTGCTCATCGATCTCACGAAAATACGTCGCCGGGAAATCTGCACACAGATCGCGGATGGCTTCACGAATTTCATGGTGGTCATGGTCCAAACGAGTCATGATGCTTCCTGTGTTTGAGTACGTTTATTGCTGATTGATTATGTTGCGAAGCAGCAGGCTGTATGTGTCATTATATTTTGAGTTACTCAATTCAGCGTCCAACCCAACCTGTAAACCTGCCATGCAAAAAAACCAGCGCATTCTCTCGTTTTCAATTTACCGCAAGCTATTGATATCAGCCCTACTGAGCGTTACCTGCTTTAACGCCAGCGCGGAAGACCAGACCATTGAAGCGGCGGCATTGCGCTGCTCTGCCATTTCGCTAGTGCACTCACCACTGACCATACCGACACCCCAGTTCGGTGAGTTGATGACTCAGTTTGCCGGTCTGTTTGCGCAGATTCATATGCTTCATAAATCTCAGCGCACTAACAGCAAAGTTGACCCGACGGAGATTGCCAAGCAACGTGACGTCATCATCGCTGAGATGAACAAAGGCTGGCCGGGCGTGCGTAATGATCGAGTTCGTGAAAGCGCCACCTGCAACCTATGGCGCAGCAATCTGTTTGCCCGCCTACCTGCCAAGCCCAGCGAAAAAGACTTTCAGCAAGCCCTGCTGAAAATCGGACCACCGCCGGCATCAGTCAGTAAAGAAGAGCTGGATAAATGGGCGACGCTCACGCCGCAAGCGTTTGCGATCTGGTCGCAAATGAAGGTTAATCCCAAAGACGGCAAGCC
>CAZZMV010000031.1:9954-13797 GCA_964655425.1 uncultured Bifidobacterium sp.
AGTGTGCCTTCACCCTGAATTTTGTCATCCTCAAAATCACCGATATACACATCACCATTGGCAAAGTTAAACATGCCGCGGCCGTGCTGTCGGTCATTTTCATAGACGCCGTTGTATTTGTCGCCGTTGGCATAAAAATAAGTGCCACGGCCGTGGTAGCAACCCGACTCGAACTGGCCCTCGTAGCGATCGCCACCGGCATAGGTCAGCACACCGACGCCGTGGTAGCGGTTATTTTTGAATTCGCCGACGTATTTGTCGCCATTGGCAAACAACAGAGTGCCGGAGCCGATGTACTCCCCCTCGTGTATCTCACCAATATACTGATCGCCGTTTGGATAATTTATGGTTGCCATCGTCCGCCCCTTTCGGATAACGCATCATAAACCAAATGGTCTCGCGGACCGCCCACTCAAACCATTGATCCGGAGATTAAGAACCTACCTCGTCAGGGACTCTAAGTTACAACAACGCCGCAAGCCACCCAACGAGGCAGGTCCTAGGGATTGGTTATACATACATACCGACTGGTACAAAGAAAAAACCCGCAATCGGTATCCAGATGCTTGGGCTTCATACCCAACGCCTCACATCGTTGTTTTTGTAGCGCCCAGGTTTTGCCAGAAAAATCAAACGCGCTATACCGGTAACTGGCTTCGCCGTTTGCACCTGTACTGGTTGTTGTGCATGCTGAACACGCCAGCAAGAAGCACAGCCCACCAAACCACCTCATCATGCTAAAACGCCTCAAGAGCCTGTCCTTGAATCTTTTATCAAAGGTATACCCAATAACAAAAGCACCAAACGGCGACCTAACCGTAATAGCGGATACAGCAACCTGGATAACCACTTATTTGAAAAAACCAATTGCTGCAATTGGTTGAATACGCCTGAATCCGTTGAGACTAAGGCCAGTTGATGCATCGCGTCAGCGCCAACATAGATGGCGTTATCCATCTGCAGCAGCATACCCTCATCGAGTTGATAGCCAGCAGAGATTAATTGACCCACCCTAGGGTCAGCAGTTCGCGCGCTTAACAGCTCAACGTCAAATTGCTCACGAAGCTTGAGCATGGCGACGTATCGGCTACAAAACGGACACGCCCCATCGTAAACAATCAGCAGTTTGGGTAAATCAGCGATCGCCGGCGAGGCATTCATCATAACGGCGCTGCCGACTCGCTGTCGGGTTGTAACGCTTTTGTGCGCTACCAAACACCCACTCAATCTCTGCGTACCACGCATCAAGCACGGTTTGATCAAGCTCGCGTTGCTGTGCAACAATACGTGCGTTTTCTTTAACCTGGTTTTTAGTAAACCCTTTTTTTCTTTCTTCAGTAAACGACTGAGCGTTAGTTGCTACCGAATCGCAATAAGCGCGTGAACCGGCGTATACCTCGCCGGTCAGCTGAATTGATAATGCCGCGCACACCATCCACCGCAGATGACCTGATTGACCTTGCGACATACCCCCTCCTGAAAGTGACGGCCATCACAAACTTGATCGCCCGATTGCGCAAATAGTAGCGGGTAACCGCCAGGTCGCGAAGGTCAGGACAGTAACGTGTCGGACATCAATGATGACGGTGCCAGCGCCAGGCGGCACAGTGGGTTGATATTAAATTAGCAATGGCTTTGGATTAGCCAAGTCGCGGTCAACGAGGGGTTATCTGGTTGCGCACAGCACCATATTGGTTGCAGTGGTGGCGACTGTTTCAACCTGTTTAAAGCCTGCCTGCTGCAGCACCATCGTCAAACGCGCCGGGCCCGCCTGGGCACCGAGCGCCAAGCCCACTTCCTGCGCAAGCGACGCCGGTACGCAACCCATGGTCGATGCGCAATAGAACATCTGCCCGATCACATTCAGATTGGCTTCAAGCTTGTCGTTCGCAAACGGTTCAATAATCACCAGCATGCCGTCTTGCTTTAACTGCTTCAGTGCATGCTCGGCTGCCCCAACCGGATCGCCCATATCGTGCAAGCAGTCGAAAAATGCAATTACATCAAACTGACCCTGATATTCTTTGGCGCTGCACGCTTCATACGTAATGCGGTTGGATAAACCCGCTTCGGCAGCGAAGCGACGTGCTTCATCAATCGATGGGCCATGAAAATCAAAGCCGAATACGGTGGCCTCAGGAAAATGCTCGGCAATCAGCATGGTCGACACACCATGACCGCAGCCGACATCGGCAAAGCTTCCACCTGCACTTAACTTCTCGGTGAGTGAGGGTATTTTTGGCAGCCAGCGCTGGACTAAATTCGATTTATAAACCGGCTTGAAAAAACGCGCCGTGCCGCGGAAGTAGCAATTGTGATGCTCACCCCATGCAACGCCCTGACCAGTTTTAAATGCTTCGCGAATCTTGGGCTCATCCATCACGCTGGCAGCCAAGCTGTCATAGGCACCAATCATCAGCGCGGTGCTGTCTTCATGCGCAAACACCGCCGCCTGTTCTTCCGTTAGAAAAAAATGGCCATGCTCGGTATCGTAAGACGCATACCCAGCGGCACACATGGCCGATAGCCACTCCAGGCTATAACGCGGATGAATACCGGCGACCTCGGCAAACTGTTTATTGTCGCAAGGCCCAGTCTCGGCAAGGGTCGTGAATAAATTTAGCTCATCGCCGATACGCATCAGTGGCACAAGCTGCGCAGCTGCGACGTTTTCGAATACTTTCCACTGCAAGGCCTTGAGTACTTTGGTGTCCATAAAGTATTTTCTATCTGCCCTTAACAGGCCTGCGCAGCGTTCATCAGCGGCAGGCGATTAAAAACTGCTCGTACAACACGGTATCAACGGGCACGTCTACCCATGCAGTACCAGTCTCTTGGCGATGCAAAACTTGCCCGCCCCCGAAGTGCTCTGAATGGCCGCTCAAAGATAATGTCCGCATTTGCTGGTTCGAGCAGTTGAATTCTTGATGCATTCGATGGGAGCGCAGTCCTTTACTTTCAATCTTTGAAAAATTGGTTAAAAAATGAAGGTTAACAAGATGATTGTTGGTTTGCATCGAGGCCACATTAACATAATGCTTGTCGCCTTCGTCCGTGGTTGAGAAATGCAGCCAATCAGCGAATGCAGTAGGGCTGATAACAAACAGAACGAGCGAAAGCAGCGTGCGTATTTGTTTGACAGAATGAATCGCGGAAGACTGCATCTTTATATTGCCCTGGCTGATTTTCTGAGGTCTTCGATCCGCCAAACAGCAATATGATGGGGTTCAATATTCGGAATATAGAGCTGTGTCGCACCGCCGGGCAGCCTGGCAGGGTCACGTTTGGTTTTACTGTCGTCCGTCCACCCTTGAGCACCACCGCCTCGCTTTTCATCTTTTGAAGAGAAGTTTCGTTTGCTCGTTTGGCCGTCCTCCAAGCGCTCCATACTCGAGTAGCCACCAAACCAGGCATACATCGGTTTGCCCAACGCAATCACCAGTAAATATTCGAGGCTGTTCCAATTTTCCTTGATCGCCGAGGTCACCCGCGCGTATTCCATGATGCTGAAGTTAGGATCGCCCCTGCCTAAAAAATTTGCGGTTTGCACCTTTTGAAGATAACCCGGATCGTGCTTGAATGGCCGGTAAGGCTGCCACCATGAGCTGAGCTTTCCTTCCCTGTTGGTCAAGAACGGAACGTCATTAAATTTGTAGAGCTCAAAACCCAGATTCAGCAAAACCCGCTGAGCATATTGCTCACGAAAGGCTTTTCTGATGGGCTCTTTTCCTTCAACAATCGCTCCAACCTGGGACCAATCAAGATCTTCATTCAGAATCATGGGGAACTCCAGAGCTAGTGATCAATCTGTGTCAGCGGCTAAATCATGCCATGGTACGACAC
>CAZZMV010000032.1:0-13279 GCA_964655425.1 uncultured Bifidobacterium sp.
AAACCCAACACAAGGTGAACTGACTGAATGCCTACCGTAAACAGCCGGAGCACTGCTTACGGATCTGTGAGCCGCCAATTGATGACCAGATCATCCATGACTACATTAGCGGTGTTAACACCAGATCGATATTAACCTGTGGGAGACAACAGTACTGCAAAGATTTATCTTGATTGCTTACTTTCTCGCTTGTTTGCTTATTCGAGTTTTTGCTGATTAATTTACTTACCCGATTGCTGATATGGCACCTGGATACTATCGGTTGACGATTTGCGCCGGTAGCCGCAGCACCATCAGCGCACCAATCACCGCAAAGCCTGCAAATAAATACAAGGCGCTGTTGGGGCTACCGGTTAAATCAGTCAACCAACCCACCAACGCGGTACTCGCCATGCCCGCGATATTGCCTAGCGAGTTAACCAATGCAATACCGGCTGCAGCGGCGGCGCCAGTTAGGAACATCGGCGGCAGGCTCCAGAAGCAGGCTTGGGTGGTGGAGGCACCGGCGGCCGCGAGTACCAAGCCGAACATGGCGGCGCCAAAGCCGAGTCCCGGGGTACCACTCAACGCCAGGCCAATCGCCGCAATAAAACACGGGATCGCAGTGTGCCAACGACGCTCTGCGCGGCGGTCCGCGCTGATGTTGGCCAGCACCATCGCGACAATCGCAACGGTGTAGGGAATCGCGGTGAGCCAACCGATCTGTAATGGATCATTAATGCCTTGCTGTTTAATCAGTGTCGGCATCCAGAAGCTGGTGATATAAATCGAGCTAGCAATACAGAAATACGCAACGCCCAATAGCCAAACGCGGACACTTTTAAGCGCATCGATGGCGCTGACGTGCTCGTTCGATTGCTCGGCTTCAGCGTCGATATCCTGTTTTATTTGCGCTTTTTCTTCGTCGGTTAGCCAGCGTGCATCGTCGACGCGATTATCCAAAAACATCAACACGACAAAGCCAAGCAAAATCGAAGGAATAGTCTCGACGATAAACAACCACTGCCAGCCACGCAGCCCATGCACGTCATTCAAGCTCGATAGTATCCAGCCCGACAATGGGCCACCAATGATGTTGGAGAAGGGGATTGCTGCTAGAAATAGCGCAATGATTCGGCCACGCCATGCTGCCGGAAACCAATACGTGAGGTAGAGCAGCACACCGGGAATAAAGCCTGCCTCGGCCACGCCCAACAGAAAACGCAGAATATAAAACTGGGTCGGTGTCTCAACAAATGCCATCGCAGCACCAATCAGACCCCAGCTAATCATGATGCGCGCGATCCAGACCTTGGCGCCGATTTTATGCATCAGGATGTTGCTCGGTACTTCGAAGATCACATAACCAAGAAAGAAAATGCCGGCGCCGATGCCGTACACCGTATTGCTAAACGACAAATCACCGAGCATCTGCAGCTTGGCAAAGCCGACATTTACGCGATCGAGATAAGCCGCCAGGTAGCAAATGCCCAGAAACGGCACCAAGCGCCACGCGACTTTGCGATAAACCTGTGCTGCGCTATCCATAGGGCGGCCTTTGATATTCTCTAATCGAATTCTGAATTCGGAGTTCGAAGTCTAGGGGCGGCAAGGGATGCCTGTCAAGCCAGTGATTTATGAGTAATTTGCGATCAAGGCAGCTCGAGATGAAAAAGATTCTCTCGAATGCGTCTGCAGTCGCTTAAGAGGGGAGATGAATTATCTATTCGACAATTAAACATGGTTGTTGGGGGCGCGTATTCGTAGCAGGGCTTAGCTCGCATCCTCTGCGATCTGTTCAGACAGACGTTCGAGCATGAAATTAGCGGCTTCTTCGATGTGGGTGCGCGCAAGGCGTTCAGCTTTTGCAGCTTCACCCTTTGCCACCAGCCCCAACATCACCTCGTGCTCATCCCATATGTCTCGCGGCTTGTCAGCGGATAGCAGCACGGAACCCATGACACGCTGGGTATTGACCCACTGCGTTTCCATCGACTGCGTAATGATCGGGTTATCGGCCAGATCGTAGAAAAATGAGTGGAAGGCCATATCAGCGCTGATTAAATCACGCACCGATGCTTTGATGACGGCTTGCCGGCCCGCAGCAAGTAATCTGTCTGCACGCTTTTTTGCGCTGTCTGAAAAATTTTCAGCGGCTTTGCGAAATACCAGCCCCTCGATCACGGCACGCACTTCGTACATTTGTCGAATAAGGTCAAGATTTAATGGCGCCACTTGCAAGCCGCGTCCTGGCGCATCGATCAGCACGCCTTGGTTTTTGAGTAGTACAAGCGATTGCTGTACCGGTTGTCGCGAGACACCCAGTTCCTGCGCGATCTGCTCTTGAATGATGCGCGAACCTGCTTTGAGTTTGCCCTCCGCGATTTCGCTAAGAATCGCTTTGTGGACTTGTTCAACCAGTTTGGGTTGGGATTCAAGAATCTTCATTGGCTTATTAGCGCCCTATTGAAAACACTTCGATCATGAAAAACTACTACCGACGAGCTAAACTCGCTCATTGTATTAACGTTGGCTTGACTCACCGTTGCGCCATTGACGCTCAGCCTCGTCCCAAGTGCCGAGTGCTTGCAGATCAGGTACCCAAGCCAAACCGGATTTTGCGTCGGATGATACTGCCTCGGGAGTAACCAGCACGTCGAGTAGGGCAGGCCGGTTTGCCATGGCGCGAGCAATCGCACCGGGCAGATCTTCTGCGCGTTCAACACGCTCAGCATACAAGCCCAGACCCTTGGCCATTGCTGCGTAGTCGGAAAATCGGAGTTGCGTTCCAACTACCGTGCCATAACTCTCGATCTGGTCGCGCACTTCAATCGCCCAAGCACCGTTATTTGCAATTACGACTAGCACTGGCGCATTGTGCCTGACTGCGGTGTCCAGCTCCATGGCATTGAACCCAAACGAGCCATCACCCGTGGCAACCACCACGGTTTTTTCCGGGCATACCAGACTTGCCGCCACGCCTAGAGGTGTGCCGACCCCGATGCAACCGAGTGAGCCGGGATCAAGGTAAGTGCTTGCCGGTAGCCCAACCCGCGCAAAGCTCAGAAAGTCACCACCGTCGGCAATGAAAATTGAATTTTCATCGACCACATCGCGCAGTGCCGAGAGTATTCGGTTCGGGTGCATTAAACCGTCGCTGCCCGCAGGCGCATTTTGCATACCCAGCGCTAATTTTTTCGAGCGATCTTCATGTTGCTGACGCAGGTTATGCAGCCAAGCCTTATCTGCTGCAGCAACACGTTCACCAGCCAAATCAAGCATGGCGTGCAGCGTGAGATCGCAGCTGGCTAATATCTCTACCTCACCCCGCCGGTTATCGCGTAACTCGGCGGCACAATCGGCAATACGAATGAATTTGGCATCACCAAATACCGCAGGGGAGCCGTACGCTAATTGAAAATCAAGCCGTCGCCCGAGAGTCAATACCACATCGGCTTGTTTCATCACCACGCCGCGCATCGCAGCCACCACACTCGGATGATCGTCAGGCACTAATCCTTTGCTCTCACCGGTGTCCAGATAGGCCGCGCCAGTACGGGTCAGTAGCTCAGTTAATACAGCCGATGAAAGTTTTGCACCACGACCAGAAATGACTAATGGCCGTTTTGCTGACCACAGCAATTCAACTGCCGCTTGCACTGCGCTGATATCGGGCGTGATCGATTTAAAAGTTCGCGCTACAAAGCGCTCTGCCAACTCAACCGCAGGGCTGGCACGCTGTCGTAATACATCCACCGGGAAATCAAGATAGGTCGGCCCTGGTTCGCCGCCTTGCCCCAATGAGCGACATACCGCTTCGTCCAGCTCTTGCAAGGCCAAATCGGCATGAATGACAGTGCGCGCATAGCGCGTGATGCTACGAACTAAATCTGTGTGCACAATATCTTGTAGCGCACCGCGGTTACCCTGTGGCACAGGCGGCGTACCAGATAACACCAATACCGAGCTCCGCGCGACATGCGAATATGCGATACCGGTCATGGCATTGGTGACGCCGGGACCAGCAGTCACCAGCGCCACGCCCAAGCCACCACCCAACTCTGCTTCAGCATGCGCCATATAAACAGCGGCGCGCTCATCTCGAACATCAATGATTTTGATGCCCTCGGCATTCAGCCGCATCCAGATCGGCATGATGTGGCCACCGCACAAGCCATAGACACGTTTGATGTCTTGGCTTTTCAAGTAGCGGGCGATCAGGGCGGCGACTGATTGATCATGGATTTCGGGTGCTGAGCTCATTCTTGTTCCGACCAGTTAGCAATTAGAAAACCCTACTGGGTGTCAACCTGTGGAAGCGCCGAATTAAGGGCCATTAATGCCCGGATACCCAGCCCCAAGCAGCAACAAATAAACCGTTGGCACCCGCGATAAAGTGTACTATGATTGTACTCTGTATTCAGTATTCAGAGCTAGTAAAATTGCTTGGCTGGCTTGAATTGGCAAGGATTTAGCCATTGAATGAGGCGTTATTCGCTCATCGATTTTGATTTATGAACCGACTACCTACCCTATCTGACGCTGTGGCGACGCACGCCGCGCTGACACCGAACAAACTGGCCGCTCGGGATTCGCGCCGCGCCATGACGTTCGCGGAATTAAACCAACGCGTACAGCAACTGGCCGAAGGCCTACTGGAGCTGGGGCTACACGCCGGCGATCGGGTCGCGGTGTTGGCGTACAACTGTGTCGAGTGGGTGGAAATCTATGTAGCGCTTGCGCGGGTGGGTCTGGTAGCAGTACCGATTAACTTCCGCCTGACCGGCCCCGAGGTGGCGTACATCTTGGGTGATGCAGAGGTGCGAGCGATTATCGCGGGTGTTGAGTTTTGCGAACTACTCGAGGCGCAATCTGTACCGTCAAGATCTCCCTCTATTCGATGCGTGGTGATTGGTGCGGCGCCTACTCCCGCTTGGATTAGCTACGAAACCTTAATCAGCACGGCTGCCGGCAGTACAGAATTCGACGCAGTTGATCCCGATAGCATGTGTGCTCTGATGTATACCTCGGGTACGACTGGCAAACCCAAAGGTGCGATTCGACACCACTTGGGTAGTTATTTACTCGCACTGGCGACGGCCACCGAGATGCAATTCAGCAAGCGTGATACGGGTTTAATGGTGATGCCCATGTGTCATGCGAATTCGCTGTACTTTGCAAGCACTTTCATTCATCTCGGCGCCACCTGCGTGGTCGATGATCGCCGAAGCTTTGACCCCGAAGCTTTGCTCTCAACACTCTCGCGAGAAAAAGTCACTTTCACGTCGCTGGTACCGACGCATTACATCATGCTGCTCGCATTACCCGAGCAAGTTAAACAGCAATACGATGTCAGCTCGGTGTGCAAATTAATGGTGTCATCAGCACCCGCACGCCGTGACACAAAATTGGCGATTCTTGATTTCTTCAAAAATGGTCAGCTATATGAGCTATACGGCTCAACCGAAGCTGGCTGGGTCACCTTGTTACGCCCTGACGAGCAATTAACCAAGCTGGGTTCAGTAGGCCGCGAATGGGCGGGAAGCGGACGTATCCGCCTGCTCGATGAAAACCGCCAAGAAGTGAAAGATGGCGAGGTTGGTGAATTATTTTCGCTCACGCCGTATGTGTTTGACGGCTATTGGAAGAACAAGGAAAAAACGTCGCTCGCATTTGAAGGCCCTTGGTGCTCTGTGGGCGATATGGCACGTAGAGACGAAGATGGCTATATCTGGCTAGTTGATCGCAAGAGCAACATGATTATCAGTGGCGGCGAGAACGTTTACCCCTCCGAAGTCGAGGGCGTGATTGGCGCACACCCTGCGGTTAAAGATGTCGCAGTGATCGGTGTACCGCATGACAAATGGGGTGAAAGTGTGAGTGCGATTGTCGTGCTGCATGAGAACGAGAATCTTTCAGAAGCTGACTTGCGCGGCTGGTGCAGAGAGCGCCTGGCGGGATTCAAATGCCCCAGCAACGTGACGTTTATTTCAGATGAACAAATGCCGCGCACAGCAACCGGCAAGATTCTGCACCGGGCATTAAGGGATTTGTACGCGCGTGACAGTGTTGATCTGCAAACGGCTTAAGCAACCTGCTTAAGTCAGTTGGCATATCAAATTTGAAATTGCTATCGCCGGATGATGGCGCTTTTGCGATAGACGGAGAGTGATTCACGGCTGAGTGATTGAGTTCCAAATAGGTCGCTGAGTTATTCGGCGCTCTCACCTCAGTTGAATATTTTTACGCCGTTCGGGCTTAAAGGGAAAAAAGATTTGAGCAACACCCCAAGGTGCGCCATTGACTTGAATTCAGAGTTCCGAATACTATCCTGAGATAAGTGGGAAGCCGAGGTGGAGACCCTCGGCAAAGCAAGAAAAGGCCCCTGATTAACTAATCGCTAACAAGTAAAGCCACGATGAAACAGCGGATTTTTGACAAAACTGAAGCGGCATCCCTACCCGAATCGGCGTGCGCTACCAACGCCGACCGCCGCCGCGTCATCAGCATTATGGCAACTGGTTTGGTCAGCCCAATCGCACTCACCCCAGGTGGCGCGCAGGCCCAGCCAGCGGCGCAACTGCTGGTGGATGCAGGTGCGGAAGCTGACTTCAAACCGCTGCGCCCGGATGACATTCAAATGATGAAGCCCATCCTCGCCTTCCCGTTTGATGCAGAAACCGGCACACCGAAAAAAGAATCACGCCTGAACAAGATGGTCGTGGTTCGACTGCCAGAAGAAAAAATGACACCAGAGACACGTGCGAGATCGGTGGCCGGTGTGGTGGCTTATTCCAGCATCTGCACACACCAAGGCTGCGACGTCAAAACCTGGATGTCGAAAGAAAACGTGCTGGCTTGTTATTGCCATGCTTCCAAATTTGATCTTTTCGATGGGGCCAAAGTGGTCGCCGGTCCCGCGTCAAGCGCGCTGAGAGCTATTCCGCTAGCACTTAACGGAGAGTTTCTCTCAATTGCAGCAAACCTCCCGCCGAAAGCTGGAGAGTAGTTTTGGTCTTACCCCCTAGAGCCCACATAACCGAGGAGGCACAAAAATGAAGTTCAAACTAAAAACATTGGCACTAGCCATCTTGGGCGCGACTGCCGTCGTAGCTCAAGCAGGCAGCAACTTGGGTCCGTATTCCCCAGTGACTGACGCACGGCTTGAGAACCCAGAGCCAAAAAACTGGCTGATGTACCGCGGTAACTACAGCGGTTGGGGTTACAGCCCGCTCGACAAAATCAACACCGCCAACGTTAAGAAACTCACTTTGGCTTGGTCTTCAGCGACTGGCGTGACCGAGGGTCACCAAGCACCGCCTATCGTCAACAATGGCTACATGTATGTGACGACCCCAAATGCACAGGTCATCGCATTCAATGCAAAGACCGGTAAAGAAATCTGGCGCTATAAAAAAGAAATCCCCGCTGATTTGCTGATGCTCCATAACACCAACCGTGGTGTCGCTCTGTACGGCAACAAGGTATATGTGGCAACCGTGGACTCGCACCTGATCGCACTAGATGCCGTCACCGGTAAAGTGGTTTGGGATAAAGAAGTTGGCGATGTCAAAGCCCTTTCCTACATCACCCTGGCCCCGCTGGCTGCAAAAGGCAAAATCCTGGTCGGCTCGTCGGGCGGTGAAACTGGCATTCGTGGTTTTGTCGCAGCCTTCGATGCAGATACCGGTAAAGAAGCATGGCGCACCTTCATGACTGCCGCGCCTGGCACACCGGGTGGCGACACATGGCCTGGCGACACCCATAAACAAGGTGGCGCAAGCGTCTGGATCACGGGTACCTACGACGCAAAGAACAATATTGCTTACTGGGGCACCGGTAACCCTGCACCATGGCCTACCGAAGGCCGTAAGGGCGACAACCTGTATAGCACCTCGGTGGTTGCTCTGAATGTGGATAACGGTGAGATCAAAGGTCACCACCAGTATCACCACAATGATGCATGGGACTGGGATGAGGTTAGCGCACCGGTTTTGGTGAACACCGAAGTCAAAGGACGCAAAGTTAACGGCGCTATCCACGCTGGCCGTAATGGTTACCTGTGGATGCTAGACCGTCAGCAGAGCGGCAAGATTGATTTTGTGAACGCAGTTCCGTACGTTCATAACGACGTCTTTACCAGCATTGACAGCAAGACTGGCCGCCCAAGCTACAGCGCAGAGCGTACGCCTGGCATGGGTAAAGCAGTGAACTTCTGCCCGTCGTTGTGGGGTGGAAAAGACTGGCCACCAGAGGCATGGAACCCTAAGACTAAGCTGTTCTACATCCCTGCTAACAACAACCTGTGCTCTGAATTGCCGAAGGCAGACGAGATCACCTACAAAAAAGGTGACCTCTATATCGGCTACCCAATTGACGGCGTACTCGGTAGCTTGCGCTACAAGGATGGCAAAAAGCCAGCCACGATTGGCGAGCTTCAGGCTTGGGATTTGAACACCGGCAAACTGGCATGGGTACACAAGTTTGATCGCCCAATCTGGTCACCACTGCTCACCACTGGTGGTAACTTGATCTTCACCGGCGGCACCAACGATAAAGTGTTCAGAGCATTTGATGCAAAAACCGGCAAGGTATTGTGGCAGTACAACATGCCTTCGGGTGTCACTGCGGTGCCGTCATCGTTTGAAATCGATGGCGAGCAGTACATCGCTGTGCAAGCGGGCTGGGGTATCGATGCGCAACGTATGCAGTCAGGTATCGATGCACTTGATTCGCAGGTCACCTTGGTGCCGCAAGGCGGCACTGTGATGGTGTTCAAGCTGGGTAAATAATAAGTAGTCGTCTCCGAAAGATTAAAGAGCCTGCCGATTTTGGTGGGCTCTTTTTTTGTTCGCTTGCGAAGTTCATCTCTTATAATCGTGTGATGCTTTTCTCGGATAACAAAATATCATTCGACAGCAAAAAGTCGATCGGGTTTTTATTGCGCCGATCGATCTGCGTTGCAATGATTACGACAAGCTCGGCCCACGCATTCACCCTCTCTAATGGTGAAGAAGTGCAGTGCCAAGTTTCCCAAGACGGCAAGAACGGTATTGCTACAGAAATCTGGAATCACTACCAAAAAACTGAAGACCGTCATCCCGAGTTAGGTCGCGCGGTGGCCATCATGCGGCTTGATGCAAATGGTTGGCCGACCATTATCCTCGACGCTCAGGCTCATAAAAGAAATGCCAAAGGCGCTCCAGCCACCTGGGATTTTGTATATTTTCATGAGTGCGCCCATGCGCAGGACCCAGACTTGGATGAGATTGGCGCAAATTGTGCCGCCTACAAGGCGATGGCGCGTCGTGGGCTCATGAATTTCCATCGGATGAAAGAGCTTGAAGCAGTTCATTACAGCATGCTCATGCTACCCGAGGAGTACGGTGGCTCAGGTTTAAAGTTTTGGCAAAAGACACTGGACTGCGCCCGGCGGGGTGACGACTAAGACGCGCTAAAAGAAAGTCGCGAGCGTTGCCGGCAGCCAGCAGGCCGGCCGGCTCCTGTCGGTCACTTGATGGCACAAACATGGTCGAGAATGGCGCGTGCCGGGGTCTCCGGATCGATCGCCGTCCACCCCATCGTGCCCTCAACGGACATTGAGGGTTCGCCGGTACCCATTGATTCTTTGAAGTAGGTGGCATTGATTACCTTGTATCGAGTGCCCGTGCAATCATATTCACGCAGAACACGGATTGATCGATCACCATCCCGATCAGGTCGTTTGTTATCGATCAGCTCGGTTACGGTACGTCGATCGCCCTCAACCACGACCTCGTTCTGCTCGATGAAAAAACGTTTGCCACGTTTGGTTTCAGATAATTTAACCCAATCGGCTGCTGCGGGATTTTGTAAAAGGCAGAGAAGGGCGATCAAAAAAATCGGTCTCATAATTACATAGGCCTTAAAAAATTTCAGACCGAAAGTGTAATGGAAGCAGAGAAAAAATGAAATTCTCTTGTTTTATCGGACACATGAATTTATCAGTAAACGCTCTACACCAATGAAAAAAAATAACAATATTTTAAAAATGACGAACCGATGAATATAAATTCCTCCGATCCTACTAGCGCAATAAATGCGCAAGAAACCTTGCGTGATTCTGTTTACCGAAAAGTAACTTTGCGTTTTTTGCCGCTACTGTGTCTTTGCCTGATTGCGGCTTACCTGGACCGGGTGAATGTTGGTTTCGCCAAGCTCACCATGCTGGATGATCTGGGTTTCAGCAATACCGTTTTTGGCATTGGAGCCGGTGTATTTTTCATTGGCTACTTTTTGTTTGAGGTACCCAGTAACGCACTGCTTCATCGCATAGGAGCACGTGCGTGGATAGCGCGCATCATGATTACTTGGGGTCTGATCGGCGCGCTGATGCCGTTCGTCCAGACGCCCACGCAGTTTTATATCCTGCGGTTTTTATTGGGCGTAGCCGAAGCCGGGTTCAGCCCGGGGGCGATGTACTTCATCTCGTGCTGGTTTCCGTCCGAGCGACGCGGCCGGGTACTCGCACTTTATTTGACTGCAGTGCCGTTATCCAGTGTGATTGGTGGGCCATTGTCGGGCTATATTCTGGCTTTATTTGCTGACGTCGGTGGCTGGCATGGTTGGCAGTGGTTGTTTTTGATCGAGACGATCCCCTCGGTCATCCTAGGCTTGATTGTGCTGAGGGTGTTGGTTAACCGACCTGCCGATGCGCCCTGGCTAAATGAACAAGAAGCAGCAGTTATTCATGAGGATATGGCCAACGAGGCTGCGCGTAATCAGCACCATTCAGGATTTTTCAGCGCCTTACGCAGTGAGCTGGTATGGCAACTCAGTATTGCTTATTTTTGTATCGTCAGCGCGGTGTACGTGTTGATTTTTTGGCTGCCGACGCTCATCAAACAACATGGTGTAAGCAATCCGGTACACATTGGTTGGCTAACCGCGATCCCTTACTTTTGCGCGATTGTGGCGTCATTGTTGAACAACGCGCATGCTGATTTTTCTCGCGAGCGCCGGTGGCATACGGCGATACCGTGTTTCGTTACGGCGGTCGGTATGGCATTGAGTTGGGTACATTTTGATAGCCTTGTTATCACCATGATGATACTCAGCTTGACAGCGGCTGCAGCGTCGACCACACAGGCCGCATTCTGGAGCGTGCCGCCCACCTTTCTGAGCGGTGCGGCTGCGGCTGCGGGGCTCGCGCTGATTAATTCGATTGGTAACATCGGTGGAATGTTGAGTACCTCGCTGGTGGGGTGGATTACCGACCTGACGGGTAACTCGCAGAATAGCCTGATCTTGTTTGCAGGTATTTTGTTAATCAGTATGGTGTTGGTGATCCGGCTACCAGCTCATTTGGTGAATCATTAATCCGACGATCCGGCCTAGCATAATCAACAAAGCGCGACGTGTGATTCCTCACACCTTGATCCAATCTGTATTGAGATCCTCTGGCTGTCTCGATCGATCGGAAGAGTAGTGTTAATACAAAAAATTCATAATTCATTGAAACGCTGATGCAAACCCCTGAACAAAAATTCATTCATACCACTCGTCTTGCGGTCGAATATTTTGAATGGCAACCAATCCCATTACGTGGCGCTGTGGCGCCCTGCGTCGTATTGGTTCATGGGTGGCCCGATTCGGTGCGCACTTGGACTGCAGTGGCGCTTCGACTTGCTGAAGCGGGTTATCGGGTCCTGGCACCCTCGCTCAGAGGGTATGGTGGCACGCGGTTTTTGGAAAAATCAACGCCGCGCAGTGGCGAACTCGTTGCGCTTGGGCGCGATCTGATTGATTTTGTTCACGCCCTCGGCCTCGTAAGGCCTGCGTTAGTTGGACACGATTGGGGCGCACGCGCGGTGGCGAATGCGGCTGGTTTAGCGCCGGGGATGGCATCACACCTTGCCATGGTATCGGTGGGCTATGGCACCAATGACCCGAACCAGGCGTTGGCTTTCGAGCAGGCACGGTGCTATTGGTATCACTGGTTCATGGCGACACCGTTGGGCGAGAAGACCGTACGCGCCGACCCTCGGGGTTTTGCACGCATTATGTGGGACACGTGGTCGCCACCCGGTTGGTTTGATCAAAGCGAGTTCGATCACACCGCAGTGGCGTTCGAGAACCCGGATTGGGTCGATATCACCTTACATTCTTACCGCCACCGTTGGGGCCATGCGCCTGGTGATCCGTATTACGCGCCCGATATCGCCAAGCTGAATCCGCTACCCATGATTACAACGCCTATGCTGGTGATTCATGGTGATGCGGATTCGGTTAATCCGGTAGCGACATCTGCGGGCAAAGAGGCATTTTTCTCTGGCCGTTATGAGCGGGTAGTGATGGAGGGTATTGGGCATTTCCCGCAGCGTGAAGCGCCTGATTTAGTAGGGCAGGCTCTAGTTGATTTTTTTAGCGAGAACATCTGACTTTTTTCGGAGAAACTGTTGATCTAAAGCTCACCATCACTAAAAGACACACAACAAAGTTCGGGACATATTCAGCCTTGAATTTTTAACGATGGGTAGGGATAGCGCGCGTAGTCCTGTGTAAGTTTTTTCGGTTTTGAAATGGTGTCACTCTTCGTCAAAATTCGTCTTTTTCTGTCAGATTAGGCTTGGCTCGATCCGGACCCATCATCCGATTGAGGTATTCGCGCGGTTGATCGACGAGCGAGGTTGCCCATTAGCTCTGAGAAGTGACAATATCACCAGCGAATCGGCTAGACATCAGCCTGAGGGCAGCTCTTTTGGCGGATATCGCTCTGTTGGCCTTTTTCTTCGTCCACGCGATCGTTGTCAATTGGGCTTTTGCAAAGTACTCGGATTGCCTGGGTCTGGAAGCTGCCCCTAACAATTTCTGCTGAGATGCCGATTCATTCCCTGATAACGCGAGCTTTGCGCGGAGGGGGCGATGAGTGCAGATATCGACATCCATCACATTGAATCAAGACAGGGGTTCGCCGATCACCCAAGCGGCCGGGAGTCCAGTCGGCCGTTAAACCGTGCTTTGCCCTGGCAGCCGTTGCTCGACGCCTTGGAACAGGGGGACATCGAATCAGCGAGGCGGCATTACCATGACTTATTGGTTACCAACCCCTCCTGGCGGCAGACAGCTTGGGCAGAAATTGGTGCGCTCATATCCAGCGCGAACCACCGCGCTGCACTGAAGCGCCTGAAAGCGCTGCGATCGCCCGCCTACCTATTCGCCACTCCAACGGCGCTAGCAGGGCATCGGCCTACGGTGACCGTTCGCTCGGGCGCAGACATGCCTGAGATTATTGGCCTGAAACTCGACCTTAACGCATAAT
>CAZZMV010000033.1:0-5053 GCA_964655425.1 uncultured Bifidobacterium sp.
CCTTCGCGCTGCGGAAAATTCAAGGTACCGGTCAGCTCGATTTTTTTCTGAAGCGCAGTGTAATACAGCGCATGACTGACCTCGCGTGTCGAAGGCGTCAGCTGCGTTTTGAGTGGGCGCTTGTTGTAGTCAGCCACGTCACGTGCAATCTCGGCTTCGCGTCTGGCCAATGCCTGTATCTGCTCAACAGAACGCACCTGACGCGTATCGGGCTGCGGCGACTCATTCGGCTCACCGATCGGCAAGGCACTGGGCTGACGTTGATTCAGCTGAGTAAGTAAGCGTTGCTGAGTTGCTTCGAGCGCACTGACACGCTGTCGTTGGGATGCCAACTCGGCACCATCATTGAACCTCGCCAGATCAGGCAGTGGCGAACGCGCACGACCCGCGTCTGCGTGACCACCCCCCGCAAGATTAGCCTGCGCTAATGCATCCGGCTGCATCGGCGCATGATCATGCTTGGCATTGACCAGAATCACTGACAGCCCGCTATCAAAGGGGCGCGCTCGATCAAGTGCCGGCGGATCAAACCGCATCGCCAGCAATACGGCGTGCAACGCCAGGGATGCAGCGAGGCCAATCAGCAGCAAGCGGTTGTCGCGGGTGATCATGAATTTTCGTTGGCTGCACTTCCCGCATCAGGAATCGATGTTGGCGATGTTGTTGATGTGAAGTTGCTCTGCTGCGTCGCTTGTGTTTCATCGGCTGCCGACACGTCATCGGCTTGAATCGCCTCTGCTGTGTCTGGCTCATTGCGCTGCTCTGCGACCTGCTCTTCTTCATCCAACGCGTCGGCTTCTTCCAAGGCGATTTCATCTGCCAGTGCAGCCGAGGTGGTCGCTACTTCCAGCACCCGTGCTTGCACAGTGAGATCAACTTCGTCCCAGCTAATCAATTCCAAGGTCATTTGCGTACCGCGCGGATGTCGCACGCCCGTCAGCGGTACAAGTAGTGGTATGTCCATCAGCCGCAACAGATCATCTTTCAGCATGACCGCCTCGACCTGCTTTAACTCATGCTGCGCCAGCCAACGCAAACACCAGAATCGCTCCATGGTGGATTGAAAGTCCGCATAGGCGCCGTATGCACTGTCGAAAGCGGACACAATCGCAAACAAGTCAGCATCTTTCGGCTTGAATGGCGCGATCAGCGGCGCGGTAACACCGCCGCGCAAACAAGCCATGATCTGCCATTGGTTGACGAGATCGGTATAGCGACGCAATGGTGAAGTGCTCCAGGCATATTGATCAACACCCAAGCCCTGATGTGGTGCTGCATGGGTTTGCATGCGCACCTGCATGCGGGAATTCCAGCCCTGACCGCCGCCTTGTGCTCGGTAGATACCTGGCACGCCATGCTCGTGCATCAGCTTGCCCCAGCTGCTATTCGCAAAAATCATCAACTCGGCAACGATTTTATCGAGCGGGGCACCGCGCTTGCGACGAGTAATCGTCACCATATCGTCTTCAACATAAAAATTGAAGTCAACCCGATTCACTTGCTCAGGTTTGAGTCCGAATGCCTCGCGTTTGCGCATACGCTCAGACTCAAGCTGCTGCGCCCATTGCCACAGCACGCCGATCTCTGTTTTGTAAGGATAGTCGCCACTACCCTCGGTCAGGGTTTGCTCGGTGACTTGCGCATCAAGATCGTTGTGACGCAGATTGGCGGCGATCGGCACACACTCGATGACTGTTTCGGTATGCAGCACCGAAAAATTTTGGGAATCAAGTGTCACGTACAAAGACAGCGCGGGTCTGGCATTGCCCTCTGCGAGCGTGAACTGATCAACCAAACCGTCAGGCAACATGGTGATTTTGTCGCCCGGCATATAGACCGTACTCATACGGTCACGCGCGATGTTGTCGACAGCGTCACCGCGAGTAATCCCTAAGCCGGGCGCAGCGATATGAATGCCGACACGCATGGTGTGATCGGCCACCTGCGTTACCGAGAAAGCATCATCAATCTCGGTGGTGGTGACATCATCAATCGAAAAAGCGATCACATCGGCGACGGGTAGCTCAGGCGCACTCGGCAGCGCAATTGCAGGAAATTCTGTACCGCGCGGGAAGTGCTCGATCAAAAACCGCGACAGGTGTAGCTGCTTGGCCGATGCAATTGCGCCCACCTTGAGCAGCAAGCGTGCAGCCGACGTCTGCAGCTCGGCGCACGCAGCTTCGAGTGCTTTGTACTCGATGCTGTTCTTGTCAGGTTTGGTCAGCAGCTGTCGCGCACTGAGCCGTATCGATTCGGGTAACTGTCCGGCTTTGAGTTGTTCAACCATCGCTGCCTGCATCAGCGCTTGTTGCTTTTTCTTTTCAATACCGGCTAATGCTGCTTGTAAGGTTGCAGCCGGTGCGGCTTTGTAACGGCCCTTGCCTTTTTTATGAAAATAAATCGGTGACGCTGCAATCTTCAGCAGCAAACTCGCTGCCTCATCCGGCTTGGGTGCATGACCAAAATACTCATGGCCAAGGTCAACGACCCCAAACTCGTCTTCACCGGCCACCTCCCATAGAAATGCGACGTCGATCTCCTCAGAAAGACGGTTTGCATTGGCGATCATGTCGGCAGCAGAGGGTGTTTCGAATTGCAGCAACACATCGCGCGCACGTACCTTGGTGCGTTTGCCCGAAGGTGTCTCGACCTGGTAGGCCTCGCCCTGTTGGCTGAGGATGGTTCCCACCTTGAAGTCGCCGGATTCTTCGAAGAACAAATTCATTCGCTATTCATCGCTCGCAAAAGCTGACGACCTGATCGAGATACTGCTCAAAATCTGACAAGCCATGATCGCTACCTTGAATGACCTGCTGGTTCGCGCCGGCATAACGTGCAGTCATTTCACGCCAATCGAGTAATTCATCGCCGGTTGCCGCAATCAGGAAGTAGCGTTGCGGTTGGGTGATGCGGGCTACCGTCAGGTCCTGTAACTCATCAATGAATTCTGGCCGAAAAAAGAAACGATCGGTCGAGTGCCAGGCAGTTTGCTCACCAATATACTTGGCCAGATCACGCGCCGGCCAGACCGCAGGGTTCAGCAGTACCGCACGACAACCGGTCGCCTCGGCAATCGCTGTAGCGTAGAACCCGCCAAGCGACGAGCCGATCACCGCAAATTCATCAGCCGGCCGATCATGCACAAGCTGCTTGACCAAAGCAAACGCTTCGCGCGGTGAAGGTGGCAGTTGGGGGCAAATGAAGCGATGCGACTCGCTGCGCTGCGCGAAATACTGCTGCAGACAGCGCGCCTTGAACGATACCGGCGAAGATCGAAACCCGTGCAGGTAGAGCAGCGATCGCAACTACTGTACAGCGCCAAGCGCATCAAGTAATTGCTGGTGCACGCCACCAAAGCCGCCATTGCTCATCACCAGTATCGAGTCACCAGGCCGCGCAGCAGTCACCACGGCATTCACCAGCGCTGATAAATCACCGAAGGCACGCGCCCGCTCACCTAGTGGCGCCAGTGCTGCGGCCAAATCCCAGCCCAGCGCATCTTTACCGTCGCCTTTGGCGCCATAGCCAAATACCAGATCGGCTTCAGCCAAACTGCTGGGCAAAGCATCTTTCATGGTGCCAAGCTTCATGGTGTTCGAGCGCGGCTCCAGCACCGCGAGAATGCGGGCTTTGCCAAGCTTGCGGCGCAAGCCGCCTACGGTGGTCGCAATGGCCGTCGGATGATGCGCGAAATCATCAATCACCGTAATGCCGTTGACGACACCCCGCGTCTCCATGCGGCGCTTGACGTTTTGAAATGAAGCAAGCGAGACGATTGCCTGCGATGGTGACACACCAACATGGCGTGCTGCTGCAATCGCGGCAATTGCATTCCATCGATTGTGTGCGCCGCTTAATGGCCAGCGCAATGCCCCCAAACGCTCGCCTTGATGCAGGATGTCGAAACGCTCCTCGCCATGCTCGACCATTTGCCAGCCCTGATCGGTGTTGAACCACTCAACCTCACTCCAGCAACCGCGTTCAATCACGCGACGCAATGAGGCTTCACCGCCGTTCACGATCAAGCGCGCACTTGATGGCATGCTGCGTATCAGGTGATGGAACTGCGTTTCGATGGCCGCCAGGTCGGCAAAAATATCGGCATGGTCATACTCGAGATTGTTGAGTATCGCAGTGCGCGGCCGGTAATGCACAAACTTGCTGCGCTTATCAAAGAACGCGGTGTCGTACTCATCGGCTTCAATCACGAAAAACGAAGCGCCATCACCACCCTTGCCGCCTAATCGTGCAGAGATGCCAAAGTTCATCGGTACGCCGCCGATCAAAAATCCGGGGTGATAGCCCGCGTCTTCCAAAATCCACGCCAGCATCGATGCGGTGGTAGTTTTACCGTGGGTACCGGCCACCGCCAACACCCATTTATCACGCAAGATATGTTCACCCATCCACTGCGGGCCCGAGATGTACGGCAACCCGCGATTCATGATCGCTTCCATCAGCGGGTTGCCACGCGAGACGACATTGCCGATCACATACATATCGGGCTGCAAGCTCATCTGGTGCGGACCAAAACCTTCGATCAGTTCAATACCTTGTGCACGCAACTGCGTGCTCATCGGTGGATAAACATTGGCGTCGCAGCCTGTCACCTTGTACCCGGCTTCTTTGGCCAACACAGCTAGGCCACCCATGAACGTGCCGCAGATACCGAGGATGTGAATGTGCATATAAAATCTGTGTTGCGTAATTGCGGCGTCAGCGCGCGATGCAAGCCCGCGTCGTGAGCGCTTGAGGAATACGCGATTTTACCCGACCGGCAGTTTGTTCAATTCAGCGCCTTTGCAGATTTTGTGAGTTCTGCGGATTACCCGGCGCTGCAACTTGGCTCGATAACAGGCATGTATGGCCATCCACACTCCGAATGATGCTGAGCATCTGCGTGCAGAGATTGCCGCAGCGGCAGCACGCATGATTGCCGAAGACGGCGCTGACTACGCCAGCGCCAAACGCAAGGCGGCCAAACTCATCATCGGGCATCAAAAAATTCGCGGTGATGTCTTGCCCGACAATGCCCAAGTCGAAGCACAGGTAC
>CAZZMV010000033.1:5153-7296 GCA_964655425.1 uncultured Bifidobacterium sp.
CAAAAAATTCGCGGTGATGTCTTGCCCGACAATGCCCAAGTCGAAGCACAGGTACGCGAATATCAGGCACTGTTTCTGGGGGACTCGCAGCCGCAGCGACTGCGGCAACTGCGGCTGGTCGCGCTCGAGTGGATGGAGAAATTGGCAGACTTCTCGCCTTGGCTGATCGGCGCGGTGCTGAATGGCACTGCGGGCGAACACTCGGATATTCATCTGCTACTGTTCCCGGACAACAGCAAAGATGTAGCGGTGTATTTGTTGAATGCGAACATCGCCTATGAGGTGTCCGAGTCCAGCCATTTTCGTTACCCGGAGCGATCGGTCGAGACGCTGTCTTTTCTTTGGAAGCATGAGGGCGTCCACCTCTCATTGTATGATCGCGACGATTTACGCGGCGCTAGCCGTAAATTCGGCGATCGAGCCGACTTGACCGGGTTGCGCGCTTTACTGGCCGAGGAGCCTGAGACTTGAAGAAAATTACCGCTTTTGTCGTTATCGCCGTTCTATTTACAGCGATTGGCATTTATTTTGGGGCGAAGCGCTTGCAACCCTCGGCGCCCGCCGACACCGCTGTGGCGGCACTGATGCAAGTGTCGATGAAAGATAGCAGCGGCAAGCAACGCAAAATGTCGGAATGGCAAGGTAAGGTCCTGTTGCTCAATTTTTGGGCAACCTGGTGTCCGCCGTGCGTCTCGGAGATGCCTGAACTGGTCGCATTGCAAAATGAACTCGCCAGCAAAAACCTTCAAGTTGTCGGCATCGGCATCGATTCACCGTCCAACATCCGCGAATTCGCCGAAAAACACCAAATTACCTACCCGCTGCTGCTGGGTGGCTTGGAGGGTAGCGAGCTGTCGCGGCAATTTGGCAACCAATCCGGCGGGCTGCCCTTCACGATTTTGATCGGGCCGGACGGTAGCGTGCGGCAAACCTATATGGGGCGCCTGAATATGGAAAAAGTGCGCGCCGATCTGGCATCGATATAGTCTTTCGGACGGTTTCTTCTTGCCATCCGGCGACATTTTGCAGGAAAATGTCGTCTTCTTCGCCAAATTGCGGCTTTTTCGATGGCAAATAATCTGCTCCTGCTAAACGGACCCAACCTCAACCTGCTCGGTAGTCGCGAGCCCGAGGTCTATGGGTCAACTACGCTGGCCGAGATCGAGCAGGCAGCGGCGATGCAGGCAGAAGCGGCCGGTGCGAAGCTCAAGGCATTTCAAAGCAACCATGAAGGCGAGTTGATCGACCGTATTCATGCGGCGCGCGGTGAAGCCGTCGATGCGCTGATCATCAACCCGGGCGGCTTGACCCACACCAGCATCGCACTACGTGATGCCCTGGCAGGGGTCAACCTGCCATTCATCGAGGTGCATCTCTCGAACATTCACCGGCGCGAAGCATTCCGCCACCACTCTTATTTGTCTGAATTAGCCGCAGGTGTGATCTGCGGTTTAGGTGCCGACGGCTACCGGCACGCGATTGATTACGCGCTACATCGTTTGTAGCACCACCCGTCGGATTCGGCCAAGCGTAGCGCGCCAACCGAAACCATTCAACCCAGCAAACAAAACAACTCAGCACACAGAACCATGGATCTCAGAAAACTCAAGACCCTGATTGATTTGGTGGCCGAATCCGATATCTCGGAACTGGAAGTCACCGAAGGTGAGAGCAAGGTACGCATCGTCAAGAGCGGCGCGCCCGCGACGCACAGTCAAGTGATGATGATGCCATCGGCACCCGCGCACATGGCAGCTGCGCCTGCGATGGCAGCCCCGACTGCGGTATCCGCGCCGGTGGCTGCAGCGCCGGCCGCCGCGCCGGAAGCAGCGCCGACTGGGCATATCGTCAAGTCTCCTATGGTCGGCACCTTTTATCGCGCATCAGCGCCCGGTGCACCCGCCTTTGTTGACATTGGCTCCACCGTCAAGGAAGGCGATACGCTGTGCATCATCGAGGCGATGAAATTGCTCAATGAAATTGACGCTGACGCCAGCGGCACGATTCGTCAGATTTTGGTCGAGAACGGGCAAGCGGTCGAGTTTGGCCAGCCGCTGTTCATCATCGAATGAAGCGCCCATTCACCGTCGCCGAAAGCTACATGAAACATGTTTGAAAAAATCCTGATCGCGAACCGCGGCGA
>CAZZMV010000033.1:7396-8518 GCA_964655425.1 uncultured Bifidobacterium sp.
ATGAACACCCGTATTCAGGTCGAACATCCCGTGACGGAAATGATCACCGGGATCGATCTGGTGCAAGAGCAAATTCGTATTGCGGCCGGCGAGCGTCTACGCTTCAAGCAGCGCGACATCATTCTCAAAGGCCATGCGATTGAATGTCGTATCAACGCAGAAGACCCGTTCAAGTTCATACCTTCACCGGGCCGGATCACCGCGTGGCACGCGCCCGGTGGCCCGGGGATCCGAGTGGATTCGCATGCCTATGCCGGCTACTTCGTGCCTCCTAACTACGACTCGATGGTTGGCAAGGTCATCGCTTACGGCATCACGCGTGAGCAAGCAATCAAGCGCATGCAGATTGCCTTGTCGGAGATGGTAGTGGAAGGCATACAGACCAACATCCCGCTACACCGCGATTTGATGGTCGATGGGCGCTTTATCGAGGGTGGTACCAATATTCACTACCTCGAGCAAAAGCTCGCCAATAAAAAGTAGGCCGCATGAGCTGGACCGAAATCGTCATTGAGTTGCCGCGCGCGCAGGCCGAACAGGTATCGGATGCGTTGATCGAGGCGGGTGCATTATCGGTTTCAGTGGAAGACGCAGATCAGGGTACCGAGGCAGAGCAACCATTGTTCGGTGAACCCGGCATGGAGCCCGCATCACAGGCTTGGGAACGCAGCCGCGTGGTGGCACTCACTTCGGCGGATGCAGACCACACCGCGCTGGTTGATCAAGCCAAAGCCAACTGCGATGATCTGGGACCGCTCAGCTTCACACTGCGCAGCGTCGCTGAACAAGATTGGGTGCGAGTGACCCAAGCGCAGTTTGATCCGATGCTGATTGGTCAAAACATCTGGGTGGTGCCGAGCTGGCACACCGCCCCGGAACCCGATGCACTGGTGCTGGAACTCGACCCCGGCTTGGCATTCGGTACCGGTAGTCACCCGACCACGCGCTTATGCATGGAATGGCTTGAGCAGCATGTACAAGCGGGCTGCAGCGTGCTCGACTATGGCTGCGGCTCGGGCATTCTCGCCATCCTCGCGCGCAAGCTTGGCGCAGATCGTGTCGATGGTATCGATATCGATCCGCAAGCAATCAGCGCGGCGCATGACAATGCAACGCGCAATC
>CAZZMV010000033.1:8618-11606 GCA_964655425.1 uncultured Bifidobacterium sp.
ATTGATACTGTCTTCGAGTATGACGGCGAGCCCAGTCCGCAATCGCATCAGGCTGATCAGCCGACGGATTTTTCCAACCGGATGACGCTGTTTGATGTCGGCTCGTCAGGCGGTGTGCCGGGTGCCGCTGGCGCGTCCAATATGCAGGATGAACTCGACGCGCTGTCGCGCGCGATCGCCGATCTGCAAAGCAAGCCATGGGCACCTGCACCGAATACAAACCAGACCGAGTTTGCTGACGAATCCGCTCATGCTGCCAGCGCGAGCCCGATGCCCGGGCCAGCAGACACGAGTAGTTATGGCGCGAACTCAACTGAGCAAGTACCGGGTTTTGTACAAGAAGCACAGCAACAGCAGCGTCATCGTCGTACATGGCGCTGGCTACTGTGGCTGGGTATACCGCTGCTGCTGATCGCTCTGCTGGCACAGCTCGGCTGGATGTTTCGTCATGAACTTGCTGCCCGTTCGCCACTGGCAGGCAAATGGCTACGTGCTGCATGTGCTCGTTTGCATTGCGAGATCAAGCTACCGCTGAATCTGGAACAACTATCGATCAGCGCAAGCCGTCTGGAACAAGCGCCGCCGCCTGATTCAAGTAGTAGTACAAACGAAGCGGGCGATGCGGGCATGCCGATGACACTGATCGCGCTGCTGCAAAATACCTCAGACACCGCGCAGACCTGGCCAGCGCTTGAACTGACTCTGCGCGACACCGATGGCACGCTGCTGGTGCGCAAAGTGTTCATGGCAGACAGCTATCTGACGCCGAACGAACTGCAAGAGGGTATGCCAGCGCGTTCGGAGCGTGAAATTCGTCTGCCACTGGTGCTGACAGGCGAGCCACCGGCAGGCTTTGCCGTCAATATTTTCTATCCTTGAGACCTGGTCCATGACTTCGCTGATTTGCGGCTCGCTCGCGTTTGACACCATCATGTCGTTCCACGGCCGCTTCTCCGAAGCGCTGCTGGCCGATCAACTTCATAAAATCAATGTCGCATTTCTGGTGCCCGGCATTCGTCGCGAATATGGGGGTTGTGCCGGCAATATTGCGTACAACCTGAAGCTGTTGAATGGCGAGCCGCTGATCATGGCTACGCTGGGTCAAGACGGTGCGCCGTATGTTGATCGCCTCAACAAACTCGGTATCAGCACGCGCTGTATTCGCTCATATGACGATGCATATACGGCGCAAGCTTTCATCACCACCGATGAAGCCAATAATCAGATCACGGCGTTTCATCCGGGCGCGATGTCCAACTCGCATCACAACAAAGTGAAAGACGCGGGTAGCGTGAAGCTGGCGATTATTGCGCCGGACGGACGCGACGGCATGATCGAGCATGCGCATGATTGCGCATCGCATGGTATTCCCTTCATCTTTGATCCGGGCCAGGGCCTGCCGATGTTCAGCGGTGAAGAGTTAAAGCAGTTCATCGAGCTGGCCACCTATGTCGCAGTGAATGACTATGAAGCCGAATTACTGACCGAGCGTACGGGTCTGACCTTGCCCGAGATTGCCGAGCGTGTCTCGGCATTGGTGGTCACGCGTGGGGAGCAAGGCGCGGAAATTTTTACTGCTGATACCCGCTACGACATCCCGGTGGTTAAAACTGACAAAGTGATCGACCCGACCGGTTGCGGCGATGCCTTCCGTGCTGGCATGCTGTTCGGTCTGACGCGCGACATGGATTGGATGACTATCGGCCGGCTGGCTTCGCTGATGGGCGCGATCAAAATCGAAAGTCAGGGTGGACAAAATCACGCGCCCACTGTAGATGAGATCGAAGCGCGGTTCGAGCAAGTATTTGGTTACCGCTTCTGATTCGCAACCAGACATCGCACAGCGAGGGTACCCCAACACCGCTCGCGGTGGGTTTCAGCGGGCGTCAATAGATGGCGTAGACAAGATTCTCAACCACAAAAACTAGTATCCGCAACGCGAGGAATGCCAGTATCGGCGACAGGTCGATACCCGAAATCGCCGGTAACAGTCGGCGAAATGGTTGCAGTACGGGGTCGGTCAGCGCGCGCACAGTCGGCGCAATCGGTGCGTAGGGATTCACCCAGCTCAGAATCACCTCGAGAATGATCAAGCCGATCAAACCATAGGCGATCAAGTGCACCAGTGACAGCAGCGACAACAGCAGCCATGGCTCGAGAGCAAACGCCGAGCGTACGCCAAGTTGCAATGCCATCCCACCCAGCATCACCAGACACGCGCCGATCAGGCTGGCCCAGTCTTGTCCGCCGACACCCGGTAGCGCGCGTCGCAACGGCAACACCAGCCAATCAGTCAGTCGAAAAATAAACTGCCCGAGCGAAAACGGCGGGCGCACGCGCACCACTTGCATCCAGAAGCGAAACAGCATCAACCCCGCAACGATGGTTGCGATGGTATCGATGATCAGATTGAAGATCGAAACAAGCACCTTGATCCTTTTACGCCGATGGTCTTGGCAAGTCGATGACCCAACCAGTATGCCGCGACCAATTCATTGAATTGGGACGCGGTATTCGCCGGCCACTTGACGCACCGGCTGCCGAAAAAAAACCGCTGCAGCCCGTGAGCCAGCAGCGGTATTTTTTGCTCGCGCCCGCATGGGCTCCGAGCCGCAGCGCTTAAGGACGCAGGCCGGTTGGAAACGGCCATGCCGCCGCCGGGCTGAGTACCGTCGTGGCAGGTGCAGCGGGTGCAGGTGCTGGTGCCGCGGCCGGTGCTGGCGCGGGTGCTGCCGCAGGCTTGGCGACCGCTGCCGGCTTTTTCGGCGCGGCTTTCTTTGGTGCTGCCTTCGGTGCCGCTTTCTTCGGCGCTGCCTTCTTCGCTACCGCCTTCTTGGCGACTGGCTTCTTCGCAGTTTTCTTGACAACCTTCTTGGCAACGACTTTCTTCTTGGCTGCTGGTTTCTTCGCGACTGCCTTCTTCGCTACTTTCTTGGCGACTTTTTTGGCCGCTTTCTTTGCTACGGGTTTCTTGGTCGCTTTTTTGGC
>CAZZMV010000033.1:11706-13073 GCA_964655425.1 uncultured Bifidobacterium sp.
CTTTTTTGGCCGCTTTCTTTGCTACGGGTTTCTTGGTCGCTTTTTTGGCGACTTTCTTCGCGACTTTCTTGGCAACCTTCTTGGTCGCTTTTTTCGCGGTGGACTTCTTGGCCGCTTTTTTCGCTACTTTCTTGACTGCAGCTTTCTTGGTGACTTTCTTCACCGCCTTCTTCGCTACAGGTTTTTTCTTGGCGGCTGCTTTCTTGGCGACGACCTTTTTCTTGGCCGCCGGTTTCTTTTTGGCTGCTGCTTTCTTCTTCGCTGTTGCCATGACTTTCTCCTTCACGTGATAGCAATCACTCAGGTACAAGGTTAAAACCCGACCGGGCAACATGCCGGGTCGGATTATTCATCGGAACAAGCAGAGCACGCCGCTTGCGCTAATGAATACGGCAGCAGCTGAACTGCAGCATCGCTTGGGGATGCAGCAGTTCAGCTACTTCGGCTGGGCGGCAAGCCGCTTCAACCAAAAAAAAGCCGGTAGCAACGTCATCAATCCCAGCTCAGCGCGCCGCCGGTCTGGTATTCGATCACGCGGGTTTCGAAGAAATTACGTTCCTTTTTCAGATCGATCATCTCGCTCATCCATGGGAATGGATTTTCTTCCTGCTCGAACAACGACTCAAGACCGATCTGCGTGGCACGACGATTCGCAATGAAGCGCAGATAGCTCTTGAACATGGGCGCGTTCAACCCAAGCACACCCCGCGGCATTGTATCCTCGGCATAGCGATATTCCAACTCGACTGCCTTCAAAAACAAGGCACGAATCTCTTCCTTGAACGCTGCAGTCCAGAGATGCGGGTTCTCGAGCTTGATGGTGTTGATCAGGTCGATCCCGAAATTGCAGTGCATCGACTCATCGCGCAAGATGTACTGGTACTGCTCGGCAGCGCCCACCATCTTGTTCTGGCGGCCCAGCGCCAGGATCTGGGTAAAGCCGACGTAGAAGAACAGTCCCTCCATCATGCAGGCAAACACGATCAGCGACTTCAATAATTGCTGGTCAGCCTCGACCGTGCCGGTCTGGAAGGTCGGGTTGGTGAGGGTGTCGATGAAGGGGATCAGAAACTCATCCTTGTCGCGAATCGACTTGACCTCGTGATAGGCATTGAAGATCTCGCCCTCATCCAAGCCGAGCGACTCGACGATGTACTGGTAAGCGTGGGTGTGGATCGCCTCTTCGAAAGCCTGGCGCAGCAGGTACTGCCGGCACTCGGGTGCCGTGATGAAGCGGTAAGTACCGAGCACAATATTATTCGCCGCCAACGAGTCGGCCGTCACGAAAAAGCCCAGGTTACGTTTCACCAGGCGACGCTCGTCTTCAGTCAGACCGTTCGGGTTCTTCCACAGCTCGATATCGCGCT
>CAZZMV010000034.1:0-13026 GCA_964655425.1 uncultured Bifidobacterium sp.
TTGCGAAAATAATCTGTATCTCACTCGACAGATTCACATTGGTCTGGGTGCTGAGCAGGATCGGGTTGAGCGAGTTTGGTTGTGGCTTGGTGACCAAGCGGTGCCCGATCGGTTGAGCAAGTTAGTCGAGGGTGCAACGCTATTGCAAGCGAAATCTGATCAGGTGGCGCAGTGGTTGCAGCCCGAGGCAGCACATCAATTGCAAGACCATATTTATTTGGTCGATCCGCAAGGTTTCTGGATGATGCGCTTTCCGCCGAATCCTGATTTGCAAGCCGCAGCCAGTATCAAGAAAACCCTGAATCGTTTGATGCGCGCCGCCAAATTCTGGGACCGCCCTGGACGCTGAAATGAAAAATAAAACCCTCACTACGTGGATTACCTTGTTGTTCGGCGCACTGGGCTTGCACCGTTTCTATCTTTATGGGTCGCGTGATGCCATTGCCTGGTTGATGCCCATCCCCACAGCATTAGGCGTGTACGGTTTCGAGCGTGTTGCCGAGTACGGCCTAGATGATGTCATGAGCTGGTGGCTGTTACCTTTACTGGGGTTTCATTTGGCAGGCGTGTGTCTGAACGCGATTGTGTATGGTTTGATGCCGCCTGAGCGCTGGAATTTGCGTTTCAATTCAGAAGCTGAACCCGAGGCGGAGGCCGGCCAGACGAGTTGGTTGACGGTGTTTGCAGTGATTATCAGCCTGATGCTGGGCACGGTATTCTTGTTGTCAGCGCTGGCTTACTCATTCCAGCGCTATTTTGAAGTCACCGTGTAGCTTAACCATGGCCTCGACCGGCAAGTCGATAGCGATCGGATTTCATGAGTTAGGTGTGGCTGGGCCTGCTGGCGGTACCAAGGCCTTGTAGACCTTCCAAGTAGCGTGCCCGACCAACGGCGCGGTGACGGCTAAAGCGGGCAAGAAAAAAAGCAAACTGGCGCCAATTAACAGCACAATCAGTAACGCCCAGGTCAGCATTGCCAACGGATTTTGCCAAAGCACCAAGGCGCTGGCCGCAATCGCTTCAATCGTGTCTGCATCGCGGTCCAGCATCATGGGCATAGACACCACCGAAATCGCAAACACCAGGCTCGCAAATACAAAGCCGACCCCTGACCAGACCATCAAAAAAGGCAGATTGGCTGATGACGCGATCTTCATCAGCATGCTGCTGACATCTACATAATCGTGGGTCGCAAACAGAGCAAACAATACGACCGAGACGCGCGCCCAGACTATCATCAGAAATGTCAGGATCGCCGCAAAAAACGCGATTGAACGCCAGTTTCTCGACCACGATGTCAGGCTTTTGCGTAGTGAGACGGGTTGTCCCAGTGCGTGCTGCCGCGAAAGGTCGTAGATGCCACAGCAGACAAACGGCCCCATCAGGAAAAAGCTTGCGGTCAGTCCCATGGTCAGCTGCCACACCTGCGCATACATGGTCAGGATTGCCTGGCCCATTAGTACGAACACCAGACCATATGCCAAGCCAGTAAAGTGGGTCAGTCTCAATTCACGCACGCCGTCTGCCAGCAGGCCAAATATGGCTTTTGGCGCCAGCGGTGCCGGTGTAACTGCCATGGAAAGCGTATTCATCGCTGACCTCCTGCAAATCCAAAGCCCAGACCAGCGTCACCGTACTGGGCGCATGTCTAGGCTATGCTAGCTTGGGCTGGTCGGGGTGGCAAGCCTGCCCGGTGGGCGGAAAACCTTGGTCTGCCAAGCCACTTTTTATTGGGGCCACGATCGGACATGCCTAGCCGCAAAAGCTATAATTTCAGGCTTAAGACGCGTGCCATGGTTGCACACCCATGCAATCCTTGCGCTCCACCCAACCCTTGTGGTGCCGCGCTTAGCCTCGCCGCGAAGCGCACTGCACATTCACTATGTCCGACCCGATTCAAGCACCCGCCAGTAGCACCGCCATTGAGCGCAGCTCAAGTGGCTCGCTATTGAATCAGTATCTTGCGCTGTGCAAGCCGCGTGTGCTGCACCTGATCGTGTTCTGCGCATTGATCGGCATGGTGCTGGCTATTCCCGGCTTGCCCTCATTCGACGATCTGATTCGAATCGCACTGGCTTGCGCAGGTATTTGGCTGGTGGCGGCAGCAGCAGCAGCCTTCAACTGTCTGGTTGAAAAAAGTATCGATGCCAAGATGCGCCGCACTTCCTGGCGGCCAACCGCCCGCGGCGAGCTATCTGATGTGCAGGCGCTGCTGTTTTCGGCGGTACTGTGCGCGCTCGGTTCGTGGTTGCTGTACGTGTTCGTCAACTCGCTGACCATGTGGCTGACCTTTGCCACCTTCATCGGTTACGCTGTGGTCTACACCGTCATCCTAAAACCACTCACCCCGCAAAATATTGTGATTGGTGGCGCGTCCGGCGCAATGCCACCGGTACTCGGCTGGGCTGCGATGACCGGCGAGGTATCGGCTGAAGCGTTGATACTTTTCTTGATTATTTTTTTGTGGACGCCACCGCACTTCTGGGCGCTGGCTTTGTATCGCACCGAAGATTACCGAAAATCCGGGCTGCCGATGTTGCCTGTCACGCACGGTAGCGAGTTCACACGTTTCCAAATTTTGCTTTACACATTTTTGTTGATGGCGGCTTGCCTGATGCCCTACGCACTCGGCATGAGTTCATGGTTGTATTTAGTGGTGGCACTGGTGCTGAGTATCGGCTTCATCTACTACGCAGTACGTTTAATGCGCGAGTATTCAGATGCACTAGCGCGCAAAACTTTTCGTTTTTCACTGATTCATTTATCAGCGCTGTTCGCTGCGCTGTTGCTGGACCATTATCTTGTTTGAAGGTGTTGAACCCGGCATGTTGATCGGGCTGGCGATCAAGGCGCTGATTTTCGCAGCCATTCCACTGGCCTTGGTCTACATCGCGCGCGGCAGTGATCGTTATCGCCGGCTGGCATGGGTCACGGTTTTCTTCACTTTCGATCTCATCGTATTTGGTGCGTTTACTCGGCTTACCGACTCGGGGCTCGGTTGCCCGGATTGGCCAGGTTGCTATGGCGAGGCGAATCCATTCTTGGCGCACGCAGAGATTAGTGCGGCAGAAGCCGCACAACCCACCGGGCCCGTCACCGTAGTCAAAGCATGGATCGAGATGATTCATCGCTATTTGGCGATGGGTGTGGGTGTGCTCATCATTGCACTGTTACTGATTGCCCTCCGTTTGTGGAAGCGCACCGGCTTGTTGCGTTACCACCCCGCACTACCCGCTGCATTGCTGATCTGGGTGTGCGTACAAGGTGCGTTTGGCGCATTGACCGTCACGCTCAAATTACAACCCGTCATCGTGACTATTCATCTGCTGCTCGGTATGGGCTTGTTATCCATGTTGGTGTGGCACGCCACCCGACAAAACCAATCACCAGACACAACCGGTGCAGCCGCGTCAGCGAATACAACTGCCTCACTACGTTGGTTGGCGCCGCTTGCCTTTGTTGTTTGCTTTGTGCAGATCGCCCTGGGCGGATGGGTGAGCACTAATTACGCCGCCCTCGCCTGCGGTGGTTTCCCTTTGTGCCAGGGTGCCGTGATGCCACCGATGGATTTCGAACACGGTTTTACTTTGTGGCGTCAGCTTGGCATGACCGCAGGTGGAGAGTATCTGCCATTCGATGCCTTGGTGGCGGTGCATTGGGTGCATCGCATGTTTGCGATCGCGGTGGTCGCAGTGGTTGGCTTCGCTGCATGGCAGGCGATGCGGTTGGCTGCGGTTGCGGATGTAGGGCGCTGGTTGCTCGGCTTGATTGGGCTTCAGTTTTTATCTGGCATCAGCACCGTGATTTTTAACTGGCCGTTGGCTCTGGCGGTGTTGCATAACGCGGGTGCAGCACTCACCGTGGCACTTCTTACCATGCTGAATTGCCGTATCGCGATTCAAGCCAAATCGAATGAGATCACGGCCCAACCCGCTGTGATGGCCGCATGACTCATCAAGCCATGCGCAGATTATTCATACTGTGTTGTTGCATCTGGACTTTACTGGCTTGCGACAATAAAAATGCAACTCCGAAAGCCAACTTCGTTAACACCGACATTACCGGCTCGGATATTGGACGTGACTTCAAATTAACTGATCACACTGGCCAGGTAAGAACGCTGGCGGATTATCGCGGCAAGGTGGTGGCTTTATTTTTTGGGTTTACCCAGTGCCCGGATATATGCCCCACCACGCTTTCCGATTTAGCCCAAGTGAAACAGCAGCTCGGCGCCGATGGCGACAAACTGCAAGTGCTGTTTATCACCTTAGACCCGGAGCGTGACACGCAAGAGGTTTTGGCAGGTTTTGTGCCGGCGTTTGACCCAAGCTTTGTGGCTTTAAGAGGCAGTAGAGCGGAAATCGATCAGGTGGTGAAGGACTTCAAGATTTTTGCCCAGAAAGTCCCCAACAAAGACGGCGCCGGTTACACCATCGATCACACCGCAGCGACGTATATATTCGACACCCAAGGCCGGATACGGCTGTTTGTTAGGCATGGGCAAACCCAGAGCCTAGCAGCGGACGTGAAACAGCTACTGCCACCTAGCCGCTAGGCTTATCTCAGGCGTACTCCGCCAACGCCACTTTCATTTTCTTCATTGCCGCTGCTTCGATTTGGCGAATGCGCTCGGCCGACACGCCAAACTCTTCGGCCAGTTCATGCAGCGTAGCTCCCGAGCCATCATCATTCGCCAGCCAGCGTGCTTCCACAATACGGCGTGAGCGTGCATCGAGTTTCGTCAGCGCTTGTTCCAAGCCTTCGGATTGCAAGCGATCGTATTGCTTGGCTTCGAGCATTTTTAGTGGCTCGGAATGCTCTGCAGATAAATACGAGATCGGCGCAAACTTCGCGTCGTCATCATCTTCGTTGGGCGCGTCTAGCGCAATATCGCGTCCGGATAAGCGCGTTTCCATCTCGATGACTTCTTCGCGTTTGACGTTGAGCGATGCCGCGAGATCGTCGACCTGCTCCGGCGTCATGGTGTCCAAACCGGTTTTGTGGCTACGCAGATTGAAAAACAATTTGCGCTGCGCTTTGGTGGTGGCGAGCTTCACCATGCGCCAATTACGCAGTATGTATTCGTGAATTTCGGCCTTGATCCAATGCATTGCATATGACACCAGTCGCACGCCTTGCTCGGGATCGAAGCGTTTAACGGCCTTCATCAAGCCGACATTACCTTCCTGGATCAGATCAGCATGTGGCAGGCCATAACCGAGGTAGCCGCGCGCGATCGAAACCACTAACCGAAGGTGAGACATCACCAGCTTTTGTGCGGCGGCTAAATCGCCTTCATCACGCAGTTTGCGAGCCAGGGTCGACTCTTCTTCTGCCGAGAGCATCGGCAGGCGGTTAACGGTGGAAATGTAGGCATCAATGTTGCCGACACTGGCGGGGAACCCGAGCGCCAGCGCGTGGCGACCGGCCGGCACGAGGGCAGACGATGCGGACATAGCTGTCATTGGTTCTCCTGAGATGGAAGTTGACGCGATGGCTGGATCAGCCTTTCAGCCGAAATATTAGCACTCTCCAACGAGGAGTGCTAATCCCCCGTCCGTAGTGCCCGTCTCACGGACAACCCAGCCCCGATCACCCCCAGCGTCACGCTCACCAACAGCAGCAGCGCACACGACCTCACATCCAGCGGACTGAGTGAAAATTGTGATCCGTATAATTTTGCCAATGCTGCAACTGACTGGTTGATCGCGGCGAGGCCAGCCGCCACCAGCAACAATGCCACCACCCCGGCGCTCAGCCCCAGCAAGGCGCCGAGGTAGTAGAAGGGCCGAGACACGTAGGCATCGGTGGCGCCGAGCAAGCGCATGACACTGATTTCTTCCAGCTGGGTGTAAGCCTGCAGCCGAATCGTGTTGAACACCACCGCCAGCACCACGCCGCACAAGGTCGAGGCCAGCAGCCAGAGCGATAGGCTGGCCAGATCGACCAGTGCCGCCAGTCGCTTGACCCAAACGGAATCGAGTTGCACAGACTCGACACCATCAATCCGGCTCAAGGCCTCGGCCAGTTGGGTGATACGAGTCGGCGAAACGGCATCTGCGCCGCCAACTACACGCACCACATAGGCATCGGGCAGCGGGTTGCTGCCGAGCGCGGTGACCACGTCATGCAAGCCAGAATGCGTTTTCATCGAAGTCAATGCCTGGTCACGGTCGATGAACTCAAGCGTGACTGGAATGGATAGCTTTTTCGCTTGCTGACGAAGGTCGGTTTCCATCGCTTGCGCGCGTGCACGCGCGACTTCGGTCGAGAGGAATATGCTCAGCTCTGGCTCTACCGCCAGATCGCGCGCAATCGGACGCAAATTGTCGAGCACGGTGAGGCCGGTCAGTGGTAGTACCAGCGCCAGCGCAATCACCAGCACATTAAATACAAACCCACCCGGTGTGGCTCGCACACGCGCGAATGCCGACAACAGGGCACGCCAGTGTTCACGCAGCCAGTTCATGCGCCCACCTCACTGGCCGCATCATGCATCGCAATCACACGCCCATGATCCAGCAGCACGACCCGATCTGCGTTGTGCAGCAGACGTTCATCATGGGTGGCAATAATGCAGGTGACACCGGCGGTATGAAATGCCTGCAACATGTCCATCACGCGTTTACCACTGTCGCGGTCAAGATTTGCGGTCGGCTCATCAGCCAGGATGATGCGCGGTTTGTGTACGATGGCGCGTGCAATTGATACACGCTGTTGCTCACCACCGGATAAAGCTTGCGGCAGCAAATCTGCCTTGTTGCCGAGATCAACCCGATCCAGCGCAACACGCGCACGCTGCGCTGCTTCTTTGATGCTCGCACCACTCACCAGCAGCGGCAGCATGACGTTCTGCAGAACACTGCGATCATTCAGCAATCGATGCTGTTGCAGGATCAGCCCCAGCATGCGACGCCAGTAAGGCAGTGTGGTGCGGTTCAGCTTGCGCATATCCTGCCCACTGACCAATAGCAGCCCGGCGCTTGGCCGCTCAATACCTGCGATCAGCTTGAGTAGGGTTGATTTACCCGCGCCCGAGGGCCCAGCGAGGTAAACCAACTCGCCCTCGGCAATCTCCATCGATACATCACTCAGCGCGGACACGCCAGCCGAGTATTGTTTCGCGACATGGGAAAAAGAAATGATCGACATATCCTGCTAAGACTCAGCCCAACAAAGCGTCGACGAACTCGCTGGCAACGAATGGCTGCAGATCATCAATGCCTTCGCCGACACCAATAAAATAAACCGGCACCGCGCGCTGTTTGACAATCGCCGCCAGTACACCACCTTTGGCTGTGCCATCGAGCTTGGTCACGACGAGACCGCTGAGTTGCAGCGCATCGTCAAATGCTTTTACCTGGGCGAGCGCGTTTTGACCCGTGTTGCCATCAATGACGAGTAATACTTCATGCGGCGCACCCTCCAAGCCTTTGCCAATGACGCGCTTGATTTTTTTTAGCTCGTCCATCAAGTGAAGTTGCGTAGGTAAACGACCGGCCGTGTCGATCATCACCACATCCATACCGCGCGCGCGACCCGCCTGTACTGCATCGAACGCAACCGCCGCCGGATCACCCGAGGCTTGCGAGATAACGGCGACATCATTACGCTCACCCCAAACGGTCAGCTGCTCACGCGCGGCGGCGCGAAATGTATCGCCTGCTGCGAGCAATACTTTTTGTTGCTGGCGCTGCATATGCTTGGCCAGCTTGCCTATCGTGGTGGTTTTGCCTGCGCCGTTGACGCCGGCAATCATGATCACCAGTGGTTGCTCGCGACCTAGTTCGAGCCGCTTTTCCAAAGGCTGCAGCAGATGAATCATCAACTCACGCAGCGCTGTTTTCACTTGCAAGCTATCCGTGAGTTTTTCAGTTTTGACCTTTTGCTTGAGCGCATCCAGCAGAAATTGGGTTGCTTCCACGCCGGCATCGGCCATCAACAGTGCGGCTTCCAATTCTTCGTACAGCGCATCGTCGATGCGCGTACCGGTAAACAGTGTGGAGATATTTGACGAGGTTCGAACCAACCCGGTCTTCAAGCGCTTTAGCCAAGACTGCTTGGCCTCGGCAGTATCTAGCGGTGTGTCTTCGGGGAGCGGCGACGCGGCAGCGGCAGTAGTCTGCGCAGCAGGTGTGGGCGGGTTTTTCTTGAAGAAGCTGAACATCCGGTGAGGTGTTTGAGAGTCCCCTGCGGTAAGCGACGACAACAGATAGAATCTGCTCCCTCGCATCACCTATCAGAAGCATTCGATTCTAACAGAGCCACTTCATGGTCATCCTGCGAAAAAACTTGTTCAAGCATTTGCCGCGATCGCTCGCTATGCTGCAGATAGCCTTGCTTTGGGCACTGTTCACGCCAGCATGGGTGCTCGCCGCTGCCGACACGCATGAGTTTCGTTTGGCGAATGGCTTGAAACTGATCGTGAAAGAAGATCACCGCGCACCAACGGTGGTGAATATGGTGTGGTACCGCGCCGGTAGTGTGGATGAGTTGAGCGGCACCACGGGTGTCGCGCATGTGCTGGAGCACATGATGTTCAAGGGCACCAAAAAGCTCAAGCCAGGCGAGTTCAGCAAGCGCGTGGCCGAGTTGGGTGGGCGTGACAATGCATTCACCAGCAAGGATTACACCGCTTACCATCAGCAAGTGGAGCGCTCGCGTCTGGAGCAGGTGATGGCGCTGGAAGCGGATCGCATGCAAAACCTCACTATGGATCCGGGCGAGTTTGGTAAAGAGATCAAAGTGGTTATGGAAGAACGACGGTTACGCACCGAAGACAAGCCACTATCGTTATTGCGCGAGGCGCTATACGCCACCGCATTTGTCGCCAGCCCGTATCGACATCCGGTGGTTGGATGGATGGACGACTTGCAAAATATGACGGCAGCGGACGCGCTGGCGTGGTATCAGCGCTGGTATGCGCCCAACAATGCCGTGGTGGTGATTGCAGGTGATGTCGATCCGCAGCAGGTGCTCAAGCTGGCTGAAAAACATTTCGGTGCGATCCCGCCCAAAACCCTGCCGAAAACCAAGCCGCAACAAGAGCCAATCCAAAACGGAATTCGTCGGGTCAATGTCAAAGCACCGGCTGAAAATCCATTCCTGATGATGGCCTACAAAGTACCGCGCTTGCTCGACATAGAAAAAGATGATGACCCATACGCCCTCGAGTTATTGGCGGCGGTGCTCGATGGCTATGACAATGCACGCTTGCCCGCCAAGCTGGTGCGCACTGACCGTGTCGCAAATTCAGTGGACGCAGGTTACGACGGTATTGGCCGCGGACCCACATTATTCATGTTGGCCGGCGCACCAACCAAAGATAGCAGCATAGAAAAACTCGAAGCGGCACTGCGCGCTGAGATCGTTCGTATTGCTCAGGATGGCGTGTCTGAGAAAGAGCTTAAGCGTGTCAAGGCACAAGTGATCGCGGGCCAGATTTACAAGCGCGACTCGGTGTTCGGTCAAGCGATGGAAATCGGTTCAGTCGAGTTGTCGGGCATCTCGCATAAGCAAATTGATCGAATGATCGAGCGCCTGTCATCGATCACGCCGCAGCAAGTGCAGGCAGTCGCGCAAAAATATTTTAGTGATGACCAACTGACCGTTGCAACTTTAACGCCGCTGCCGCTACCTGCGCGGCCTGAGCGCGCGCCTGAAGTGCAGGGACTACGTCACTGAGGACATCATCATGCTGAAGAAGTTTGTCATTGTTTTGCTGCTGACTACCAGTGGCTTTGCACAAGCTGCGCTGAAAATTCAGCACTGGGTGCTGGATAACGGCGCGCGAGTGTACTTCGTCGAGAACCGTACCATCCCGATGCTGGATGTGAACCTAGATTTCGATGCAGGTAGTCGGCGGGATCCCGCCAACAAGGCTGGCCTTGCCTCACTCACCAATGGCATGTTCGCGCGCGGTATTGCGAAGGCCGCGCTGCCTGATGGCGGGGTCGAGCCCGCGATGTCGGAGGCGGATATCTCGGATGCGATTGCAGACACTGCGGCGCAGCGCGGCGGTGGCGTTAGCGCAGACCGGGGCAGTGTGTCAATTCGTACGCTGTCATCGCTCGCCGAGCGTGAGCAGTCCATCAAATTGTTGGCGCGCTTGCTGGCGCATCCGAGTTTTCCGCAGGATTTGTTTGAACGTGACAAGGCGCGCACCATTGCTTCGATACGTGAGGCATTGACACGCCCGGATGCCATCGCAAGCAAAGCGTTTTGGCGACTGAACTACGGCACGCATCCTTACGGTGCTGAGGCGACCGTGGAGTCAGTGCAGGCCGCGACGCGTGAAGATTTGGTGCGCTTTCATCGCGAGCACTATGTCGCCAACCGCGCTGTCGTCGCGATGATTGGCGACATCACTCGCGCTGAAGCCGATGCGATCGCGAAAGAGCTGACACGACGATTGCCGCAGGGCGCTGCGTTACCCGAGTTGCCGAAGGTTGCCGCGCCTGCGGGTGCCGAGCAGCGTATTGCTCACCCCGCATCGCAAGCTCATATTCTTTTCGGTTTGCCGACTTTGGCGCGTAGCGACCCCGACTTCTTCGCGCTGACCGTGGGTAACTATGTATTGGGTGGTGGCGGTTTCGTTTCACGCCTGACGCGAGAGGTGCGCGAGAAACGCGGTTTGGCTTACAGCGCCTATAGTTATTTCAACCCGATGGCGCAACCGGGCCCGTATATGGCAGGGTTGCAAACGCGCAAAGATCAAGCCGATGATGCGCTGAAAGTAATGCGTGAAACGATAGACAGTTACGTGCGCAATGGCCCCACCGAAGAAGAACTGCGTGCAGCCAAAGATAACCTGATTGGTGGCTTCGCACTTCGCATTGATAACAACCGCAAGATTCTCGATCACATCGCGAATATCGGCTTTTATGAGATGCCACTCGATTATCTTGATACCTGGACTCAGCAAGTGGCCAAACTGAGCGCGGCTGATATTCGCGCCGCATTTCAGCGCAAGCTGGTGATGGATCGCATGATCACGGTGGTTGTAGGCGCCGAGGGCGCGAAGCCCTGAGTAGTTATCCCCTGTCTGGTCTCAGGCTTGTGAATAATCATCGTCGCCCGCAACAAGTTCGCATCATCGCCGGACAATGGAAGCGCACACCGCTAACGGTGGCCAGTGTCGATGGTTTACGCCCGACACCTGATCGCGTGCGTGAAACCGTGTTCAATTGGCTGGAGCATTTGCAAGACCGACGCTGGGATAACCGCCGCTGCCTCGATTTATTTGCCGGCACCGGCGCGTTAGGTTTTGAGGCCGCGAGCCGCGGCGCTGCCGAGGTAGTGATGGTGGAGTCGCATCCGACTGCACTCAAAAACCTGCGGGCAGTGTGTGACAAACTGAAGGCGCATCAGGTCATGCTGCGCTCCGGAGACGCGTTGCACGTGTTGCCCACCCTCCCGGGCAAGTTTGATTTGATTTTCCTTGATCCCCCCTACCAGCAGCGTCAACTCCCAACGCTGTTGCCCGCGTGCTTGGCGCGTTTGAATCCGGACGGTTTGGTGTACGTTGAGTCTGACCAAGCATTCGTGCATGGCGACGCTATTCGCCATGCAGAGCATGCCAGCCAAGGAGCCTCGACCCCTTCTGCTCGAGCTGACCCTGCCTCGCAAATGAAGGCAGTGAGCCCAGCCGATTCAAGCGGCCAGACAAGCAGCTTTGGCGCGCAAGAGTGGCTGAGTGGCTGGGAGGTAGTCCGTTCCGGCAAAGCCGGGCAGGTACATTTTGCCCTGCTGCGCCCTGCCGCCCGCTGAATTTGCTGGCTTGGCGCTGCCTTGGGGCATAATGCGCATCCCGATAAATCGTCAGGCGCCGCTGCACCCTTGAGCGCCACTGATTGCATCATGGCCGTTGCTGTTTACCCCGGAACATTCGACCCGCTCACGCGTGGACATGAAGACCTCGTGCGCCGCGCATCCGGCTTGTTTGATCGACTGGTGGTCGGTGTCGCCGACAGTCGTGCCAAGCGGCCTTTCTTCTCGCTCGACGAACGACTCGATATTGCGCGTGAAGTGCTCGGGCACTACCCGAATGTGACGGTTGAAGGGTTTTCCGGCTTGCTCAAAGACTTTGTGCGAGCGCATGACGCGCGTGTGATTGTTCGCGGCCTGCGTGCGGTGTCTGACTTTGAGTATGAATTTCAAATGGCGGGCATGAATCGCTACTTGCTACCCGATGTGGAAACTTTGTTTCTGACACCGTCGGATCAGTATCAATTCATCTCCGGCACCATCGTGCGCGAGATCGCGCTGCTGGGTGGTGATGTTTCGAAATTCGTGTTCCCGTCTGTAGAGCGTTGGCTGCAAAAGAAAATTACCCCGCAGACCTAGAACCTGTCTCGTTAGGCTGCTTGCGGGGTTGACTTCACCGTCTACGATTTTTTAAAGACTCAACCTTAACGGAGTAGATCGTGGCACTGATGATCACCGACGATTGCATCAACTGCGATGTCTGTGAGCCGGCGTGCCCCAATGGTGCGATTTCCATGGGTGAGTTGATTTATGAAATCAACCCGGATAAATGCACTGAATGCGTTGGACATTTCGACGAGCCGCAGTGTCAGCAACTGTGCCCGGTAGCATGTATACCGGTCGATCCGCAGCATCAGGAAACACGTAGTCAACTACAAGCCAAATTCATTCGGCTACAAGCTGCGGCACAGTCGGCTTGATACCGTCGCTAGCGTAGGCGCTCGACGTATTCAATCCAGCCCCACCCTGTTTATCGACGCTCCGAAAAAATCAGAGCACGGGATACCGGCATGCGTAGGTATGACGGTTTAATCAGCGTGAGTTCGGTAACAACTACAAAGCGTTCAGGAACGCCAGCAAATCGTCTCGGTCTTGTTTTGACATTTTCGCGAATACGTCGCGCGACGCTTTTGCTTCGCCACCGTGCCAGAGAATCGCTTCCGTTAAATTGCGAGCGCGTCCATCGTGCAAGAAGCTGGTGCTGCCATTCACCATCTTCGACATGCCGATGCCCCACAGCGGCGCGGTGCGCCAGTCCGA
>CAZZMV010000035.1:0-8167 GCA_964655425.1 uncultured Bifidobacterium sp.
CGTTGAAAATTAAAGCGGGCGAATTGTAGCGCGTTTTCCGAGCCGGATCACCCAACCAAGGCCCACAAATTCATGCCCATCGTAGATGATTCGATCGCCGGCAAGCATGAACCGCACATTGAATAATTTAGCAATGTAGCAGAGGCCGTGCCCGACCTCTTACACTCACTCACACTTGCCTTAATCAGTCACCGCGCCACGGCTGGCACTCGATGCCAATTTAGCAAATTTAGCCAGCACGCCGCGGGTGTATCTCGGTTGGGGCGGGCTCCAGGCTTTGCGTCGCCGCTCGAGTTCGTCGTCAGGCACGTTCAGCTGTATCAATAGCTGGTGGGCATCGATGGTGATTGAATCACCTTCATGCACCAGCGCAATCGTCCCGCCAACCACCGCCTCTGGCGACACGTGTCCGACCACCATCCCCCAAGTACCACCAGAGAACCGGCCGTCAGTGATCAAACCAACTGACTCACCCAGCCCTTTGCCGATCAATGCAGACGTGGGCGACAGCATCTCTGGCATACCCGGCGCACCTTTGGGTCCCAGATAACGCAATACCAGCACATCCCCCGCATTGATCTTGTCGGCAAGGATGGCAGCCATCGCCGACGGCTCGTCATTAAACACCCGCGCCGGCCCGGTAATGACCGGGTTCTTCAAACCGGTGATCTTGGCAACACAGCCCTCGGTTGAGAGATTGCCCTTCAAGATCGCCAGGTGACCCTGCGCATATATCGCCTTTTCGATCGGCATGATGACGTCCTGATCGGCGCGTGGCTGATCTGGAACATGGGCGAGTTCTTCGGCCATCGTCTTGCCGGTGATAGTCATGCAGTCGCCATGCAGCAAGCCGGCATTCAGCAAAATCTTCATCACTTGCGGAATACCACCGGCTTCGTGCAGGTCGGTCGCCAGATACTTGCCCGATGGCTTCATATTGCAGATGACTGGTACCTTCTTACGCATGCGCTCATAGTCATCGATAGTCCATTCGACATTCGCCGAATGCGCAATGGCGAGGAAGTGCAGCACGGCGTTGGTCGAACCACCGGTGGCCATGATGACCGCAACCGCGTTCTCGATCGACTTGCGGGTAATGATGTCGCGCGGCTTGAGATTGTTCTTCACTGCCTGAACCAGGACGCGCGCCGACTCCTCGGCCGAGCGCACTTTTTCCTCATCCGGGTTCGCCATCGTTGACGAGTACAGCAGCGACATGCCAAGCGCCTCGAACGAAGAAGACATCGTGTTCGCGGTGTACATGCCACCGCAGGAGCCGGTCGACGGGCAGGCATTTTGCTCGATACCTTCAAAGTCCTCCTTCGACATCTTGCCCGCAGTGAATTGCCCCACCGCCTCGAAGGCCGACACGATGTTCAAGTCCTGGCCCTTCCATCTACCCGGCCGTATGGTGCCGCCGTACACATAGATACCTGGCACATTGATACGCGCCAGAGCGATCATGCCACCGGGCATATTCTTGTCGCAGCCGCCAATCACGACGCAACCGTCCATCCACTGACCTTGCACACAGGTTTCTATACTGTCGGCGATCACCTCGCGCGAGATCAGCGAGTACTTCATGCCCTCGGTACCCATTGACATACCATCGGAGATCGTAGGCGTACCGAATACCTGCGGATTGCCACCGGCTGCTTTAGTCGCCGCGATCGCTGCATCAGCCAGCTTCTGCAGCCCTGAGTTACAAGGAGTGATTGTCGAGTGCCCGTTGGCGATACCAATCATCGGATTATTGAAGTCTTGCTTGGTGTAACCCATGGCGTAGTACATCGCACGGTTCGGGCTACGCTCGACCCCTTCGGTAATATGCTTCGAGCGTTCGTTGGCGTCCATCAGATCTCCGATTTGCAATAAAACGAGTTCAATACCACTGCTCGATGAGCAGCAAGCAAGTGAATATAATAACCTGCCGATCCGGAATCACGATTCCCAAGACACGTCCTGGCAAACCTTTGGTATCTCAGGAAAGTCCATGTGCCCATCGATCTGTTAGGCAGGATAGTCGTCATGTTAGCGACCACCGCACGCACCCAAGAGCGCGCGTTTGACATGCATCCGCGACGGTAGATGACAGCACCCATAGCCAGATACGAGATAATTCCTGAATGTTGATTCACCCGATGCCCGATCCGATTGCGCTGGCAATTGGCCCACTTGCCATTCGCTGGTACGGCCTGATGTATCTCGCTGCCTTTGCGCAGTTCATGCTGCTCGGTCGATTGCGTATTCGGCAGCCACATATGGCCAGAGACGGATGGACCGCTGCCGATGTCGATGACCTGCTGTTCTATGGCGTGCTTGGCGTCGTGATTGGCGGTCGACTCGGCGAAGTACTTTTCTATCATCCGGACTATTACTTCGAAAATCCTGCTGAAATCGTCGCGATCTGGAAAGGTGGCATGTCATTTCATGGTGGCTTTCTAGGAGTGCTGTTCGCGATGTGGCTATGGGCGCGTTTGCATGGTCGACGCTGGATGGCCGTCATGGACTTCATCGCGCCGCTGGTACCCCTGGGCTACGCGTTCGGGCGCCTGGGAAATTTCATCAATGCCGAATTACCCGGCCGAATTGCTGCGACTGATGTACCGTGGGCGATGATCTGGCCGAATGTCGATGCACTACCGCGCCATCCCTCGCCAATTTATCAAGCGCTGATCGACGGCGTGGTGTTATTTATTTTGCTTTGGCTATTTGCTCGCAAAGCGAGACCTTATCTTGCCGTCAGCGGTGTATTCTCGGCAGGTTATGGCTGTGCGCGTTTTTTTACCGAGTATTTCCGGGTTCCCGACTATGAAGTCATCGTAAGTGGCTGGGCTCTGTCTGCCGGACAGATGCTGTCGCTGCCGATGATCGTGCTTGGTGTCGCGCTACTTCTCATCGCTTACCGTCGTCAATCAGCTGATCCCGACGATGCACTACCAACCGAACCAAGTTAGCAAGCATAAGCATTGCGACTCATTCGTCTGTGAACGCCAACCTCTACGCAATATTTCGGCAGCGGTTTCCCAGTGATCTGGATGACTGCTGGTTAGAAACCAGCGATGGTCTTTACTACAGCTGGCGAGATCTGGAGCGTGGCAGCGCCAAAATAGCCAATCTACTCGCCAGCCTGAATTTGCCTGCCGGTGCGCGCGTTGCAGCGCAAGTAGAAAAATCGGCCGAGGCATTAATGCTGTATCTCGCCACGATTCGCGCTGGGTTTGTATACCTGCCTTTAAATACCGCCTATCGTGCCAGCGAAATGGCTCACTTCATCGAGAATGCCTCCCCGTCTGTCATCGTATGCGCTCCAAAAAATTTTGGCTGGATTGCACAGACCGCATTTGCACGCGGGACCTCGCATATCTTCACACTCGACGAACCCAGAGAGGGCCGCAATACTGGCAGTCTGCTTTCGCGTGCGATACATTTCAGCGACAGCTTCGACACAGTGCGTCGTCATAGCGATGACCTTGCCGCCATCTTATATACCTCAGGTACCACAGGTCGCAGTAAGGGTGCGATGCTCACCCACGGCAATCTAGCTTCAAATATCGCAGTACTACACGATGTATGGCACTGGCAGAAAAATGATGTACTCCTCCACGCGCTGCCGCTGTTTCACATTCATGGTCTATTCGTAGCAGCGCATGGTGCGCTGTACAGCGGTAGCAAGATGATCTTTCTACCGAAGTTCGACAGCAGTGAGGTAATTCGCTATCTACCGCGCAGCACGATCTTCATGGGTGTACCTACTTACTACGTACGGTTACTGGCAGACCCAGCGTTTACGCGCGAGGCATGCACAAACATGCGCTTGTTTATTTCGGGATCAGCACCACTGCTATCGGATACCTTCGCGCAGTTTTCCGATCTCACCGGGCTCAATATCCTTGAGCGCTACGGTATGAGCGAAACAGCCATGCTGACTTCAAACCCCTACCAAGGGCCACGCAAGCCCGGAACAGTTGGACCAGCACTACCTGGTGTATCGGTGCGCGTAGTCGATGCGGATAGTTTAGCGTGCGCGAACAACGTGGTTGGCGAGATTCAGGTCAAGGGGCCAAACGTCTTTAAAGGCTACTGGCACATGCCCGACAAGACCGCAGAAGAATTTACAGATGATGGTTACTTCAAAACGGGGGACGTTGGCTTCTTGGATGACGACCACTACCTCAACATTGTCGGCCGTAGCAAAGACCTGATCATCACCGGTGGCTACAACGTCTACCCGAAAGAGATCGAAGCGCTGATTGATGAACTACCCGGCGTGCTTGAATCTGCAGTGATTGGTGTGCCGCATCCGGACTTCGGCGAGGCTGTCGTCGCTGTCCTTGTACCGCGTCCTCGAACCACACTAGTCGAACAAGAAATTATTCAAGCGCTGAAGAACAGTGTAGCTAATTTCAAGGTGCCCAAACGCGTACACATCGTGGGTGAATTACCCCGCAACGCGATGGGCAAGGTACAAAAAAATGTGCTGCGTGATCAATTCGGGAAATGATGCGCAGTACAACCCCACACTACCAACCCTAGCGAGCTTTTGCGAGTGGCGCCAGCTTCTGCGTAATGAAGCGCCACTCTGCTTCAGTGACCGGCGTAATCGACAAGCGGTTTCCGCGTTTCAGAATGATCATCTCCGATAGCTCGGGATGCGCCCGCAACTCGGGCAGTGAGATAAGTCGCGTCTTCTTTAATGCGCGAACATCTACCAAAAGCCAGCGCGGCTGCTCGAATGTGGCGGCTGCATCGAAATACGGACTGCGACTATCGAATTGAGTAGGGTCTGGATAGCTAGTGCTTGCTACCTCTGCGATACCGGCGATACCGGGCTCCGCGCAGCTCGAGTGATAAAACAGCACACCATCGCCAATCTGCATGGCGTCACGCATGAAGTTGCGAGCTTGGTAGTTGCGAACGCCAGTCCAGGCAACACAATGATCCTTGGCGGCCAAAGCATCGTCGATGCTGGTTTCATCCGGCTCGGATTTCATCAACCAATAACGCATCTTGTGTTTGTCAGCTTGTTTTTATCTTCGCGAATGAAAAAGCGGTTGCAGCTTAACGCATGCAACCGCTTGAAAAAAGCCCCGCCTGTGCCGCTAGCCGGCATCCCGAACCTTTCGGTTCAAGGTGGCCACAGTAGTTCAATATTGGGATCGTCGGACTAGCGACGCTCACGCCTACTAAACGAATCCCGCAGCCGATGCGCGTGAATGGTTCAAGGAATATATGGCAAACGCGTACACGGCAGGAAGCTTCAGTCTACCGTAATATCGTTGCGTGTCAACTCACCAAGTACATAAACACGGCACTCAAAACAATCTTTCTTGTGGCGCTAGCGCCGCGTCAAGTAGTACATGCATGGCATTGATTTTTTCACGCACATCAGCTACCGGCATATCTGCAAGTGGGCCATCCGTGACTCGGGTAGCGAGATAATCGGCTGCAATCCCCAACGCTACCATCACGGCGATTCGATCGGTTCCTTTCACTTTGCCTGCATCACGCACCGTATTCATGCGCTCATCCAGGTAAGCGACCGCCTGCTTCAGCGCCAGCTCTTCACCTTCTTTGCAGGCCAAGCGGTAAGCCTGACCCATAATCGTGACATCGAGCGTCGTCATGCAGCCTCTCTGTCGACATCAGCGCTGGGGAGTCGATCGATTAGCTTGGTCACGCGATCGTGCGCCTCCTGCATACGTTGTTCAAGCCGCGCGTTCTGATCAGCAAGGGCAGCAAGCTCCGTGCGCAATGCAGCGTTCTCGATGCGCAAGCTTTGCGACATCTCGGCCAACTGCTTGACTTTATCGAGTAGGGATTGGAAATCGAAAATCATGCGGCACTATAGTCGCGCTGCAGAATTTCCGTCAATACATTCAGGGACTTGTCATCGAAAGTTCATCAGGCTTGTTCGGATAAGAAAGTTATCAGTTTCGCACTGAGCAGCCATCCGCTAGACGTATTCGTCTGTTTCAGGCCGCCACAAGCGCCCATCGACCGTGATCAGGGCAACATGGACCGCTTTACCCGGGAACAACGCCAAACAAGCTTCACGGTAACGTGCCAGCTGCTGCCAATATTCATGCTGCTGCTGCTCGAGCACGTGCCGCTTGTAGTCGAGTACCCAGAGCGCATCCTCGAAACCGACCAAGCGATCAATGCGCATCCATTCACCCTGATGAACAAGTTCCAGTTCATTGCGAGCAAACTGATAAGAGCCTGGGTCAAAAAAACGCTGCAACTCGGCGCTCGAGAGGATGTGGCTTGCCTGTTCGCACGCCACATGCGCCTCTGGCTCAGCGCAAGCCAGCCAGCGCGCGACCAGCGTCGCTGAAGGAATCTCGATCGGCCACTTGGTGCTGGACGTCAGTCTTTCCATCAACGCGTGCAGTCGCTTACCTTCCAGCGTTGCAGCGGTGTCTTGATTATTGCTCGCGCTTTGGTTAGATAAAACGGGTGGCAGAAACATCGGTAATTGGAACTGAGCATTCGAATCAGCAGCTAACGCATGGGCCGAGTCAGGCGAGAAGCACTCTACCGATAACAGTTGTTGGTACCAACTCTCGTTTTTGACGCCCTGTTGGTCATCACTTCCTGAATGCGCGCCGCTAATCACCAACAATTGCTTTGCACGTGTCGCGGCCACATACAGCAGGTTGCGGTTCTCTTGCGCTCTGAATGCCTTTTCTTGGTCGAAAAATTTTGCGCGTGCGTAGCCGCGCTCGGCTTGTTTGCCAAAAACTGAAAAATGAACCGGGGCTGGCGCGTCTTGTGGCCAATCACATAGCACACCCGATCTCTCGGCGCCGGCATCACTGTGGTTTGCACCCAAGATGACAACTACTTCGGCCTCCAGACCCTTGGCGGCATGAATCGTGAGTATCTGAACTGCATCGGTCGAGGCATCGACATCTGCCTCACTCGGCGCATCCCGTTCACTGCCGCGCTGCAGGCGCCGCAGATGTTCCAGAAAACGCGCAATACTGGGGTAGCGCCCGGCATCCAGTGCCAGTGATAGCGCAACAAATGCCTCAAGATTGCCCAGCACTTGTGCCCGAGTTTCAAATGGCGATACTGCGGCATAACGCTGTAATAGCTCACCATCGTGCATCACGCGATCCAGTAAATCATGCACCGGCAAGTAAGAGGACAATCCCAGCCAACGTGTCAGCAAGGTATGCATTCGACTGAGTACCGGTGGGGCGGTTTGGTCGGCGACTTGTTGTTGCAGGCGCTGCCACCAATGCGGGTGGCGCGTATCCATCGCCAACTGGATCAAGTCATCATCAGTGCAGCCGGCAATCGGCGACTTCAAAATCTGAGCCAAAGCAAGATCGTCGGCAGGCATGATCAACCAGCGCAACAATGCGATCAGGTCACTCGCTTCCAGCGTGTCAAGCAAGCCGCCTACGCGGCTGCTCACGAACGGTATACCGACCGATCGCAGACCGCGCTCGTAAGATGCGAGATGGGTTCGACTTCGGACCAGCAGCATCATGCTCGACCATGAAAGTAGCCGACCCTCCAGATCAAACTGTTGCCGTGCTTGATGAAGCGCGTGCCCGACTTGAACAGCCTCTTGCTCGCGCCGCAAATCTTCCAGCTCAATCGGGGCTTGATTCAGGGGATCTCTTAATGAAAACTCACCACGCTCAGTCTGCGAGAATTTTTCTTGTTGAATTAGCGGCAAACGCCAGACCGCACCCGGCAGCTTGGATTCAGTCGCCTGCTCCGAGTAAAGCGAGTTACTTTGCATGGTCTGGTTGAGTACATCAACAATCGCATGGGCGTTGCGGTAAGTCACGCTAGTACGTAATTCAACAGCACCATATGAAGAAAGCAGCTCGCGTGCCGCCTGAAAAACGCGCGGCTCGGCCCGTCGGAATCGATAAATCGATTGCTTGGGATCACCAACGATAAAAATACTTGGTCGCTGTGCATCATGACCATAGGCTGCCAGCCAAGCACGCACGATTTGCCATTGCAGTGGGTTGGTATCCTGAAACTCGTCAATCAAGATATGCTTGTAGCGCGCATCGATACGCGCATGCAAATACGCAGCATGCTCCGTGTTGGACAGCAAGCGCCATGTTTGTAACTCCAAGTCAGCAAAATCAAGTTTGCGTTGCTCGCTCTTGATTGCGTGATAGTGCTCGAGCAATGC
>CAZZMV010000035.1:8267-13009 GCA_964655425.1 uncultured Bifidobacterium sp.
GCCTTGGTTTTTTGGCTGGCTGTTCCTGCCGCGAGTACACGCGCAGAACGTCTTGCAAGATCCATCATGTGCGGATCATCCCAAAAGCAAAGTCGCGCATCGCGCTCGCCATCAGCGCCACACAAATCAATCAGCTGCTGGTTCGGATCAGTATGTTCGCAAAGGATTTCCCACTCAGCACGTTGATCGAGAAACTCGTTGAGCAGATCTTTTCCGCCACCATCGCCGGCAATTTGATAGATGGTCATCAGTGCTTCATGCAGATGCACGTTTTCTGGCGCGCGTAAAGACTGAAATAGGCGCAGCCACGCCGCCTCGCGAATCTCGGCGATACTCTCTTCCAATATCAAACCATGCGGCACACCGGCTGACAGTGGTGCAATCTGCAACAAGCGAATAAACCAACTGTGAAAGGTATCCACAGATAATCCGTGAGGACTCGACAGCACCTTGGCATACAACTGCCGTGCATGCGGCAACTGCGCCCGTGCCTGATCGGTCGATACACCACGCTGTGTTAGCTCGGCGATGACCAGATCATCATTCTTCTCAAGGGCTAATTCACGCAGCAAGCGCAGTAACCGATCACGCATCTCATCGGCTGCTTTACGTGTAAAAGTGATCGCTAGCATCTCGGCGGGTTGCGCGCCTGCCAGCAGCAGCCGCAGCATGCGCGAGACCAGTAGCCATGTCTTGCCACTACCCGCACAGGCTTCCACCAGCACCGATCGGCTCGGGTCGGCAGCAACGCGAACAAAGTGTTCGGCGCTCACTGACTGCTTATCAATGAACCGCTGCTCGGCGCTCACTACCAAGCCCCCTTGCGGCATAAACCGCGCACTGCGCACCATGAACAGCTCTCGCCAACACCGCTTGCCGGTAACGCTGCACCCTTGCCAATCAACGTGAACTGATCTTGTAGTTGCGTCTGCAAAGCGTCACGCCAAACCACCAGATCATCGGCATCGATCGTCGCCGGCTGCTCCTCATCGATTGTGACGTACGCGGCACGCACGGGTGTCGGTTCGATCAGCAAGGCATAAAAAGGTAACTGATGATCTTCGCGCTGCATCATTCTGTTCTGCAGCGCGCGCTTGCGACCACTTTTATAGTCAAGCACAGCGATGTCACCGGACTCGTGTCGATCAACCCGATCAACCTTACCTTTCAGTTTGACTGAGCCGCAATCCCACTCAATCAAGCGCTCAAGTGATTGCTCGCCAAATGCAAACTGCCAGCCGTCCCGCTCATGCTGATTGGCCCATTCAACATAGGCCGCTTGACGCTTCAACCAACGCGCTCGAAAACCGATCGCCGCAGGGTGGGTAGCAATCACCTCGTCAAATACTTGATCGCTGATTTGCGCCATGAGTGCCACTCTTTGGTCATACGGTGTCCCACGCGCGAGCACCGACTCATGGTAGTACTGCAAAATCGTATGCAACCACTGACCGTAATCGCGCCGTTCCGGCGTTTCGATCAGCGCCTCGGCGGCCGACAGCGTCAGCATACGAGAAGCAAAAAACTGATAGGGACAAATAAACAGCGTGTTGTAGCCACTCGCTGACAAGGTTTTGGGCAGCAGCGCGGGAGCAGAAGGCTTGGGCTGAGACAAGGGCTGATGGAGCATCGTGACTTGGCCAAGCACCGGCTTAATTAGTGGCAGCGAATCAAGGCCGGCGAGTGCCAGCGTTAAATCAAGACGCTGTATCCAAGGGCTGGGCGCAACATGCGCGCCATCGCGCGTGGCTTGCCAGCAAAGCACCACCTCCGGGCAGCTAATCAATAGCGACGCGAACTGCCGCAACTGGGTACGTTGACGCTGATCGCGCGTCTCCAACCCAAGTTCGCGCCGAACAGATTCCGCAAAGAACAAGGCTTCAGTCGGGCGCGAGGGTAAATGGTCGGCATCGACGCTCAATACGATGGCTGCATCGAACTGCCGCAAGGTACTCGCGCTCAATGGCACCATCATCACCCGTAAATCATGGCGTGCTGCGCTGTACACGGTTTGCTCAAGCTGCAAATCAACCAGAGCCCGCCACTCGGCGAGCGACAAAGTTTGCTGAAGGTGCTCGGTTTGCGCAGCGAGTTGCTCGAGTGTCGCCAAGACTTGCGCACCGGCGCTGTCTGCCACCATGGCCGCAGTTAAACCTGCAGCATCAAACATCTGTTTGGTGGCTTCAACCCATGCGCTGACATGCCGCGCAGCGCGGTAACGACTGGCATGTTGTGCGATCGCTGCCACCCAGGCACGCAATTCAGCTTGTGCGTTCAGTGCGTGATCAATCGCGTCCCAACCCCCGCCAACGCCGGCAGCAATCAGCGCTGCTTCCATTGCCTTTCGCTGACCGATATCTTCAAGCGATGGATGTTGCTGGAAAGGTGATTGCAAAAAGTCCAGCAAGCGCATCACATCACCACCCGAACTCGCCAACGCGATCCAAGCGTGCAGCACACTTGCCGCACGCGTGGTTGATAACTTCCAGCCGGTGTCATCAGCGACGACAATGTCGGCCCGCTCGAGCAATGCACGCAATCGCCGCGCAACCAAACGGTCTTGTGGAATCACTGCAATGCGCTGACGACCTGACGCGACCCAGTCGACGATAATCTGCGCGGCGCTTTGTGCCTGCTGCTCCATGCTAGCCGCGGGGCATAGACTTAATGTTTGCGCTGCTCGGACCTGACGATGAGCACTGGTTTGCTCAAGACCTGCGATAAGGTTTTCTGCTTGAGCCGCATGCGTTACATTCGCATCAGGCGACGTCAGCTCTGGCCAGCTCAAGGCAAACAACGCCGGCAGCGCGTCAACACGCCAATCCAGCGCAATGGTTTCGACGGGCTGATGTTGATTCCAGGTCGACAAAAACGCCGCTGCAATCGCATCGGGTTGTTCAAACCCGCACCAAAACAACGGTTCGGTCGCCTGATTAGCAAGGTATTGCAACGCATGATGACGCACCACACCGGGATCGCGCGCATCGCGCTCGACTTGCCACAACTGCCAAACCAGTTGGGCTTCATCCGAAAGCAAGGTCATGCCACGCGGTGACAGCGAGGCAAGTGCAGCACGCCAACGATCGCCGACTGAATCAGGCTGGGCTAACGCCGCTGGCAACAAGCTTTGGGTCAGCTCGTCGGCGATATCAATCAATGTCTGTGCAAGCGGCAGCAGATCTGTATTGCGTCGCGCTGCGAATAGCTTTTTCAGCCAGGGCGTTTGGCGTAGCGACGCGTACAACTCAAGCAACCGCTCGGCGCGGCTTGACGGCAACGCAGCTGCATCCTGTGGTGCTCGCAATCGCAAGTAGTCATCGAGCGTTTGAATCGTCGGTGGCAAGAAGCTCGGCCCCAGCTGCTCGCTCAACCCCTGTCGGAGTAGCGCACTATGCCCGGGGGTTGGCACCAACACCATGCAGGATGCAAGCGGAACATGCAGTGCCTCAGCACGATCTGTCAGACGCTGCGCCGCGTCGGTCCAGAATCTGGCGCCAGGTGGGATGAAATGGTGGGTAATCGACATGCAGGCGGCGAAAAATCATCAGGCAACAAGCAAGCCATCCGCTGATTTGCAAAGGCCTGCGGGCATTGTATGCGACCGCTCAAGGGCGGCCGTGGCTGACCGCACTTTCCCGAAAAATCGGTTATGATTCAACTCGAGTTCCCGCCGCGCCTCCCCTTGCATCACTCCCCAACATAAGAAGAGAGCCACATCCCAGTGTGTGCAACGATCGCAGGCGAAGCGTAAGCCGTCAGGCCAGACAATAACAAGCGGGCCGATTCCCCCTCCTGCCGAGGACAACATGAGTGACACCATCAAACATATTTCCGACACCTCATTTGAAGCGGATGTACTGAAGTCCGACAAGCCTGTACTGGTTGATTTTTGGGCCGAATGGTGTGGCCCCTGCAAAATGATTGCACCGATCTTGGAAGAAGTTGCCAAAGAATACGATGGCAAGATTCAAGTCGCAAAAATGGATGTTGATTCGAACCAGGCGGTACCTGCGATGTTTGGTATTCGTGGCATCCCGACCCTGATCCTGTTCAAGAACGGTGTACCGGCCGCACAAAAAGTGGGTGCTTTGGCCAAGGGTCAGCTAACCTCGTTCATTGACAGCAATATCTGATACGCATGGCGGCAGCGTCTTCTAACCGCTGCCGCCCCACTCTCCCTCTGATCATCGTAGTTCCCTCCCCCACCTTGAAAGTCCGTCGCCGAGACGGCACCTGACCATGCATCTTTCTGAACTCAAGGCACTCCATGTGTCCGCCCTGCTCGAGATGGCAATTAGTCTCGATATCGACAATGCCGCGCGCCTACGCAAACAGGAGCTGATGTTTGCGATCCTGAAGAAGCGCGCGAAATCTGGTGAACAAATTTTTGGTGATGGTGTGCTCGAGGTACTGCCGGATGGGTTCGGCTTCTTGCGATCACCCGATGCCAGCTACATGGCATCAACAGACGATATTTACATTTCGCCGTCGCAGATCCGCCGCTTCAACCTGCACACCGGCGACTCGATCGAGGGTGAGGTAAGAACTCCCAAAGATGGTGAGCGCTACTTTGCACTGGTCAAAGTCGACAAGGTGAATGGTGAGCCGCCAGAGGCATCAAAGCACAAGATTCTGTTTGAAAACCTGACCCCGCTGCACCCGAACCAGCCACTGCTGCTGGAGCGCGAGATGCGCGGCGAAGAAAACATTACCGGTCGCATCATCGATATGATCGCGCCGAT
>CAZZMV010000036.1:0-4267 GCA_964655425.1 uncultured Bifidobacterium sp.
GGAATCGGTGAATGCCGAAACTGCCAAGCATGCTCAGTTTGAGGCGCGCTTGGCCGCATTGAAGCAGTTGCAAGAAAACGTACAAACCGAAGGTAAGGTAGCGCCTTGGTTGAACAAGCATGAACTCGGCAAATTGCCTCGCCTGTGGCAAAAACTGGCGATCGAGCCGGGTTGGGAAGTAGCGCTTGAATCGGTGCTGCGCGAGCGTACCGGCGCACTCGAGGTGTCTAACCTCGACTGGGCCAAAGCATTTTTTGGTGATGCACCACCAGCCAAGCTGTCGTTGTATTCATTGAGCGGCACCGCGAACACCAATGAATCTGCCGCGGCTGGTTTGAAGCCGCTGATGTCGATGATGAAGGTGGATGATCCCGGTCTGCGCGCGCTGCTGCAAGACTGGTTGCATCAGGTGTACGTAGCGGATGATGCGGCTGGTGCTTTGCTGGATCGATCCAAGCTGCCGCTGGGGGCGACTCTGGTCACGCGTGAGGGTCATTTGATCAGTCGCTTGTCAGTACGTTTCCATGCGTCGGATTCCGAGCAGGATGGCATGCTGGCGCGTCAGCAGGAAATCGATAACCTGGTTCGTCAGGTTCGAGCGCAGCAGATGCTGGCGGATGAAGCAAGGCAGCGCTCGGTGCGTGCAGAAGCTGCGCTCACGCAGGGCACCCAGCGACTGGAGGAACTCACACAACGCGTCAGCGCACAGCAACAGACGCTGCACAGTCTGCAAATGGATTTGTTGAAGCTGACCGAGGCGGTCGAGCGTTTCAGCGAGCGCAGCACGCAAATCGGCAATGATCTGAACGAGATTACTGCGCAAGAAAATGAACAGCGTCAGTTGCAGAATAACGCCGAGCAGGCGCTTGAGCAGCTCGATGCTGAACTGGCCAAGGTGCAGGAGTCGCATGAAGATGGTCAGACGATTTATCTGGAGCGCGAATCTGCATTGAATCAGGCGCGCGAGCATGTGCGTGAGCTGGCACTGGCCGCGCAGCAGGCTGAGTTTGCGCAGCGCGCTCACGAGAGCCGTATTGAGGAACTCAAGCGCAGTATTGCGACCGCACTCGAGCAATCCGCGCAGTTGTTTGCCAGCATGGAGCAGGGTTCATTGGAGTTGGAGCAGCTCGATGACCGAGCTGCGCAAGCCGGTTTGCAAACTTTGCTCGAGCAGCGCAGCGAGCAAGAGTTGGTGCTCACGAATGCGCGTCACGAGCTCGATCAGCTGACGCAGCGCATGCGTGGGCAAGATGAGTCCAAGCTGGCGGCCGAGCGTGGCCTGCAACCGATTCGCGATCGTATCGTCGAGCTGCAACTGAAAGAGCAAGCGGCGCGAATGAATCAAGAGCAGTATGCCGAGTCACTTGCCGCGGCCAACGCCGATGAGGCCGCGCTGGCCCAGAAGCTCAGCGACGATATGCGGCCGTCTTATCTGCAAGGCGAAGTAACGCGACTGACCAATGCCATTAATGCGCTCGGCCCGGTGAATCTGGCCGCGCTGGACGAATTGGCTCAGGCAAGCGAGCGCAAGCAATTCCTGGATGCGCAAAATGCTGATTTGACTGAGGCGATCACCACGCTGGAAAACGCCATCCACAAGATCGATATGGAAACGCGCGAACTGTTGAAAGATACCTTCGACAAGGTGAATCAGCAGTTTGGAGAGCTGTTCCCGATCTTGTTTGGTGGTGGTACTGCCAAGTTGGTGATGACGGGTGAAGAGATTCTGGATTCCGGCGTGCAGGTGATGGCGCAGCCACCAGGCAAGAAAAACGCCACGATTCACTTATTGTCGGGCGGCGAGAAAGCGCTGACTGCAACGGCGTTGGTGTTCTCGATCTTCCAGTTGAATCCAGCACCCTTCTGTTTGCTGGATGAGGTGGACGCGCCGCTGGATGATGCCAATACCGAGCGCTTCTGCAATATGGTGAAGAAAATGTCTGCCAATACGCAGTTCTTGTTCATCTCGCACAACAAAATCTCGATGGAGATGGCGCAGCAGCTAATCGGGGTGACGATGCAGGAACAGGGTGTCTCGCGGATCGTGGCGGTGGATATGGCGGCGGCATCCAACTTTGCATCACAGCAACAGGCCGCTTGATCAGCCGGGCGGCTTTCTGTTTAGCGGGTCGCTGCGCTGCTTGAAACGTCGTTCGGTCAATACCCCAAGGAATCAATCAATCCATGCGCAGCGCGGCGCGTGCCATCGCGGCGCGTTTTTGGTAGTACGCTTCATTTTCCTCAGCTTCACGGGCGCGGGCGTGCTCCACCGCTGCGCAAATTAGGTAGTGCTCCTCGGCGCGGCGGTAGTACCAGCGGCGAGCGCTACGAATCCAGAACCTAAATGACAGGGTGCTCAAAAGATTCAGCTTGAGTCCGGCGGCGTTTTGCATGAGTGATCCTCCACGGGCAGTGCCAACGGGGACTTATCGTAATGACAAAACTTTCTTGGCCATTGACTATTGTCAACTTTACTGTTTGACAATATTTGATCGGCGGCTGAGCTCGATCATCCGCGCCGTGATCAGGCAGGGCCGCACCGCATGGATTTGACGGAACCCCGTGGTCTACTCTCCGTTAAAATGTTTCTTTATTGGATAGTCTCGACAGAGAGCGCGCATGATTCAGCTGCAAGAGAGCCTGATCGGATTGGGTGTGGTGGTGGTTGCAGGCGTGATCGCCTATAACAAGTGGCAAGAATGGCGCGCGAAAAAATCGGTCGAGCAAGCCTTCTCGACAGCGCAAGATGATGTGTTGATGGCCGATGGTCAGCCCGCGCAGCGTCAGGAGCCGGTGCTGACACCCTTTGAGGGGCCTGACGTCGTGGTCGGCCACGCCCCCAACGTGACCGATGGTGTGTCTGATGATTCGTTGGACCACGCCGGTGCGGATGCGACGCATGCCGCTGATGCGTCCGCGAGGCGTCAGCCTGCCGCGTCAGCCACTGCTTCTTCATCGACCACGCCGATACGTCGTTCACCGCTCGACCCCGCCATCGATTGCATCATCCCGGTGTTGTTGGAAGCACCGCTACGTGGCGAACGTTTGGTACAGGCATTTCAGCATCTGCATTTGGTGGGTAGCAAGCCGGTCAGGGTAGCGGGCCTGCGTGAAGACGGCGATTGGGAAGCGACTGCAGTCGGCGGCATCTATACCCAGCTGCAAGTTGGCGTGCAACTCGCCACACGTAGTGGTCCGCTGACTGAATTGGAGTTTTCCGAGTTGGCGTCGCGGTTGGACCAAATGGCAGACGATTTAGGTGCCAGCCCTGATTTACCCGAGATGAGCGAGGTGGTCTCGAGGGCGCGGGAGGTGCATCACCTGTTGCTGGAGTTTGATGCGCAGTTATCGATCAATGTGCGATCGAATGCCGCGCCGTGGGCGATGTCGACGCTCAAACCAGCGCTACAACGTCAGGGAATGGAGCTGCGCCCGGATGGCAAATTGGTGATGCCGGACGGTGAGGGCGGTTTGCTGTTTTCTGTGAACGCGAACACCAATCCTTCGGACGACAGCAGCAACAAGATCACGTTGTTGTTGCCGGTAGCACTGGTCGCGCCGGACCGGGGCGGTTTCAAGGCAATGACAGCTTTCGCCAAGTCGCTGGCAACGCGTTTGTCGGGGACAGTGGTGGATGATGAAGGGCAGCCGCTACCTGATGCATCGATTGCTGAGATTGCAGAGCAGGTGGCCGATTTTTACCGTGCCATGGCACAAGCCGGGATACCCGCCGGTTCGCACCTGGCGCAACGCTTGTTCGCCTGAATTAACAGACGCCGTTGCTCACCGCCATGCGCGTTGAATCCGGACACGAGAGCGAGCACGCGAGCGAGCGTCAGCGTATGACCTGGCTGCGGGATCAATTGAATCGCCACGCGCATGCTTATTATGTGCTCGATCAGCCGACGATTCCTGATGCTGAGTACGACACGCTGTTTGCTGAATTGCAGCAACTCGAAACCCGACACCCTGATTGGATTACACCTGATTCACCGACGCAGCGGGTGGGTGGTGCGCCGCTACCCGAGTTCACGCAAGTGCAGCACGATGTGCCGATGTTGTCGATCAATAACGGGTTTGCTGATGAAGATATCCGTGCGTTTGATAGGCGAGTCAGCGAAGGGTTGGACGAGACCGATGTGGCGTATGCGTGCGAGTTGAAGTTTGATGGACTGGCGATCAATCTGCGCTATGTTGATGGCTTGTTGGTGCAAGCGGCGACTCGAGGTGACGGCAGCACCGGCGAAGATGTTACTGCGAATATTCG
>CAZZMV010000036.1:4367-13007 GCA_964655425.1 uncultured Bifidobacterium sp.
TGCTGAAATTTTTTGCCGACATCGGCCAGCGACGCGCAAGCCTTGCCTACGACATCGATGGTGTGGTGTACAAGGTAAACCGAGTGAATCAGCAGCAAGCACTGGGCTTTGTGTCGCGTGCACCGCGTTTTGCAGTCGCGCATAAATTTCCGGCCGAAGAAGCCACTACCTCGGTGCTGGATATCACTGTGCAAGTGGGTCGCACCGGTGCAATCACACCGGTGGCCAGATTGGCGCCAGTGCTGGTGGGTGGCGTGACTGTCACCAATGCCACCTTGCATAATGAAGACGAGGTAAGACGCAAAGATATTCGTATTGGCGATAACGTCATCGTACGGCGTGCAGGCGACGTGATTCCTGAAGTGGTGGCCTATGTGCCGGAGCGTCGTCCTGCCGATGCGCGCTTGTTTCAAATGCCAACGACTTGCCCGGTGTGTGGCTCGGCCATCGTTCGGCCCGAAGACGAAGCTGTCGCACGCTGTTCCGGTGGTTGGCTGAAATGCGCTGCACAACGTAAAGGCGGGTTACAGCATTTTGTCTCGCGCCGGGCGATGGACATTGAGGGTCTGGGCGAGCAATTGATCGAGCAATTGGTCGACCGCGGCTTGGTGACCACCCCCGCCGACTTCTACAAACTTGGTTTGGTGGCACTCGCCGAGTTGGATCGTATGGCAGAGAAATCAGCGCAGAATGTGCTTGATGCTTTAGCGCAGTCCAAGTCAACGACGCTGCCACGCTTTATCTATGCGCTAGGTATTCGACATGTCGGCGAGTCCACTGCAAAAACTCTGGCACGTCACTTCGGCACACTCGATGCCTTATTAGCGGCAAATGAGGAAGCGATGCTCGCAGTCGATGACGTAGGCCCAGTGGTGGCGCAGTCGATTTTGAATTTTTTCCACGACCCGCTGAATCGTGAATTGATAGAGCAACTACGTGCTGCGGGTGTTCATTGGGACGAATCTGCTGTTGAACATCGCGCGCAGCATTTGGCAGGAAAGACGTTTGTACTGACAGGCACACTGCCTAGCTTGAAGCGCGATGAGGCGCAGTCCTTGATTGAAGCGGCGGGTGGCAAGGTGTCGGGTTCGGTCTCGAAAAAAACCAGCTATGTCGTCGCCGGTGAGGAGGCCGGTAGCAAACTTGCCAAAGCCGAAGAACTCGGTATACCCGTACTCGACGAACCCGCATTGATGCAATTATTGGAGAACCCTGCATGAGTGGCTCGATCAAGAAAGCTGTGTTTCCAGTGGCTGGTTTGGGTAGTCGGTTTTTGCCTGCGACTAAAGCCCAGCCAAAAGAGATGCTGCCGATTGTCGACAAGCCGCTGATTCAGTATGCGGTGGAAGAGGCGGTCGAGGCGGGTATCACCGAGATGATTTTTATCACTGGCCGCAACAAGCGCGCGATTGAAGATCATTTTGATAAAGCGTATGAGCTGGAAGCCGAACTTGAAGCCGCAGGTAAACATGCGCTACTTGAATTGGTGCGAGGTGTGATACCCAAGCATGTGAACTGCATGTACATACGCCAGCCAATGGCATTGGGGTTGGGACATGCAGTCCTGTGTGCAAGACCAATTGTGGGTGATGATCCGTTTGCGGTATTGCTGGCAGATGACTTCATGCAGGGCGAGCATAATGGCCCGGGCGTGATGGCGCAGATGACTGCTACGTTCGCGCGTCAGCAATGTAGCTTGCTCGGAGTGCAGGATGTACCGCGCGCGCATACCAAGCAGTACGGTATCGTCAGCACATCACCCTTCGGCGAACGGCTGGAAAAGGTGAGTGCGATCGTAGAAAAACCTGCGCCCGAGCTCGCGCCCTCGACGCTGGCCGTGGTCGGGCGTTATGTATTGACACCCAGAGTGTTTTCTCATCTGGAGACGATCGGTAAAGGTGCGGGTGGCGAGATACAACTCACCGATGGTATCGAGGCCTTGATGCAGCATGAGACGGTATTAGCTTATCGCTACCAAGGCCGGCGTTTCGACTGCGGTTCCAAGCTCGGTTATTTACAGGCTTCGGTTGAGATTGGTTTACAGCACTCGGAGACGGGTGCGGCGTTTGGCGATTGGTTGGGGCAGCGGGGCTAATCTCGCTTCAACCGACCAGGTAACTTTTGACGCCCGGCGTGAGACCGGACTAGAATCCTCACATGAGTTTGCTTGATAACCTCCACGCTCACCGAGATGAAGTGCTCGCCTTGGCTGCGCGTCATCGCGCCAGCAACGTCCGGCTGTTTGGCTCGTTGGCACGGGGCGATGCCACTCGGGTCAGCGACATCGATTTACTGGTCGATCCCTTGCCGGGCGCCACTTTGTTTGATCTTGGCGGACTTCAAATCGAGTTACAACAACTGCTTGGCGCACCGGTCGATCTTCTTACGCCTGCGGATGTGCCGGAATCATGGCGCAAAGATATCTTGTCAGCGGCTAAACGCTTATGACATTCAGTGGAAATAGAGAGCTCGAACATTTTCGTTTCATGCTGGAGTGCGTCGAGCTTGCCCTGACCTACGTCGAGGGCTATTCGCTTCCTGACTTCATGGAAGATAAGCGTACCCAACAAGCAGTCATTCTGAACTTGCTTCATCTGGGTGAAGCGGCTAACCGACTGATGATGGAGTCGGGAGATATCGCGATGCGCTTTGCGCAGATACCCTGGAATCAGATGCGTGGTATGAGAAATCGACTTGCGCACGGTTATTTCGATATCAACTTGGACGTCGTTTGGGCCACATTGCAGCAAGCACTTCCACCGTTGAGAGATCAACTGCGCGCAGTTTGCCGATCTGGTGAGTAATCATGGCAATCCGTGAAATTTTAAAAATGGGCGACCCGCGCTTGCTTCGCGTGGCGGAGCCCGTCACTGCATTCGATACGCCAGAGCTGCATGCCTTGATAGCCGACATGTTCGACACCATGCATGCTGCGAATGGGGCGGGTCTCGCTGCGCCGCAAATTGGCGTCAATCTGCAATTAGTGATTTTTGGTTTCAGCAAGAATGACCGTTACCCGGATGCGCCGGCAGTACCCGAGACGGTATTGCTCAATCCCGTGCTCGAGCCGCTGTCTGAGGTGCTGGAGGATGGCTGGGAAGGCTGCCTGTCTGTGCCCGGTCTGCGTGGCGTGGTGCCGCGCCATGCACGACTTCGCTATCGCGGTGTCGACCCGTATGGCAAGCCAATTGACCGCGAGGTCGACGGCTTCCATGCGCGGGTGGTGCAGCACGAGTGCGATCACTTGATTGGGGTGCTGTATCCGATGCGGGTAAAGGATTTCAGCAAATTTGGCTACACCGAGGTGCTGTTTCCGGGGATGGACCCCAAGGCGGACGACTAGAACTTCTCAGTCTCCGCCAGATACCGCCACTGGCCAACCGGCAGGTCGCCGAGTTTTACATGACCGATGCGCACCCGTTTCAGGCCGATCACCTGAAGGCCAACTAACTCGCACATCCGGCGGATTTGTCTTTTCTTGCCCTCGCGCAGAATGAAACGTAGCTGATCATCGTTTTGCCAGCTGACTTTTGCGGGAAGTAGCGGGCTGCCATCGAGCGAGAGACCGTGATTCAATCGTTTCAGGTCAGACGCTGGCAGTTTCCCCGGCCGCAGATACTTCACCCGCACCAGATACTCTTTTTCTACCGATCGATCTTCACCAATCAGTTGTTTGGCAATCCGACCATCTTGGGTCAACACCAGCAAGCCGACTGAATCGATATCCAGCCGTCCGGCAGGTACCAAGCTTTTTAACTGTGATGGTGAAAACTGTGTCGCTGATTTATCTTCAGACCAGCGATTTTCCGGGCGCACCAAAGTGAACGCAGGTTGGTAGCCATCTTCGGCCTGACCACTCACAAAACCCATCGGCTTGTTTAACAAAACAGTCACACGCTTGGCTTGTTGGGCTTGCGCCTGTTTTTCGATGGTGATTTTTTGATGCGGTAGTACTTTGCTACCTAGTTCCGAGATAACTTGTCCATCGACGCGTACCCAGCCTTTGGCAATCCACTCATCCGCCTCGCGGCGCGAGCATAGCCCGAGCTCCGACATGCGTTTCGACAGTCTCAATGGTTCAGTCATCACAGGGTCAGCCAAGACAGCCCGCGTCAGATGCGCAAGGCATCCAACAGATCGGATTCCAATGCGATCTGCGCACGTGCATTCGACAGCATTGGCCCATCGACCACGAATACATCTTCAACCCGCTCGCCGAGGGTGGCAATTTTTGCGGTGTGCAGGTTCACTTTGTATCGGGCTAGCACACTGGCGATCGAATACAGCAAGCCGGGTCGGTCATTTGCTGATACCGAGAGTAGATGATATTGACCGCGTTCATCGGGTGACAGGTGTACAGTGGGCGTGATCGGGAAGGTGCGTGACAATCGTGACAGCCTTGCCTTACCCGGCGAGGGCAAGGTCGCGTCACTCTGCACCCATAGTGCAAGATCATGCTCGACCAGGGCAATCAGCTCGCGATAGTTTTCGGCGAAGCTCGGCTCACTCACCAAAAACGTATCGAGCGCGTAGCCATGACGCGTGGTTTGTACCTTGGCATCCAGAATACTGAAATTATGGCGATCAAAATAACCGCATATCCGCGCAAACAAATCGGCACGATCGCGTAAGTACACCACCACCTGCAAACCCTCACCAATCGGCGCAATGCGGCAACGTACGACAGGCTGCTCATCATCCAGATGCTCTTGCAGTACGCGGGTATGCCACGAAATTTCGGCAGCGTCATGTCGTAGGAAGTAACCCACATCGAGTCGCTTCCAAAGAAGATCATGCGCTTCATCTGGCAGGCCGTGCAGCCTAAGCGTGGCGCGTGCTTCTTGCTGTCGGTTTTGCAGAACGCGGTCAGTCGATGGCGCTTCGCCACCAAGCACGCGAAGGCTCATGCGGTACAAGTCTTCCAGTAGTTTGCCTTTCCAGGCATTCCATACCTTGGGGCTGGTGCCGCGAATATCTGCCACCGTCAGTAAATACAAAGCGGTCAGGCGGCGCTCGGTTTTAACGGTTTTGACGAAGGCGCGAATCACATCTGGGTCGGACAGATCCTGCTTTTGCGCGACTTGCGACATCAATAAATGATGCTCGACTAAAAATACCACCAGCTCGGTATCTTGTTTGCTTAAACCATGATCACGGCAAAACCGACGTGCATCTGATTTGCCCAGCACTGAGTGATCGCCGCCGCGGCCTTTGGCAATATCGTGAAACAGTGCGGCGATATAAATCAGCCAAGGCTGACTGAAGTTGGCGATCAACTGGCTGCAGAAAGGGTATTCGTGCGAGTGCTCGGGAATGGTGAAGCGGCGTACATTCCGTACCACCATCAAGATATGCTGATCGACTGTATACACATGAAACAGATCATGCTGCATCTGGCCGATGATGCGCCGAAAGTTAGGCAGGTAGCGACCTAATATCGATAGCTGGTTCATGCCGCGTAGCGCGTGAGTTACGCCTTTTGGCGACTGCAATATTTGAAGAAATAGCTCGCGGTTGTTCGGATCACGCCTGAATTGCGTATCGATTCGAAAGCGTGCATGCCACAGCGCGCGTTGAGTACGGGCGGTCATGCCTTTCAATTCGCCATAGCGCTCGAGCAGCAAAAAAATTTCCAACATCGCTGACGGTGTCTGCTCGAATACCTCATCGTGAGCAATATCGATCATGCCGTTCACTTCATTGAAACGTTCATTCACCGGGCGCGATGCGAGTGGTTGCGGGAACAGGCGTGACTCGATATTCAGCAATAAAATGCTGTTGAGTTGGGTGACGGCTTTTGCAGCCCAGTAGTAGCGCTGCATCAGTACTTCGCTGGCGCGTCTGTCTTCAGTGGCAGTAAAACCAAAGGTTTCTGCAATCGGTCCTTGCACATCGAAAACCAACCGATCTTCACGACGGCCCGCGTGCAGGTGTAAACGAATACGAATGTCCTTGAAGGCACGCTCTTTCTCGGCAAGCTGACGCGCCTCGGTGCGCGTAATGATCTGACTGTCTGCTAATTCGCGCCAAGAACGGCCAAGGCCAGCGGCCTTGGATACCCAAATAATCACTTGCAAGTCTCGCAGACCGCCGGGGCTTTCCTTGCAGTTGGGTTCGAGGCTGTAGGGCGTGTTCTCGTACTTCACATGGCGCTGCCGCAGTTCAAGAATTTTGTCCTGAAAAAATCCGCTTGCATCCATTGCTTGCGCATGACGTTGCTGCAATGCCTTGAACAGTGTCCGCGAACCCGTGATGCGACGCGCTTCCAGCAAACTGGTTTGTACTGTGATGTCTGCTGCGGATTCGCTCATGCACTCATCCACGGTGCGGATGCTATGCCCGATCTCTAGCCCAAGATCCCAGAACAGTTGCACCAGTTGCTCAAGCTTCTCGCGCAGCGCGGCGTCTGGCGGTGCTGGCAAAAGAATTAGCAGATCAATATCCGAATAGGGAAACAGTTCGCCTCGGCCGTAGCCACCCACGGCCACCAGCGTGGTCGAAGATGGCATGCTGAATGCCTGCCAGGCTTGAGTGAGGATTTGATCGGCATGGCGCGCGATGCGCTTGAGTAGCCGCTCGGGCCGACGATCGTGCAGGTAATCGTCGACGATTGCCTGCCGACCTTCCCTTAGCTGTTCGCGCAGAGAGATCGACAACGTGGCCATGTCAGTCCACGCGGGTCGAGTTGTCTGCTTCGGTGGTGGTAATGAAGGCAGGCGGTGGTGGTGAGCCGGCGGAGAGGGTCAATACCTCGTAGCCTGATTCTGTGACCAGCACGGTGTGTTCCCACTGTGCCGACAGGCTGCGGTCGCGGGTTTTGATGGTCCAGCCGTCACTCATCTCACGGATTTCACGTCGACCTGCATTGATCATGGGCTCGACGGTGAAGATCATACCGGCGACTAATTGATCAAGCGTGCCCGGTCGACCGTAGTGCAGCACCTGCGGTTCTTCATGAAATACCTTGCCGATGCCGTGCCCGCAAAACTCTCGCACGACCGAGAAGCCGGCGTTTTCTGCGTATTGCTGGATCACATGGCCTAGATCACCGAGATAGGTGCCGGGCTTGATGCGTGATATGCCGAGCCACATGCATTCATAGGTAATCTCGCTGAGACGTTTGGCGAGAATCGAAGGCTCACCCACAAAAAACATGCGGCTGGTGTCGCCGTGGTAACCATCTTTGATGACAGTGACATCAATGTTGACGACATCGCCTTGCTTCAACACTTTGTCGCCCGGTATGCCGTGGCAGACCACATCATTGACCGAGGTGCAGATGGATTTGGGGTAGGGCGTGTAACCGGGCGGGCAATAATTGAGTGGTGCGGGCGTGACGCCTTGCACATTCACCATGAAGTCGTGACACAGCTTATCGAGCTGATCGGTGCTCACGCCCGCTTTGACATGCGGCGTGATGAAATCAAGCACCTCCGAGGCCAGCCGACCGGCCACTCGCATGCCAGCGATGTCTTCCGCAGTCTTGATGGTGATGTTGCCCATGATGCTGCTGCGCGAGCGCCGTGAAACTTCGGCGGCGGCAGTCCTGTGAGAGAAGCCGAGATTATAGTCGACCCCTTTGCTGCTCGCGTTCAGGTCAGCGCTCTTGCAGTTCGGCTGGTCGCTGCAGTCGGCGGGTTTGCATGGGGCCTTGATTTACGGGTAAAATCTCGGGTTAGCTTTCTGCGCGTCACAGCTTGGTGATGGTAGCGGCTAAAACATTAACTTTTTTGTAAATCACGAGTCCGTGCCCCAAGGGTGCCCGTCAACGAGTTTTGTTCGGGTTGCTGGCCGGTCTCAAGACCCAACCCTGGAGAAACTATGTCAGTCACCATGCGTGAGATGCTGGAAGCCGGCGTCCATTTCGGACACCAGACCCGCTTCTGGAACCCCAAGATGGCCCCGTTTATTTTTGGTCATCGCAACAAAATTCATATCGTCAACCTGGAAAAGACCATGGCCATGTTCCAGGAGGCGACTAAATACATCCGCCAGTTATCCGCTAATCGCGGCACCATTTTGATGGTGGGCACCAAGCGTCAGGCGCGCGACATTATCGCTGCCGAGGCGCAGCGCGCGGGGGTGCCGTTTGTAGACCAGCGCTGGCTGGGCGGTACGCTGACCAACTTCAAGACCATCAAGACCTCGATCAAGCGTCTGAAAGAGATGGAAGCGGCGATTGCTGATGGCTCGGTCGACAAGATGTCCAAGAAAGAAGCGCTGATGTTTCACCGCGAGCTCGACAAGCTGCAAAAAGGTATCGGTGGCATCAAAGATATGAACGGTGTCCCGGATGCGATTTTCGTGATCGATGTGGGTTACCACAAGGGCGCCATCACCGAGGCGACCAAACTGGGCATTCCGGTGATTGGTGTAGTGGATACCAACCACTCGCCGGCTGGCGTCAGCTACGTCATCCCGGGTAATGATGACTCCTCCAAGGCCATTACCTTGTATGCACGCGGCGTCGCTGATGCGATTCTGGAAGGTCGTGCAACTTCAGTGGCCGATTTGGTTCAGGCGACCAAAGGTGAGGAGTTTGTCGAAGTCAGCGATCAGGCCTGATTCGCGTTGTGCACTGCTGCGATGGTGCGCAGCAGAAAATCAGGGGCAAACGGTGGTTCGCCCCTTTTTTTCGAG
>CAZZMV010000037.1:0-1143 GCA_964655425.1 uncultured Bifidobacterium sp.
TTTTGCGGGAATGGCATGACGCTAGGCGTAGGTGCGGGGCAGATGAGTCGGATTGATTCGGCGCGAATCGCATCGATCAAAGCGCAAAATGCGGGCTTGTCCCTCGCGGGCTCGGTGGTCGCCTCGGATGCATTCTTTCCTTTCCGCGATGGCTTGGACGTCGTGGTCGCTGCAGGCGCTACCTGCGTTATTCAGCCCGGTGGTTCAATGCGCGATCAAGAGGTGATCGATGCTGCCGACGAACAGGGCGTAGTGATGGCATACACCGGTATCCGGCACTTCCGCCATTAAGACCCTTCCTAAATGAAAATCCTTGGAATCGACCCCGGGCTGCGTGTAACGGGTTTTGGTGTGATTCATCAAGCCGGCGCGCGCTTGAAGTATGTCGCCTCTGGCACGATTCGCATACCAGATGGTGATTTACCTTCTAGACTGAAGGTGATTTTGGAAGGCGTGGGCGAATTGGTAAGTACCTATCAGCCAGATTGCGCAGCGATCGAGATTGTTTTCTCCAATGTGAATCCGCAATCCACACTGCTGCTGGGCCAGGCTCGCGGCGCAGCGATATGTGGTCTGGTGGGGGCTAGTTTGCCAGTCGCTGAGTACACCGCACTGCAAATGAAAAAATCCGTGGCGGGCCATGGTAAAGCGCAAAAGGCGCAGGTGCAGGCGATGGTGCAGCGACTCCTCAAGCTTGATGCGTTGCCAGGCACGGATGCAGCCGATGCACTCGGCATCGCAATTTGTCATGCGCATGCCGGTGCTGGACGCGTCGCGCTGGGTGCGGTAGCACCAGAATTGGCGAGACGTGGCTTACGCGTTCGTGGTGGTCGTTTAGTGGGTTGAGCGACGTACAAGCCGACCAGCGCGGTATCATCAAAAAAATTTTTCTTAGGTCTTCCCAATGATTGGTCGCTTATCTGGCCTGTTGCTCGACAAAAATCCCGCGCAACTGATTGTGGACTGCAATGGCGTTGGCTATGAAGTCAGCGTGCCGATGAGTACCTTTTATCATTTGCCCGCGATGGGCGAGCGCGTCACCTTGTTGACGCATATGGTGGTACGCGAAGATGCGCAGTTGTTGTATGGCTTCGGTACCACCCAAGAACGCGAGCTGTTTCGCGAGTTGATCAAAATTAGCGG
>CAZZMV010000037.1:1243-2395 GCA_964655425.1 uncultured Bifidobacterium sp.
AATCTCAACGAGCGTCGCATCATCGACGCTGCGCCCGTATCGCCGAATGAAGAAGCGATCGAGCGTGCACTGCGTCCGCATAAGCTTGACGAGTACATTGGCCAGACCAAAGCCCGCGAGCAGTTGGAGATTTTCATTGCGGCGGCCAGAAAGCGTAGCGAGGCGCTGGATCACACCTTGCTTTTTGGCCCACCTGGACTTGGCAAAACCACGCTGGCCCATATCATCGCGCGCGAGATGGGTGTCAACCTGCGGCAGACATCCGGCCCGGTGCTGGAGCGACCCGGCGACTTGGCCGCGCTACTGACTAACCTCGAAAAAAACGACGTACTGTTCATCGATGAGATTCATCGCATGTCGCCTATCGTTGAAGAAATTCTCTACCCGGCGTTGGAGGATTATCAGATCGATATCATGATCGGCGAGGGTCCAGCGGCTCGCTCGGTGCGGTTGGATCTGCAACCATTCACATTGGTTGGTGCGACCACACGTGCTGGCATGCTCACCAATCCGTTGCGCGATCGCTTTGGCATCGTTGCTCGTCTGGAGTTTTACACACCTGACGAGTTGGCACGTATCGTTACTCGCAGCGCCGCGTTACTGAATGCGGTGATTGTCGATCAGGGCGCGCTGGAAATCGCACGCCGCAGTCGCGGTACCCCGCGTATCGCCAACCGCTTGCTGCGACGGGTGCGCGACTATGCTGAAGTCAAAGGCGAGGGCCGTATCACCCGCGAGATTGCCGACGCTGCGCTCAAGATGCTCGATGTTGATCCAGTCGGATTTGATCTGATGGATCGAAAGTTACTGGAAGCAGTCTTGTTCAAATTTAGTGGCGGCCCAGTCGGGCTGGATAACTTGGCCGCCGCAATTGGGGAGGAGCGCGATACGATTGAAGATGTGCTCGAGCCGTACTTGATACAGCAAGGGTACCTGCAGCGCACGCCGCGTGGTCGCATCGCGACGCCGTCGGCATATCAACATTTCGGTGTGACTGCGCCGCGTACCAGCCCGAATGGCGATTTGTGGCAGCAGTAATTTGAAGGAACGCGGCCTGAGTTTTTACCCGAGTACTTCAATTGCGGCAAACTTAAAGCATCATTCTTCTCTGACCCAAACCTGCGTTCTACCCAGCACCGCGACGCCAATAAA
>CAZZMV010000037.1:2495-12437 GCA_964655425.1 uncultured Bifidobacterium sp.
TCTTTACCGGTCTTGTCATCAATCGTGCGCCACAGCCCGATCGGTGAGTCAGATGCGTAGGCAGAAACTAAAGCACCGAATAACAGCGCGATTAGGGTAATGGCTCTGATCATGGTGTCTCCCTCTATGTTTTGTTGTAAGCCCATCGTGCGGCCCGAGTCTAGTTTGGCCGCGATGCGATCAACTACTTCAGTTGTAACAGTTGCTCCTGTATTTTTTTCAGGGTTGCCGAGAAGCCTGCCAAGCGATCTTGTTCTTGCGCCACGACGGCCGCAGGTGCCCGCGCAACAAAACTTTCGTTACCGAGTTTTGCGTTTGCTTTTGCAATCTCATTCTCAAGACGTGATGCTTCTTTGCCAAGGCGCTCGCGCTCTGCAGCGATGTCGATCTCGACCTTCAGCATCAGCCGCGTCGTGCCAACCACAGATACCGGCGCCGGTGACTCAGGCAGCTTGTCCACTACCTCAACCTCGGATAGTTTTGCCAGCGCCTGCAGATAATGCGCGAAACCAGAAAGGTGCACATGATCATCACCTTCAAGGATCAAGGGTACTTTTTGCGCTGGCGATAATTGCATCTCGCCGCGCAGGTTACGGCAGGCATCAGTGAGTGACTTCAGCGTATCCATCCAGGCTTCGGCTTTTTCGTCGAGCTTTTTCAGGTTTGGCTCAGGATACGGCTGCACCATGATCGAATCACCACTTGGATTCAACTTGCGACCGGAGAGCGGTGCCACGGTCTGCCACAACTGCTCGGTAATGAACGGTGTGATCGGGTGCGCCAAACGAAGTACTGTTTCCAGTACACGCAACAAGGTTCTGCGCGTTGCGCGCTGCTGTGCTTCTGTGCCCTGTTGAATTTGCACCTTGGCGACTTCGAGATACCAGTCACAATACTCATCCCAAATAAACTTATAAATCGCTGATGCAATATTATCGAAGCGGTATTCAGTGAAACCTTTTTCAACGTCCGCCTCGGTACGCTGTAGCAGCGACACAATCCATCGGTCTGCCTGTGAAAAATCCAGATAGCTACCGGTCGCACAGGCTTCTGCGCCGTGTTCCTCGAGGCCACAGTCTTTGCCCTCGGTGTTCATCAACACAAAGCGGGTTGCGTTCCACAGCTTGTTACAGAAATTTCGATAGCCCTCACAGCGACTTAAATCGAAATTGATGTTGCGGCCAAGTGATGCGTAGCTCGCCATGGTGAAACGCAAGGCATCAGTGCCGTAAGCAGAAATCCCATTCGGAAATTCCTTGCGGGTCGCTTTTTCAATCGTTGCGGCTTGTTTCGGATTCATCAAGCCGCTGGTACGTTTGCCGACCAAGGTATCAATATCAATACCATCGATCAAATCAATCGGGTCGAGTGTATTGCCCTTGGACTTCGACATTTTCTGGCCATGCGCATCTCGTACCAAGCCATGTACGTACACTTTTTTAAAGGGTACCTGGCCAGTGAAGTGACAGGTCATCATCACCATCCGCGCTACCCAGAAGAAGATAATGTCGAAACCGGTCACCAGAACTGATGACGGCAGAAATAGTTGATAGTCGGGCGTCTTTTCGGGCCAGCCGAGTGATGAGAACGGTACCAAGGCAGAAGAGAACCAGGTGTCGAGCACGTCTGAATCTCGCGTGAGTGTGCCGCCATGGCCCGCTTTCAACGCCTGCGCTTTAGCATCGGCCTCATCACGCGCTACGTAAATATTGCCCGTCTCGTCATACCACGCGGGTATCTGATGGCCCCACCACAATTGGCGTGAAATACACCAGTCTTGGATATTATTCAGCCATTGGTTGTAAGTCGTGGTCCAGTTTTCTGGCACGAATTGGATTTCGTTATTCGATACCTTTTCCAGTGCGACCTCGGCAATCGATTTGCCGGGAAAGTGTGTGCCCTCAGGTGCTGGTTTGCTCATCGCCACAAACCACTGGTCCGTCAGCATGGGCTCAATCACGACGCCGGTTCGGTCACCACGCGGCACCATCAACTTATGCGGCTTGACGGACTCCAGCAGACCGAGTGCATCAAGATCAGCCACGATCTGCTTGCGCGCATCAAATCGATCCATGCCGCGATATTTTTCGGGCGCCTTGTCGTTGATCTTCGCATCCAGCGTAAAGATGGCAATCTGCGGCATGTCGTGGCGCTGGCCAACCGCATAGTCATTGAAGTCATGCGCTGGCGTGATCTTGACGCAGCCCGTGCCAAATTCCTTGTCCACGTAGCTGTCAGCAATCACCGGAATTTCACGATCGGTGAGTGGCAGCTTGAGCAACTTGCCTACTAAATGCGTATAGCGCTCATCCGTAGGGTCAACCGCTACTGCCACGTCGCCGAGTAGAGTCTCCGGTCGTGTTGTCGCGACGGTCAGGTGTCCGGAGCCGTCAACGAGTGGATAGCGAATGTGCCACATGCTGCCATCTTCTTCTTCTGATACCACTTCCAGATCAGAGACTGCAGTGCCCAGCACCGGATCCCAATTGACCAAGCGCTTGCCGCGATAAATCAAACCTTGTTCGTACAGTCTGACGAATACCTCGGTCACGGCCTTGGACATTTTTTCGTCCATCGTGAAGTATTCACGGCTCCAATCGGTGGAGGCACCCATGCGACGCATTTGTCCGGTGATGGTTGAACCGGAGTGTTCTTTCCATTGCCAGACTTTTTCCAGAAATTTTTCGCGACCAAGATCGTGGCGTGAAATTTTTTGTGCATCGAGCTGTCGCTCGACTACGATTTGCGTTGCAATGCCCGCATGGTCGGTGCCGGGTATCCACGCCGTGTTATGACCGCGCATGCGGTAGTAGCGGGTCAGCCCATCCATGATGGTCTGGTTGAACGCATGACCCATGTGCAGCGTGCCGGTCACGTTAGGCGGTGGTAATTGAATTGCAAATGATGGCTTGCTGTGATCGAGTGTCGCTTTGAAATAGCCGCGCTTCTCCCATTCGCTACGCCAGTATTGTTCAATGTCTGCGGGTTCGTAAGCCTTGGCCAGTTCCATAATGTGCGCGGTGCGACGAGATGATTGAATAATCGGCAATTATAAGACGAGGCTCTGAGCGAGATAGCCGTCACGGTAGCCGTTATAATCTGCACATGCGCCGCACTGGCGGCTGCTCACGCTAGGGGTCTCGGCTGATGCCGGGTGAGACATACCCTCGAACCTGATCTGGGTCATGCCAGCGTAGGGAAGCGATGTTCAGGCATTTAGCCTTGACTGCTTCCTTCGCTGTACTGAGTAAAAGGAAGCTTATGAACGCCGCCAATCCGCAATTCCTCGCCGCTACCGCCACGGTAGATGAAGCCGCGATTCAACCCCTGCCAAATTCTCGCAAGGTTTACGTTCAGGGTTCGCGCGCTGATCTTCGCGTGCCGATGCGCGAAATCAGTCAGTCTGACACCCCGGCGTCGTTCGGTGCAGAAAAAAATCCACCGGTCTATGTCTATGACACCTCGGGCGCGTACACCGACCCTAGCGTCAAAATTGATATTCGTTCCGGGCTGGCGCCGTTGCGCGGGCGATGGATTGCTGAGCGCGACGATACCGAAGAGCTTGCTGGGCCGACCTCGCTGTATGGCATCGAGCGTTTGAATGACCCCAAGCTGGCCGAGTTGCGTTTCAATCTGCATCGTAAGCCGCGTCGCGCCAAGGCGGGTAATAACGTCACGCAAATGCACTACGCACGGCAAGGCATCATCACGCCCGAGATGGAATTTATTGCCATTCGCGAGAACCTGCGCCGGCAAGAGTACATTGCCAGCTTGCAGGCTTCTGGCCCGAATGGTGCCAAGCTGGCCGAGATGATGATGAGGCAGCACCCGGGGCAATCTTTTGGTGCTGTGATACCAAGCGAGATCACCCCAGAGTTTGTGCGCGATGAGGTAGCACGTGGTCGTGCGATTATCCCTGCCAATATCAATCACCCGGAATCCGAGCCAATGATCATTGGCAGAAATTTTCTGGTGAAGATCAACGCGAATATCGGTAACTCGGCTGTCACTTCCTCGATTGGTGAAGAAGTTGAAAAAATGACCTGGTCGATTCGTTGGGGTGGCGATACCGTCATGGATCTGTCCACCGGCAAGCATATTCATGAAACCCGCGAATGGATAATTCGTAATTCACCCGTGCCAATCGGTACCGTACCGATTTATCAAGCGCTCGAGAAAGTGAATGGCAAAGCCGAAGATCTGACCTGGGAGATTTTCCGCGACACGCTTATTGAGCAAGCTGAACAAGGCGTGGATTACTTCACGATTCATGCCGGCGTGCTATTGCGTTATGTGCCGCTAACTGCAAAACGAATGACTGGCATTGTCTCGCGCGGTGGTTCCATCATGGCGAAATGGTGTCTGGCACATCATAAAGAGTCTTTTTTGTATGAGCACTTTGAAGACATCTGCGACATCATGAAGGCCTATGACGTCTCTTTCTCACTGGGCGACGGTCTGCGTCCCGGGTCGATCTACGACGCGAATGATGAAGCGCAGCTTGGTGAGTTGCGTACGCTCGGCGAACTCACTCAGATCGCTTGGAAGCATGATGTGCAAGTGATGATCGAGGGCCCGGGCCATGTACCGATGCAGCTGATTAAAGAAAATATGGATATTCAGCTGAAGGAATGTCATGAGGCGCCGTTTTATACGCTGGGCCCGCTCACGACAGATATTGCGCCGGGCTATGACCACATCACCTCAGGCATCGGCGCTGCCCAGATTGGTTGGTACGGCTGCGCCATGCTGTGCTATGTGACGCCGAAAGAACATCTCGGTTTACCGAACAAAACCGATGTGAAAGACGGCATCATCACGTACAAGATTGCAGCGCATGCTGCTGACTTGGCCAAGGGTCATCCCGGAGCGCAAGTACGCGATAACGCGCTTTCCAAAGCGCGCTTCGAGTTCCGTTGGGAAGACCAGTTCAACCTGGGACTGGATCCGGACAAGTCGCGTGAATTCCATGATGAGACTTTGCCCAAAGATTCTGCCAAGGTGGCGCACTTTTGCTCGATGTGTGGCCCGCATTTCTGTTCAATGAAGATTACCCAGGATGTGCGCGACTATGCCGAGAAGCAGGGTATTTCTGAAATTGACGCACTCAAGCAGGGCATGGAAGTGAAAGCAGTTGAGTTTGTGAAGCGTGGTGCGCAGATTTATCAGAAACAGTAAATGAGTTCTTCCGTAATGATTGCGATTGAATTAAATGGTGAGACGCGTGATATCAGCGCGGAAGATTGCATACAAGATTTAATTGATGCCTTGTCGCTGACCAATCAGGCGCTGGCGATTGCGGTTAACCGGCAAGTGGTGCCGCGTGCGCAGTGGCTTGAGCGTCGCTTCGCAGCTGGGGACAAGGTAGATATTGTTAGAGCGATTGGTGGAGGTTGATATATGAAGATGAACGATATGAACATAGATGATCGCCTCGTTATCGCTGGTAAAAGTTACCGTTCGCGACTTTTGGTCGGCAGTGGTAAATACAAAGATCTGGACGAAACCCGTCGCGCCACTGAAGCATCCGAGGCAGAGATCATTACAGTCGCTATTCGACGCGTGAATATTGGTCAGGATCCGAATGCGCCTAATCTGCTGGACGTCGTACCACCCTCGAAGTACACCATCCTGCCCAACACAGCGGGATGCTACAACGCGCAGGATGCGATCTATACCCTGCAGCTCGCGCGCGAGCTGCTCAATGGTCACACGCTGGTGAAATTGGAAGTACTCGGCGATGAAAAAACCTTATTCCCCAATATGCCGGAAACCCTCACGGCCGCTGACATATTAGTGAAAGACGGTTTCGATGTGATGGTCTACTGCAGTGATGACCCGATTCAAGCGAAGATGTTGGAAGACATTGGCTGCTGCGCCATCATGCCGCTGGCCTCTCTGATTGGTTCTGGCATGGGTATCCTTAACCCTTGGAATCTGTCATTGATCATTGAACAATCCAAGGTGCCGGTTTTAGTGGATGCAGGCGTCGGTACTGCTTCGGATGCGGCAATTGCGATGGAGCTGGGTTGTGATGGCGTATTGATGAATACTGCGATCGCGGGTGCTAAAGATCCGGTGCGTATGGCGCGCGCGATGAAGCTGGCGATTGAGGCTGGTCGTGAAGCATTTTTAGCAGGACGTATTCCGCGTAAATTTGCCGCATCACCTTCTTCACCGATGGCCGGCAGGGTTGCATGAAACAAGGCAAGCGTGTCGCTTGCGTGCTGGTATTGGCCGGACTTGACCCCAGCGGCGGGGCCGGGATACAAGCCGACATTCAAGCCACGACTGCCGCCGGTGCACACACTCTACCCATTATTACTGCGCTCACTGTACAAACCAATCAGCGAGTGTTTGCAGTACATCCAGTCGATGAAACTACTTTGCGAGCGCAGTGCCAAGCGCTTGTTGACCATGGCACGCGTGTTGATGCAGTAAAAATCGGCATCGTGGGTCAAGCGACCAACGCGGATGTGATTGCTGAACTTATCGATCAGCTGCGAGTGATCAATCCGCAGCTGCCAGTGGTGCTTGATCCGGTATTGGCGAGTGGTCATGGTGATTTGTTGACCAAAGGTGACGCAATACGTGCATTAGCATCTTTGCGTCGGCGCGCAACACTCATTACGCCCAACTTGCCGGAGGCACAGCAAATGACCCGCTTCGACGATATCGCGACTCAGGCGGCGCAGTTGCTTCAAGACTCACCACATGTATTGATCAAAGGTGGGCATGGTACTGGCCATGAAGTCGTGAATACCTGGTTTCATCAGCAAGGCCATCAAGCGTGGCAATGGCCCCGTTTATCGGGGGAGTTTCATGGGTCAGGTTGCACGCTAGCGTCTGCGGTGGCGGCAAGGCTTGCTCAGGGTATCGCAATGGAAGATGCGCTTGAAGCAGCACAGCGCTATACCCAGCACTGTCTTGACCATGCATTTCACATCGCAGACGGCCAGTTAATTCCGGATCGTGCTGCCTCGGTGCTCTGAAGGAGATGTAATGAAAGGCCTTTATTTAGTCACCCCCGATTGGGATGACACTGAGAAGCTGCTCGCGGCAAGCGAACAAGCCATCGAAGGTGGTGCTACCGTGCTGCAGTATCGTCACAAGACGGCGAATGAATCATTGCGCCTTGAGCAGTCATCCGCATTGTTATCACTCTGTCGCCGTTTGAATGTGCCACTCATCATTAATGATCATCTCGATCTATGCATACATATCGATGCCGATGGTATTCATTTGGGCGGTACCGACGCCTCAGTTGCTGAGGCACGTAAACAAATCGGCACAGAAAAAATCATCGGCGCATCATGCTATGGCGATATGCAATTAGCGCGCGACGCGACCGCTGCCGGTGCGAGTTATGTAGCATTTGGCGGTTTTTATCCTTCGCGAGTGAAGAAATATGAAGTGGCAACATCACCCAGTATTATTACTCAGGCCTTGGCCGAGATTTCCATTCCGTTTTGTCTCATTGGTGGTATGACGCCACAGAATGCGCGTCCACTCATCAACTTGGGCGCACATGCTGTTGCAGCGATTAGCAGCGTTTACGCCGCGGAAAATCATCGACTAGCTGCTACTGAATTTGCTGCGTTGTTTCGATAGGCGAAATAGCATCACAAATATCGGCCATCATCAAATAACAATTGGCATAGCTATGAGCAATTTACGAAATGCAGCTTCTAGCCTATGTTGCAGCTTCTAGCCTATCTTGGGTTAGGTAGCTTTCGGTATTGGCAGTACTTGCCTTGGATTTTGTACTGTCTTCGGCGCTACCACCCTGCTATCTACCTACCGAGATAGATTCTTAAAAAGCGCTGTTTTTCTTTGGGAACCCTGCTGAGTCGTTCGCTACTCAGAGGCGCTGTAAAAATCAGCTTATCGATTCCTAAGGAGTTTTTCATGCGACCCAATTCTACCGTACGCTTGGTTCGGACCACAGAGCCAATTTATAACGAGGGCAATCCTTATGTTTTACTCAGTCCAAGTGGCAATCCCAGAAATATCAAAACGCTATATGAGGTGATTCGCAGCGAAAAGGACAGCCGAACGCTGCGCGCTGATTACACCAGAGACGGGGTACCGTTCGTCGGCTTTGCAGAAAAAGACAGTAAATCAAAAAATAGCGCCGTAGCTGCAGCGAATGTAAGCAAGCAGCGTCGTGAGCTAACTGAAATCTTGTTGCGCACGACTGAAACAGTCGAGAAAAAATTCAAATACTTAAATGAACAACAGCGCGAAGCCAATCGCGCACTGAAAGTCTTTGCAATTACTGCACCTCTTGACCGAGATATCAAGGTCGGTGACATCAAGCCCTACCTCAAAGTACTGAATCAAGCCTACGGTCATGCAACGACCAAGGCCTGGCAAGAAAAGCAAGTCGAGCCTTATCGTGATCACTCTGATGTACAAAAAATAAGATGGCAGCGTGCGCGTCAATTTTTGAACATGGAATCATCTACCCGCTTGATGCTGGTGAATGCACTGACACGGGCCGAGGATAAGGGACCGCAGCAGGCGATTGCCGGTATCAAGGCGATGGATGATTTTCTGCGTAATTTCCTTAATCCGACTGAGAGCTATCGCGAGATGGTGAGAAAGGTCACGGGTAATGCCGATTTGCAGTTTTTTTGTCGCCGCTGGTTGAGCGCACACCCGCTGAGCGGAAAGAAGGGCACGATTTACCAGTCCGACCATAAATTCGAGCCCTACCCATGGGCGCGTTTGCTGGATACCTTGTGTCGACTGATTGTCAGAGAGTGCCATCGACAGACCGTCGTTGTTTCCGATACGGATGGCGGTCAGCGCAAGGGAAGTATAGTCTTCAGGCGTGCATCACTGGCTAATTTGCAGCATGTGAGGTCCGACCCACAGGAGAGAAAGATAGATCTTGAACACTTTCCTTTCATGCGTGTCGATGCCTCAGTCCAATCGAAAATATCTGAAAAGACGAAAAAAGATTGATCGATCGCGCTGCTACCTATGACGGCGTGTTGCCAGACCGCGCCGTCATATAATCAGGCGATGCAAAATCTTCTGCACAACCTCAACCCCGAGCAACTCGCCGCTGTTACCCTACCCGCCCAATCCGCGCTGATTCTCGCTGGCGCAGGCTCCGGAAAAACCCGCGTCCTTACCACGCGCATCGCATGGCTGATACAGACCATGCAAATCTCGCCGGCAGGTGTTTTAGCCGTTACTTTCACCAATAAAGCTGCCAAGGAAATGCTGGCGAGGCTATCGGCTATGTTGCCGATCAATACCCGCGGCATGTGGATAGGAACATTTCACGGTCTGTGTAACCGCTTGCTGCGTGCCCATCATCGTGACGCTGCATTGCCGCAAACCTTCCAGATTCTGGATATGGCTGATCAGCTATCGGCGATCAAGCGTCTGATGAAACGGTTGAATGTCGATGACGAAAAATACCCGCCCAAGCAGCTGCAATACTTTATCAATAGCGCCAAAGATCAAGGCCTGCGTTCGCACGCGGTCGATGCGTATGATGAATTTACCCGCAAGTTTGTCGAGCTGTATGCAGCCTATGATGAGCAGTGCCAGCGAGAAGGCGTGGTCGATTTCGCCGAGCTGCTGCTGCGCAGCTACGAGCTGCTGTCACGTCATCAGCCGCTGCGGGAACACTATCAAGCGCGCTTCAAGCATATTCTGGTCGACGAGTTTCAAGATACGAATGATCTGCAGTACCAGTGGCTGAAGCTGATCGCTGGACAAAATAATGCTGTGTTTGCAGTTGGCGATGATGATCAAAGTATTTATGCATTTCGAGGTGCCAATGTAGGCAACATGGCTGCGTTTGAACGTGAGTTCAACGTCCAGAATCTGATCAAGCTAGAGCAGAATTATCGTTCGCATGGCCATATTCTTGACGCGGCTAACCAACTGATTTCAAACAATACCAATCGGCTGGGCAAAAAT
>CAZZMV010000038.1:0-8053 GCA_964655425.1 uncultured Bifidobacterium sp.
TAAATCGGGCGCAGCAAATCCAGCATTTGCACGATGCCTTTGGGTCGAAGATCGAAATGCTCGCGCACCAGCGCTTCGATTTTTTCATCGCTGATTTTGCCGGTACCGAAAGTCGTGACCATCACCGACGTTGGTTTTGCAATGCCGATTGCATAAGAAATCTGGATTTGGCATTTTTCGGCCAGCCCGGCGGCGACAATATTTTTAGCCACATAGCGGCCGGCGTATGCAGCCGAGCGATCTACCTTGGACGGGTCTTTACCCGAGAACGCACCACCTCCGTGAGGTGCTGCGCCACCGTAGGTGTCGACGATGATCTTGCGGCCGGTGAGGCCGCAATCACCTTGCGGGCCGCCGATCACGAAACGTCCGGTCGGGTTGATCAGGTAGCGGGTGTTCTGCAACCATTCAGCGGGCACGACTGGCTTGATGATCATTTCAATCGACGCTTCTTCAATCTGCTTGTGATCGATCTCGGGAGCGTGCTGTGTCGACAGCACGATGGTGTCGATCGCGACAGGCTTGCCGTTGACATATTTCAGTGTGACCTGAGATTTGGCATCGGGTCGCAGCCAAGGCAAGCGACCATCTTTACGCAAATGTGACTGACGCTCAACGATGCGATGTGCGTAGTAAATGGCTGCTGGCATCAGATCGGGCGTTTCATCACACGCATAACCGAACATCAGCCCCTGATCGCCAGCACCTTGGTCGAGATCGAGTCCTTTGCCTTCGTCGACACCCTGCGCAATGTCAGGCGACTGCTTGTCATAGGCCACCAACACCGCGCAGCCTTTGTAATCGATACCGTAGTCGGTATTGTCGTAGCCAATGTCTTTTAGCGTATCGCGCGCGACTTTGATGTAGTCAACATTGGCTGTCGTCGTAATCTCACCTGCCAACACCACCAAACCGGTATTGCATAGCGTTTCGGCGGCGACGCGAGCGCGCGGATCCTGATCCAGGATCGCATCAAGAATGGCATCAGAGATCTGGTCGGCGACTTTATCCGGATGACCTTCGGACACCGACTCGGAAGTAAACAAGTACTCGTTGGACATGCAAGCTCCAAAAAATAATTAACTCAATGTCGCGGTCAACTATGTGAGCCTGCGACGCTTTAGCGAAATTTGTAGGCCGCCTCGCAAGTTGTCTATTAACTCGGCGGAGAAAACGCGTGGTATTTTACTGAACTTGCGCAAAATCAGCAAAGTCTGCTGCTGCGCCCGTTAGTCCCGCCTGCGATGCCATCTTCCCGGCTTTATATTTTGTCAGCGTCATCTCTAATCGATCTGGTCAGGGTACTGCAATGCGACTAACGCTTGCACTGATCTGGGTATTACATTGGTTGCCGCTACCCATACTGGGACGTATCGGTGAGGCACTGGGCGAATTGCTGTTTTTGGTGATGCGTGATCGGCGCAGGATTACGCTGACGAATTTGTCGCTTTGTTTGCCCGAATTATCCTCGGCCGAGCGCCATTCGATGGCGCGTGCACATTTTCGTGCCTACGCCCGTAGCGTGCTTGAGCGCGGCATTTTGTGGTGGGCCTCGCCGGCGAGGTTGCAACGATTAATCGAAATCGACCCCGCAGTGCCAACACAAAGCTCGATTGAAAAGCCGACAATTTTTCTTTGTCCGCATTTTGTTTGTCTTGAGTTGGCGGGGGTCGCCATCACGATGCGCGGGCCCCTTTGCTCGATCTACACTCAGCAACGAAGCAGAGTGTTTGATGAAGCGCTCAGGCGTGGACGCGCGCGATTCGCTACCCAGGAAGAGGCCGATCAGTTTCTGATTTCTCGACATAGCGGGATCAAGCCGATTATTCGTGCCATGCGTAATGGCCGGCCCTTTCTGATGCTGCCCGATATGGATTTCGGCGCGCGCGAATCGATTTTCGTGCCATTTTTCGGGGTACCCGCAGCAACGCTTACCGCGCCCGCCCGTCTTGCCGCCGCCACCGACGGGCAGGTGATTCCAGTCACTACGCAATTCAGACCCGACTACCGTGGCTGGCGAGTTAGTTTTCACCCTGCATGGCAAGACTTCCCCGGAGACGACATCGAAGCTGCGACACTTCGCATGAATGCCTTCATCGAACAACAAGTTAGACAGGCACCTGCCGAATACTTTTGGTCGCACAAGCGTTTCAAGACACGGCCGGCAGGTTTGCCATCCGTGTACGATTAGCCTGTTTGCATCGATTTACTTGATACAAGAATTTTTCACGTATGCACTCGTCGATCAAACCAACCCGACTTCAACGCAAGTGGCCAACGCAATCATAAAACTTGACTGTATATAAATGAAACTGAAGTTCACCAAAATGCACGGTGCTGGTAACGACTTCATCGTGATCGACGCAACTCGGCAAACGATCAACCTCACAGCCGAGCAGTGGCGGCAACTCGCCGACCGAAAGTTCGGCATCGGTGCTGATCAGATTTTGGTGGTCGAGCGCCCGACACAGGCGGGCGTTGATTTTCGCTACCGCATCTTTAACTCGGATGGCGGTGAAGTTGAGCAGTGTGGGAACGGCGCTCGCGCCTTCGTGAAATTCGTGGTTGAAAAAGGCTTGACCGAGCAACGCGAAATTCGCGTTGAAACGATGTCAGGCATTATCTCACCGCGACTGGAAGATGACGGACGCGTCACGGTGAATATGGGCGCGCCCGCGCTGCTGCCGGCAAATGTGCCGTTTGATGTGCAAGGATTGTCATCGCGCCAAGTAGGTCGTGTTGAGATGTGGCCGCTTGAGCTTGAAGGCCAAACCATCGAAGTCGCGACGCTATCAATGGGTAATCCGCACGCCGTGCAATGGGTGAATGATGTCGACGCTGCACCGGTAAGTGAGCTCGGTCCATTGATTGAGCACCACGTGCGGTTTCCGCGGCGTGTAAATGCCGGCTTCATGCAAGTGATTAACCGTAACCACATTCGCCTGCGAGTGTTCGAGCGGGGCTCGGGTGAGACGCTGGCGTGTGGCACTGGCGCATGTGCCGCCGCCGTGGCCGGGATCCTTCATGGTGATCTCGATTCGCCTGTGCTGGTCGATACGCGCGGTGGTCAACTCAGTATCGGATGGCAGGGCGCGGACGCCCCGGTGATGCTAACGGGGCCTGCAGTGAGTGTGTTCGAAGGTAGTTGTGAGATTTAGCCAGTGGCTGGTTTCATTCTCCTGCTGCCTATCGCCTCATTGATTCAAGAGCCAAGCTAGCTCATACGCGGCGGCTTTGCGCAGCGCGTGGCTTCTCGATAATGCTTCTAAAGCGATACAAGCGCTGACGGTAATTTCCCTCCGGACCGCTATCCCCCTGAATGCCTGCGATATCAAATACGCGCGTGGCTTTTTCCAGCGCTTGTCGCTGATCGCCAGTGAGGATTTGAACCAAGCGACGACGACTACGCGGGTGTGATTCTCGAATATCGACCTCAAGACAGTGACCATGATCGGAAGCCTCGACATCGATCAATAACGCTTCAGCGCGACTCAAGCCGAACCAATACGCAAGCTCGATTCGCGCCGCCAGGAATGGGTACTGGCTGCTGAGCTCACGGGTGAAAGACGCCCTCGCTGCCACCGCCCAATCTGATCGGCGGACCGGTGGTGCGACACGGTTCAACATGGCAATCGCTTCTTGGTTTCCCTGACTGGCGGCCTTTTGCAACCAGTAGACCGCACGCACATCAGCGCGCTTGTTGATACGACGCGACCGCCATGCAATTTGTGCCAACTCCAACTGCGCAGCACAATCTCCCGCTGCTGCGGCCAACTCAAGACACCGACGCGATTCAGTGATGCTGCGTCTCGAGAATTCAGGTTTGAGATAAATGCGAGAGATCGCATACCATGCCGCCGCCTCACCATTCTCTGCCGCAAGCGCTAACCAACGTATGGCTTTTTTGTAGTTGGCGACCCCGGGTATGCGTCGTATCCGCTTGCCTTGATCATCCATGCGCGCTGCCCACAGCCCAAAAGCCAGTTGCGCTTGGGGGTCGCCCCCCTCGGCTGAAATTTTCAGATAACGCTCGGCTAACCGTACATTCGGTTCGCTTTGCTGCATGCTTGCTTTTGCGCAGCGCAAAAACAAGGCGAGCTGTTGTTTGCTTAAGGTGTAGCGGTGTGCCAATGGTCCGTGTAGCTTGCAGTCCAGCTCATTAGCGATCGGTAATGCCCACAGCATGAACTTGCTGATGTCGCCTTGCAGCCACCAATAATCGGCCAGTGCGAACTGCGCATCGGCCACGCCGCCAAGCGCTGCTTTCGAGGCCCATTCGACAATTTGGCTGCGGCGCTGAATGATCTGTTGTGGGATGGTGTGAGGCGCGCGGTTGTTCAGCAGTTCTGGCATGCCGAGTTGCTGCGCTAGCAGCCACTGCGCATCTGCAATACCCGCCTCAGCGGCTACCGTCAGGGCACGCAAGGACTTCTGACGCAGCCCGCCGTCAGCGCGCGTCCAGCAACTGAATACCAGCATCGCAAACACCAAGCCGGCGCGTGCAGACTTGCCTTCAAATGCACGCTCATACCAAAGCGCGATGCGCAATGGGTCGCCCGCTTGGCGGGCGACTGCAAACGATACGTGCTCGCCGATCAGCATCCAAGCTTCTTGCTGGTTTTGTTCAGCCGCTTTCTCCAACCAGTGCAGCGCTGTCTGGTGGCTCTGCGGCAAGTTGGTGCTGCCGAATAAATAGCGCTTCCCTAGCGCGAGCTGCGCCTGTGGCAGACCAGCACGGGCGGAACGAATGATCAGCAATTCCTCTCGGTTGGCCATCGTTCTGAATCGAGTTCGAAAAATTATCAAAACAAAAACATCCGAACTCTGCGGTCTGACGGTGGCCTCGTCAACGAAACCAAGTGTCAATAAAACAACATCGTTTGTAAAACCGCAACGGGTGCCCCAAGAGCTGAATGGACTGGCGGCTGACGCCGCAGTTGTTTTCATTTCGTTAATTAATGTTGCCCCATCCGACTCGTGCGGATTGCTTTCAAACTCTCTCTTGGGGAAAACAATGAAGAAGTTGACTATCGCGCTGGCCGTGGCTGGCGCATTGACTGGCGTCGCGAATGCGCAATCAACCGTCGAGATCTATGGCATCGCCGATATGGGCCTTGTTCGCGAGACGGGCACTGTGCCGGGCGCCACGCCCGCCGGAACCAAAATCACCAGCGGCGCCCAGTCGGGCACACGCCTGGGCTTCAAAGGCAAGGAAGATCTGGGTAGCGGCCTGAATGCACTTTTCGTTCTGGAAACCGGCATTGCCGGCGACACGGGCGGCTTTAACCAGGGCAACAAAGCCTTTGGCCGCCAAAGCTTCGTCGGCCTACAGGGCGATTTCGGTACCGTGACCTTGGGTCGCCAATACACCTCTTACTTCCTCGCGCTGAACCAAGTGGCTGACCCATTCGCCTCCGGCTTGGCAGGTAATGCGCAGAACCTGATGCTGCCCGGCGCCAGCAACGCCATTACCAACGCCGACCGCGCGATCCGCATGGATAACGCCATCAAGTACGCAACACCGATCTTTGAAAACTTCAGCGGTGAGATTGCTTACGGCTTTGGTGAGGTTGCTAGTGACAGCGAAGCCAGCCGCGTGATCAGCGCATCGGTAGGCTACGACAGCAAACCATTGAATGTGCGCTTGGCGTACTACGAAAAAAATAATGCGACGAATACCGCCAATCTGAGCAGCACCATGCTGGCCGCCAACTATGACTTTGAAGTAGCTAAAGTGTTTGCGGCCTACGCTGACAATGACTGGATTGGTCAAGGCAAGAGCCGCAACTACCTGCTCGGCGCGACCGTTCCAGTTGGTGCGCATAAATTCATCGCATCGTTTATCCGTGCTGATGGTCGCGGCACCAACGCCGCCAATGATGCGGACCAGTGGGGTATTGGTTATACCTACAGCTTGTCCAAGCGCACCAATCTGTACGCTGCTTATGGCCACATCAGTAACGACGGCACCGCTGCCTACACCGTCGGCAACAACTCGGAAAACGGCACCAGCAATAAAGCATTCAACCTGGGTGTACGGCACGTGTTCTGATCAATCGCGAGCACCTCAGCTCGCACAGAATTCATCGCCGACCCGCGCGGTCGGTAATGGATAGGCTGGTTTGGTTTCAGCCTGCAGAGTCTTCTGCGAATGTAATCTCCTCTCTTCACGGCACCTTCGGGTGCCGTTTTTTTAGTTTCTCTACGGTGCGATCGGTGCAGGTAAAATCCGAGTCGGCTACAGCCTGGGCTATGCCAATGGCGCGCTGACCTTGCCAACACCACCCACCACATTCAAACCATCGACACCCATGACTCAACAACCCGATGCCGATATGGTTGCAAGCTATCTGCAACAGCATCCGGATTTTTTCGATCATTACCCTGATATCGCGGCCGGGCTCAGGCTAACCACCGCACTCGGCGGAAGAACCGTGTCACTGCAAGAGCGGCAGGTCGAGATTTTGCGAGACAAAATCAGGCAGCTAGAACTCAAACTGGCAGCTTTCATGCGCAACGCCAGTGGTAATGAAGTCATCATGGCCAACCTGCATCAATGGACGTTACAGCTGCTCGCTCAAACCCAACCGTCGGACCTGCCCGCAGCACTGGTCGAAGCGACCCGTGCTTGCTTCGATGTGCCTCAGACCACAGTGCGGCTGTGGCACACCGCTGCTGAGTTTGCCGAACTGGACTTTGTCTTGGATGATGAAGATGCGCGTGCCTTCGCGAACACGCACAAGGCACCAGTCTGCGGCGCTGCAGCGGGCCAGCCCGGAACGCTGTGGCTTGATGATGCAGCAAACATGCAATCAGTCGCCTTGGTACCGCTGCGCGCTGCAGGCTCAGATGAGAGCTTTGGCTTGATGGTGCTGGGTTCGACTGACCCACAGCGGTTCGCGGCTGATCTGGCGACCGACATACTGGCTCGCATCGGCGAGATTGCCAGCGCGCGGCTACAGCCCTTGCTCGACTAAAGCCAATAGCATGGTCAGCACCGCCAAAGAGATAGCCGGCTATTTGGCGCACCTGCAAACACAACGCAAGCTATCGTCGCACACACTGGATAATTACCGGCGCGACCTGGAGCAGCTGAGCGCTTTGATCGAGCAGCATGTGCCAGGCAAAGCACTCGCCGGACTAACTCAGCCAGATATTCGACGCTGTACCAGCCAACTGCATGCACGCGGCTTGTCACCCAGCTCAATCGCACGCAAGTTGTCCGCATGGCGCGGCATGTTTGCCTGGCTTGCACTACACCAGCCAGTGGTCGCGAACCCCGTCGATGGTGTGCGTGCCCCCAAACGCAGCAAGCCGCTACCGAAAGCACTCGGCGTAGACGATGCTGTTCGCCTGGTGTCATCCGAGGTGACTGGCGACGATGCATCGTTTACTCGAGCTGCATGCAGCAAAGCGATGTTTGAGCTGCTTTACTCCAGCGGCTTGCGCGTCGCGGAATTAACCAGCCTTGATCTGCGTCACGTAAAAAACTCAGCCTATGAATCACTCAGCTGGCTGGATCTGGACGCTGCCGAATTGACGGTGACAGGCAAAGGCAGCAAGCGTCGAAGTGTTCCCATCGGTGCCGCAGCTGTGGCTGCGCTACGCGACTGGCTCACAGCGAGATCACAGATCACTCAGTTTGTGAGCGATGATGATGCACATGCGCTGTTCTTGTCAGTGCGCGGACGTCGCATATCGGCACGCGAAGTGCAGCGACGTATCAAGGCCCACGCGCAATTGCTGGGTATACCCGCCGATGTGCACCCCCACATGCTGCGTCATTCATTTGCATCACATGTGTTGCAGTCGTCTGGCGACCTGCGCGCCGTGCAAGAGATGCTAGGACATGCATCCATCGCGTCGACTCAGGTCTATACTTCGCTCGACTTCCAGCGGCTGGCGCAAGTCTATGATGCTGCCCATCCACGCGCTAAAAAACAAAACGAGGCTTGAGCACAGCAAAAAATCTGCAGAAACGCTAGCTCAGGCAATCAAGCAATCAAGCAATCAAGCAATCAAGCAATCAAGCAATCAAGCAATCAAGCAATCA
>CAZZMV010000038.1:8153-11923 GCA_964655425.1 uncultured Bifidobacterium sp.
GCAATCAAGCAATCAAGCAATCAAGCAATCAAGCAATCAAGCAATCAAGCAATCAAGCTCAATGTGTTTTTAGATAAACATAGTTTCCCTCGCAGTTCATTTTTTTAAATTATTTTCCTGACCCACTATGGCACTGATACCCGCTACGATTTTGACCGGTTTTCTTGGCGCCGGAAAAACTACCTTGCTGAACCGTATTTTGCGCGAGCCGCACGGTATGAAAATCGCAGTCATCGAAAATGAATTCGGTGAAGAGAATATCGACAATGAAATTCTGGTGCAAGACAGCCAAGAACAGATCGTTGAGATGAGTAATGGCTGTATCTGTTGCACGGTACGTGGCGATCTGATTGCCGGACTAGGCCAGTTGGCACAAAAACGTCGTAACGGTGAGTTGCAGTTTGATCGAGTCGTGATCGAGACTACCGGCTTGGCCAACCCCGGTCCGGTCGCACAAACTTTTTTCATGGACGAGGAAATAGGCGTCTCCTATTTGCTCGATGGCGTAATTACCGTGGTGGACGCCAGCCACGCCATGCAGCAGCTCGATCGGTTTGAAGAAGCACAACGTCAAATTGGTTTTGCGGATCGGGTGCTGCTTTCAAAAACTGATCTGACATCGTCCGAATTAATCACCGCACTTGAAACGCGACTGAAGCGTATCAATCCTCGCGCACCCATCATGCGCTCGGAGTTTGGAAAAGCGCCGATCAATGAAATTCTTGATATTCGCGGCTTCAACCTGAATGAAAAACTCGAGATTGATCCGGATTTTCTCAAGGCAGAAGAACATCACCACGACTGTGACGATCACTGTGCGCATGACCATGATCATGCCCACCACCATCATGAACACGGCCATGGCCATGCGCATGGCAGTCATACCGATGACATCGCAGCCTTTGTATTTCGTAGTGATCGTCCGTTCGATCCTACCCGTTTGGAGGAATTCATTGGTGGTCTGGTCCAGACCTATGGCCCCCGCATGCTGCGCTACAAAGGCGTGCTGTGGCTGAATGGTGCAACGCGCAAAGTGATTTTTCAGGGCGTCCACCAAACCATGGGTAGCGATCTTGGCTCGCCTTGGGCAGACGGCGAGGAACGTGGCAGCAAAATTGTCTTTATCGGGCAAAACCTGCCGAAAGAAGTGTTTACTCAGGGTTTGTCGCAGTGCCTCGCTTGACGCTCGGTACAAGTTTGAAAATCTTTTTCATCTCGACGCCCCATTCCTTGCACGAAACTGGTTAAAAATAACCGAAAGCTTGTGGCGCTAGACAACAAAGTGATTACAATAGCCGCCGATTTCGACCCGCCCGTCACGGAGACATGATCAAGGCGGCGAAAACCAAAGCCCGACTGCACTGTGCACCAGCAAAGTTGGTCGCAAGTCTGTGGGTAGAATTCACCGACCCGAAGTAATGAAAGCAAGCGACGTGGCCACTACAACCAAAACCCAAAAGTCGACAAACGGCGCCCCGCTCACTGAAGAAGACATTCTGAAAATGAGTGAGAAGGACTACATGAATCCGGCGCAGCTCGCATTCTTCAAAGCGCGTTTGCAGCAGCTGGAAAAAGACCTGCTAAAAAATGCCGACGAAACCACCGAGCACTTGCGTGAAACCGTTTTAGTGCCCGACCCGGCAGACCGCGCCACCATTGAAGAAGAGCATGCGCTTGAATTGCGCACGCGTGATCGCGAGCGCAAACTGCTGAAAAAGGTACAGCAATCGATCGCCGCGATTGACTCCGGCGATTATGGCTGGTGCGAAGAAACTGGCGAGCCCATCGGCATACCGCGTCTGCTGGCGCGACCGACCGCCACGTTATCGTTGGAAGCGCAGCAGCGCCGCGAGATCAAGCAAAAACTCTACGGCGACTGATCGGTTTTGATGGTGCGGCCCGTCGTGGCAGCCCGAGTAGGTTTCCCGTAAGTATCGTCGTAGCTGATTTGCGTTAGTATTAGCGCCGGTTTCAGCTCAGGCACCGCCAAGTTTTGTTCATGACCACTCAGCGTATGCATCGCAACCGGTACCGCGCCTTGATCGGCGTGTTGCTGGTATTCAGCCTGCTGCTCTCGCAGTGGGTTGGGCTGTCGCACGCGATTGCTCACAGCGGGGTTGGCGGCACGCAAGCGGCATCCGTCGCCGGCTGGGAGCCGATTGAACACAGTAAATCTGCCAGTCATTGCGCTGCGTTCGATGCAGCCACGCTGGGTGCAAGCCTCCACTTCGCTGGCTTGTTGGTGCTACCCACCGTTGACAGCAGTGCTGCTGTCAACTTGCCCGCCCCCGACGGCATAGCCCGTCTCACGACCCGCCACTTTAATTCGCGAGCCCCGCCACAGTCCGCCTGACACGAGTATCAGGTTCCGCTCTGCATTGATTGCGAGCGGCGACATCGCTGTTAGTGGAGAAGCTCATGAAATTTCAACGTGCTGTTATGGCGCACGCCGTGTCGTGCGCACTCGCTGGCCTGAGTATGGTCAGCCACGCCCAATCAACCGATAAGTCTCTTGCGCCGGTGGTGGTCACCGCTGATCCGTTCGGTTCGCAGGAAAATGCCACCATCCTGTCACCCGCCCGCGTGCTGTCGGGCGACGCGTTGCGCGACAAAATCGGTGGCTCACTCGGCGACACCTTGATGCAAGAGCCGGGCATACACTCATCCGGTTTCAGTACCGGCTCATCACGGCCCATTATTCGCGGGCTGGAAGGGCCGCGCGTAAAAATTCTGCAGAACGGGATGAGCAATGGCGATTTGTCTGCCATCTCAAATGATCATGCTGTCGGTGCAAGTTCGCTCAGTGCGCAGCAAATCGAGATTCTGCGCGGCCCTGCCACCTTGCTCTACGGCTCAGGCGCGATTGGTGGGGCGATCAATATTGTGAATGGCCGCATTCCAACGCGATTGGAAGAGCGCCCAATAGGCGAAGCGGAACTGCGCGCGAGCAGTGTTGACAGCGGCGGAGCGTTTGCCTTCAACGCAGACCGAGCCATAGGCAATATTGGCTTGCATGTTGATGGCAGCTTGCTACGCGCGGGAGACTATCGCATCCCCGTTAAGAGCAGCGATGAACCCGATGGCGATACGGGTCGCCTCACTTACTCCGGTAATCGCGAGAATAACCTAGGCGTGGGTGCCTCGATGATTCAATCCTGGGGCTATGTCGGTGCCTCGGTATCTCAGATTGACAAGTTATACGGTATTCGCGGGCGCCATGATTCCTCGAAGATTGACCTCCTGCAGAACCGGTTTGACATCGACAGCCTGATCCGCTCGCCATTCGAGGGCTTTGATGCGCTGAGAATCAAACTCGGTCAGAGCGACTACCGTCACACCGAGCTGGATAAGGGTGTTGATCCCCACGTCAAGTTCACCAATCGCTCGCTGGAATCACGCATCGAGTTGTCGCATCAACCCATCGCCGGTTGGCGCGGCCGGTTCGGCGTGCAGACGGATGGCTCGACGGTACAGGCCTTGAATCTCGAGCACCCCGATGAGTCGACCGTTCCACGCACTCGCTCCAATTCAACCGCGGCGTTCATCGTGGAAGAAACGGATATTGGTAGCGTGCGTCTGAATGCGGGCGCCCGTATCGAGCAAGTCGGTCGACGACCAACCGGCACTACCAATCGCAATTTCACCTTGGGCTCAGCCTCGTTCGGTGCTTTATGGGGCTTCACACCGGGTTATGCGCTGGGCAGCACATTGTCACTAGCGCAGCGCGCACCCACCGCAGAAGAGCTTTACTCGGATGGCGCGCATCATCC
>CAZZMV010000039.1:0-11784 GCA_964655425.1 uncultured Bifidobacterium sp.
TTCTTCATTGATGCCGGCTGATCCAGCAGATCCTGAAGTACTACCTTCTCTTTGCGAAGCTCGGCGAGTTCCTGTTGTACCTTGATTGCCTCAAGGCGCGCCAGCTGACGCAGACGAATCTCGAGAATATCTTCGGCTTGCCGCTCCGATAGCTTGAAGGTTTTCATCAGCGCGGGTTTTGGCTCATCCGATTCACGAATAATTTTGATCACCTTGTCGATATTCAGCAGTACCGCTTCGCGGCCTTCAAGAATATGGATGCGGTCATCAACCTTGCCAAGGCGATGCTTGGTACGGCGCGTCACCGTATCAAATCGAAAGCCTATCCACTCGCGTAGCACATCACCCAAAGCTTTTTGTCTTGGGCGACCATCCGCGCCGATCATCACCAGATTAATTGCCGCGTTATTTTCCAGCGAGGTGTGCGCCAATAGCAGATTGCTGAATTCTTCCTGATCCTGATTCTTTGACTTGGGCTCGAACACCAACCGAACCGGCGCCTCGCGGCCTGATTCGTCGCGTACCGTATCCAGCACACCCAGCAGCGTTTGCTTGGTTGCGAGTTGCTCTGGGCTGAGGCTTTTCTTGCCGAGCTTGATCTTGGGGTTGGTCAGTTCTTCAATTTCTTCCAGAATTTTTTGTGCGGAAGTGCCAGGCGGAAGTTCAGTCACCACCAATTGCCATTGACCACGCGCGAGATCTTCGATTTTCCAGCACGCCCTTACTTTGACACTGCCACGTCCGGCTTGATAGATCTCGCTGATTTGCGCAGGCGGTGTAATGATCTGCCCCCCGCCTGGAAAATCAGGGCCGGGGATCAATTCCATCAGCGCGTCATGCGATAGCTTGGGGTTCTTGATGAGCGCAACCGCTGCTTCAGCCACCTCAGTCAGGTTATGTGACGGGATTTCTGTTGCGAGACCCACCGCAATGCCCGATGCGCCATTCAGCAGTACGAACGGCAGTCGCGCCGGTAATAGCTTGGGCTCTTCGCTCGAGCCATCGTAGTTGGGTACAAAATCAACCGTACCCATATCAATTTCATCGAGCAGCAGACGCGAGATCGGCGTCAGTCTCGCCTCGGTATAACGCATCGCTGCAGCGCCATCACCGTCACGCGAACCAAAATTGCCATGTCCGTCGACGAGCGGGTAGCGCAATGCAAAGCTTTGTGCCATGCGCACCATGGCGTCGTAGACCGACTGATCGCCATGCGGGTGCAGCTTGCCGAGTACGTCGCCTACGACAGCAGCAGATTTACGCGGTTTGGCGGCAGGATCGAGCCGTAACTGATCCATCGCGTACAAAATCCGTCGCTGTACCGGCTTCTGGCCATCGCACACATCAGGCAGTGCGCGACCTTTGACAACCGAGATCGCGTAATCAAGATACGCACGCTCGGCGAAGGTAGCCAGCGTCAGTGATTCACCGCTCTCGTCGGCAGAAGATTCGAACAGATTGATTTGGTCGGTCATACTTTAATCAATTTTTGAATATTTTAAATGTCAGCCTCAACTTCATTGCCGTGCTCTTCTAGCCATGCTCGACGGGCCGCCGCCTCGCCCTTGCCCATCAGCATAGTGAAACGCTGCTCGGAGGCTTTCATGTCGAGTTCGCCTAAGGCCACCGGCAGCAAGCGACGCGTATCTGGATTCATGGTGGTTTCCCATAACTGATCCGCACTCATCTCGCCCAAACCCTTGAAGCGAGCGATATTCCATGCCCCGTCTTTGACACCATCCTTACGTAGCTTGTCTTCAATCGCTTCAAGTTCGCCGTCATCCAGCGCATAGATTTTCTGCGCCGGCTTTTTACCGCGCGCGGGTGCATCAACCCGGTACAGTGGTGGTCGCGCGATATGGATATGTCCACGTTCGATCAGCTTGGGGAAGTGCCGGAAGAATAGCGTCAGCAAAAGTACCTGAATATGCGAGCCATCGACATCGGCGTCCGACAAAATACAAACGCGACCGTAGCGCAGGCCGGAGAGATCAGGATTGTCATTCTTGCTGTGCGGATCAACGCCAATCGCGACTGCAATATCATGAATCTCGTTATTGGCAAATAATCGATCACGCTCGGTTTCCCAAGCGTTCAGTACCTTGCCGCGCAACGGCAGAATGGCTTGAAACTCTTTATCGCGGCCCATTTTGGCCGAGCCACCGGCCGAATCACCTTCGACCAAAAATATTTCATTACGCGTGATGTCAGTCGATTCACAGTCGGTCAGCTTTCCGGGTAACACCGCGACCCCAGATGATTTTCGCTTCTCGACTTTTTGCGCCGATTTCAAGCGGCTCTGCGCCTGACGTATCACGAGTTCGGCCAGCTTGCGCCCGTAATCGACATGCTGATTCAGCCATAACTCAAGCGCACTACGCGTGTAGCCAGCGACTAGTCTGACTGCATCGCGCGAATTGAGTTTTTCCTTGATCTGACCTTGGAATTGCGGGTCAAGTACCTTGGCAGATAGCACGAATGAAGTTCGTGCGAATACATCCTCAGGCAGTAATTTCACGCCTTTGGGTAGCAGCGAGTGCAATTCAACAAAACTTTTTACCGCACCAAATAATCCCTCGCGCAAGCCGGATTCATGGGTGCCGCCTGCCGGTGTGGGGATTAGATTCACATACGACTCGCGAACCACATTACCTTCCTCAGTCCACGCGACAACCCATGCCGCGCCTTCACCCTCGGCAAACCCATCAGCATCGGCAGTGGCATATTGCTCACCTTCGAAAAAAGGAATCAGCGTTTGCCCACTACCGCTTTGAGATAGTGCTTCATGCAAATAACCGCGTAGTCCTTGTTCATACAGCCAGGACTGAGTATCACCAGTCTTTGCTTGAGTTAGTGAGACTTTGACGCCGGGCAGCAGTACCGCTTTCGATCGAAGCAGACGCAGCAGGTCGGCGAGCGGAATCTGCGGCGAGTCGAAATATTTTGCATTTGGCCAGACCGTGACGCGGGTGCCGGATTTTTTATCGTCTTTGGCTGCGCTGCGTGATTTCAGCTTTTGTGTGACATCGCCATTGGCAAACTGAATGGTATGGACACCGTTACCCTTGTCATCTTTACGCCAGACGGTGATATCCAACTTCGACGACAGCGCATTGGTCACCGACACGCCAACACCATGCAAGCCACCCGAGAAGGCATAGGCGCCGCCGGAGCCTTTGTCGAATTTGCCACCGGCGTGCAGACGGGTGAAAACAATTTCGACGGTGGATACTTTTTCTTCCGGATGCAAACCGACCGGGATGCCGCGACCATCATCCTCGACGCTGACGCTTCCATCAGTATTCAGCGTTACCTCGATATGCTTGCAGTAGCCACCGAGTGCTTCATCTGAAGCGTTGTCAATCACTTCTTGAATGATATGTAGCGGGTTTTCGGTCCGCGTGTACATACCGGGGCGTTGTTTGACAGGCTCGAGGCCTTTGAGGACGCGAATCGACGATTCGCTGTAGTCGCTTTTTCGGGTCGCCATGCGTGATATCGAATGCCAGTTTGCTAAGGAATGCCGCCGAGGCAGGCAAAAACTGTCGCATTCTAATGAATATCAGCTACAGCAGCGAATAAATACTGCGAATAGGTGTTTGCGCTTGAGTCGATCAAGCGCTGGGGCGATAGTCTAATGAGAGCGATTGATCGCCAAATACGCGGCCGGGTCTTGCTGAACCGAGGTAGCCAGCAACTCAAGCAGCGCAGGATCATGCAGTCCAGCCTCGGCCGTTGCTTGATCGACTGGAATATCAAGCTCATACAAAGCCGCACCGCCGCAGGGAACCGACAGGATGTATTGTTCGCCTTGTCTACAAAGTTTGTAGCGCCATGATTTTTCATCCAGGATGATTTTTTCCATCGAGAGCTCCTGAGGTGTCGACTTTTTGGGTGGACCTGCAACCGGTAATTGGAGCAACTTAATCGCTGGGCGTGAATGGGTTCATGCTTACCTTGTCCAGCGGGATTTGATCACACACAGCTTCCGGTAATCCATTGGGAAGATAGCCACCGGGCATCCAGTATTTGTTGGCGCCGACCTCATTACCCGAGGCCATGCGCAGGTTCGGGATGTCATTGATCGTGACTCGAATAATCTCCTGACCCGCCCACGCGCCGGCGGGGATGCCGAGCTCAGCCTCGCCCGCTGCAAACGTTGATTTTTTGCTGAGTTGCTTTTCAATTCGATCACCGATTTCTTTCGGGATCAGGAATTGACCATCTTTTCGACCGATACCATTCTTGCAGAAATTATCGAAGGCATAGCGTGTCAAAAATAGGCAAGGTTTATCGCTGAACATCGATAAATGTTTACCAATAGCAGATGCTGTCAGGTAGGTTGTTGGGTTCGGACGATTGTATTTGCGAACGGTGACGTCTACCGAGCGTCCCGCATTCGTGCCGTCTTTCTCCTTGATTTTTATGGTTTGCGTCTCGGTGGTGTAGCTATCGCGAATTTGCTCGAATCGTTTCAGATTTTCTGGGCTAAGGGTATGCAGCGTGGCCGGTGATAAATCATCCGGGAGATAGCTCAGCATCGTTTGGTCAGCGCCGCCATCGATGAACTGGCTATTCCGCAGCGCAGGTGACGGGCCCATGTACAGCGGGTTCAGATCATTCGACAACCAATCCGCTGGCGCATGATTGGCGGGTAAGACAGATTGCTTCTCGGCAGGTGTCAGGTCTTGCTCGGTCAGCGCGCTATGTTTGGTTTTTGAAATTTCCGATGAATCGATAGCAGTTTTTGGTTTGCTGATTTGTATGGCTTCAAATGTATTACTGAAACTTAATGGTGGTAACACCAGTGTTCGTGCTACCAATTCGCGCGTGGGTAAATTGGCAGATCCCTTGAACAAAGGGCTATTACTTGCCTGTTTGGCGCTCAGCATGGTGGTCTGCGTCTGATTTGACCCACTGATTGATGCTGTATGAGTAGTACGAGTACTTGTGATCGAAGGTAAGTTATTCATCGTTATTCCCTGATTAAGAATCTGTCTCGTTAGGCTGCTTTCTGCGTTGACTGTAATTTGCCGCACGTCTTGTGCTTTCTTCTGTAAAGCTGTCTGGCCATCGACCTAATGAAATAGCTTGTAAAAGCCCATATCAACGATTGGCCAAAAAACGTCGCCCGATGAGTTCGAGATCAATTGAAAAGCTCATGCATGTGCCATCGGCAGTACTGTTGATGATGTCGATAATTTGTTTTTGCAATCTATCCAGATAGTCTTCAACTGCTCACGTAGCGACTCAAGTAACTTGGGCAGATTTTGTATGATGTTTTGAAATGTCTGACCGTCTAGCGCTTGGATAGGCTGACAAAAAATTGCAAGTAGCTGATTGGAACTTGGCTCGAAAGTGATTGATGCGCCGCCGGTTCGAGCGGTATGGGAATTCAGTGTGAGAATTTGTTCGTAAAACCCAGCGGGGATGTCGTCTGGTACACGCATCAAATCGCTGTAAATAAAGACCTCATCGCCTTGCTCCGGTGCGTATAAAACAATACCGGTCTGATTGTCTTGCTGAAGGAAACAACGGCCTGAATCATCGAGCGAAAACTTTTCGTCGAGAATTTGCAGCCAGTTATTGACAAGATGTCGGGCTTTTGCCATGGATTTCTCCGATGAAAAGGGCGAAGCAAATAGTCGCCCCACCGGAGTTTGGTTAAATCCTAATCACCGCTGTTCCTTATGAATCAGGACTCAGCCGAGTTATTTGAATCATGGATGCACTATGTGCATGAAGCCAGGCCATCGCTTGATGTTGGCGCGCCTATTTGGAGAGAAGCTGCATCGCCCGATCCAGGCCTTCCATGGTGATCGGGTACATGCGATCGGACATCAGCTGCCGGATAATCGCGATCGACTGCCGGTACTGCCATAAACCCTCGGGCTCCGGATTCAGCCAGACATATTTGGGAAACTGGTGCGTGAAACGCTGTAGCCAGACCGCCCCGGCTTCTTCATTGTTGTATTCAACCGAGCCCCCGGGCTGCACGATTTCATAGGGGCTCATGGTGGCGTCGCCGACAAAAATCAGTTTGGTATCTGCAGGATATTTGCGGATGATGTCCCAGGTTGCGAAACGTTCGGCATGTCGACGTCGATTATTTTTCCAAAGCTGATCATAGACACAGTTATGGAAATAGAAAAACTCCATATTCTTGAACTCGGACTTGGCCGCCGAGAATAATTCTTCCACCTGCGCGATGTGATCATCCATCGTGCCGCCGACATCCATCAGCATCAGCACCTTGATCTTGTTCTTGCGCTCCGGTTGCATTTTCAGATCCAGCCAGCCGGCGTTATTGGCAGTAGCGCGTATGGTGTCATCTAGCGCCAGCTCTTCTTCCAAGCCTTCGCGTGCAAACTGTCTCAGGCGTCGCAGCGCTACTTTGATATTGCGCGTGCCCAGCTCACGCTCGCTGTCGTAGTCACGAAAAGCGCGGGCATCCCATACCTTGACCGCGCTTCGGTTACCGCCTTCGCCGCCGATGCGTATACCTTCAGGGTTGACGCCGCCATGACCGAACGGTGAGGTACCGCCGGTACCTATCCATTTATTGCCGCCTTCGTGACGACCTTTTTGCTCTTCCAGTAATTCTTTGAGCCTATCCATCAGCTTGTCGTAGCCGAATTTTTCGATCTGCGCTTTTTGCTCTGGCGTGAGCTCACGTTGCAGGCGCTTGATCAGCCAATCGAGCGGTATCTCGGGGGCTTTATCGAATAAAGTCTGCGCGCCATGGAAATACACCCCAAACGCCTTGTCAAATTTATCGAAGTTTGCTTCGTCTTTCACCAGCGTAGTACGCGCGAGATAGTAAAACTCATCAATTGAGGGCGTGATGACGCCTTTATTCAGCGCCTCAAGTAGCAGCAGAAATTCCTTGATCGATACAGGAACCCGTGCATCTTTCAGCGTGAAAAAGAAATCAATCAGCATGACGCTCGTGCTGCGCTAGTGAGGAAAATTAGCGATTATGGCGCGACATGAACACCAGTCGCTCGAACAAGTGGATATCTTGCTCGTTTTTAAGCAGCGCACCATGCAGAGGCGGTACAACATTTTTTTGATCTTTTGAGTGCAATGCCTCGGCGGGGATATCTTCAGCTAACAGCAATTTCAACCAATCCAGTAGCTCGGAGGTTGATGGCTTTTTCTTCAGCCCGGGAATTTCGCGCATCTCAAAGAATGCGTGCAGCGCAGCGGAGAGCAGATCTTTTTTGATGCGCGGGAAGTGCACATCGACGATTTGCTGCATGGTCTCTTTATCCGGGAATTTAATGTAGTGAAAAAAGCAGCGACGCAGGAAAGCATCGGGCAATTCTTTTTCATTGTTGGAAGTGATTATCACTAAGGGCCTATGCTTGGCACGGACCAGCTCGCGCGTTTCATACACATAAAACTCCATCCGGTCGAGCTCACGCAGCAAATCATTCGGAAATTCGATATCTGCCTTGTCAATTTCATCAATCAATAAAACCACCGGCTGATCCGCATTGAATGCCTGCCAAAGTACGCCTTTGATAATGTAATTGTGGATATCCTTGACTCGCTCGTCCCCCAACTGTGAGTCGCGCAAGCGGGATACCGCATCGTATTCATACAAACCTTGCTGCGCCTTGGTGGTGGATTTGATATGCCATTGCAGCAGCGGCATGTCCAGCGCCGCAGCGACTTCTTCAGCCAGCATGGTTTTACCTGTGCCGGGCTCGCCTTTAATTAGCAGCGGTCGTTGTAGCGTCAGTGCGGCATTCACTGCCAGTTTCAGGTCTTGAGTGGCTACATACTGCGCAGAGCCGTCAAAGCGCTTTGGGGTCGTCATGAGTGTATGTTCTGAAAGGGGAGGGCATTTTAAAAATTGTTATTTGCTCGAGTATAAACGAGCAACCGAACCAGCTTATTTGTCAGCGCGCCCGGCGACGGATACATTCAATATACGCAGCGCCATCGGGTGGGGTGCCATTGCGCTGCGCAGTCCAAAGCATCTCGCCCAGACATTCCATAATTTGATGATGAGCTTGGTGCTCGCCGAGGCGCGTAGCGAGTTGCTGGAAGGTGCCGCGTATACCGCTCGGCTGGTCAATCGAGATTTGTTCTGCGATCGACAGGTGCATCGATAGATGTAAAAAAGGGTTGGACTGTCCTTGCCCAATGTCGAAGTCGCTAGTCTCTGCGGCTTCAGGATCGGATAACCAACTTTCATATTCCGGATGTTGCAGCAGCCAGTCGCGTGCAATGATCTCGAGCTCAGTCATTGGCGAATTGGCCTGAGTTTTGCGCCAGGTGTCGCAGAAAAATCGGCGAACTTCTTCTCGGCTGGGGTTGAACATGATTGATTTAATTATTTCAGACCGCTTTACTGGGCGTAGGGGTTTTCTTTCGAAACTCGCACAGATCGGCAATCACACAATTCCAGCACTGTGGCGTACGTGCCAGGCAAGTATAGCGACCATGCAAAATCAGCCAGTGATGTGCATCCATTAAAAATTCGGTTGGCACAAACTTCATCAGCTTATGTTCCACAATATCGACGTTCTTGCCCGGCGCGATTCCGGTTCGATTCGACACCCGGAAAATATGCGTATCGACCGCCATCGCAGGCACACCAAACGCGGTATTGAGCACCACATTCGCGGTTTTTCTGCCGACGCCGGGTAGCGCCTGCAAGGCTTCACGTTCACGCGGTATGCGTCCTTCATGCTGCTCAATCAGAAGGCGACAAGTCTCGATGACGTTTTTGGCTTTGGTCTTGTAGAGCCCTATCGTTTGAATATACGGAATCAAACCATCGACACCCAACGCGTAGATAGTGGCTGGTGTATTGGCAATCGGGTACAGCTTGCGGGTAGCCTTATTGACCGAGATATCGGTCGCTTGCGCTGAAAGAATCACTGCAATCAGTAGCTCGAATGGTGTGGTGTATTCGAGCTCGGTGGTTGGGTGCGGATTGCTGGCACGCAGCCGCTCGAAAATTTGCCGGCGCTTGTCTGCGTTCATGGCTTGTTCGAATCAGATGTCGCGGACGCTTTTTCTTTTTGCAGGCGCGCACGCTCGATCGCCGCTTGGATAATCGCGCGTTTGCGTTCTTTTTCTACGCGCTCGGCTTCATTTTTTGCATCGCTTGCATCAACCTCGGCCAGCTTGGCGAGTGCCTTTGCGGCTAATCGCGCATCATTTTCCTGTTTTTCACGCTGCAGGCGCAGCTTGCGCGCATCATGTCTGGCACGTGCGGCATCGGCTTCTGTGGCTGACCATGCGGCCCATCCGGTTTTGCCTGCGGTGACTGGCTTCATGTCGATACAGTCGACCGGGCAGGGGGGTACACACAAATCACAACCCGTACATAACGATGCAATCACGGTATGCATTTGCTTGGCAGCGCCGATGATTGCGTCCACCGGGCACGCCTGTATGCACAGTGTGCAGCCGATGCAAGCACTTTCGTCGATCACGGCGACCGGACGCTCGCGCTCGACACCATTTTCCGGGTTGAGAGGAATCACCGGTTTACCGAGCAGGCTCGCGATGCGTGCTACACCTTCAGCACCACCGGGCGGGCACTGGTTGTAGCTCGCGCTACCGTTCGCAATCGCTTCAGCATACGGGCGGCATGCGGGATAACCGCATTTGGTGCACTGCGTTTGGGGCAGTACATCTTCAATACGGTCAGCGAGCGTTTTATGGAGATCGGCCATGGCGCAACATTATCCGCGATTTGCACCATGCAAGAGAGCAACGCACCAGCCGCTGCAAACGACGGCAGCGAACTGATGGTTCTATTTATTCAGCGCACTAATCGCTGTTGGCGCGGATGAATTCACCGATACGCGGCGCGATCATTTCACGCCAGCGGCGCCCGGAAAAAATACCGTAGTGACCGCATTTGGGGGCAGTGAAGTGCTGCTTTTTCTGCTTGGGTATACCGGTGCACAGTTCGTGCGCCGCTCGGGTTTGACCCGGACCGGAAATATCATCCAGTTCACCTTCAATGGTGAGCAACGCGACCTGTTTGATGTCTTGCGGCCGGACTAACTTACCTTCAACTTCCCAGGTGCCAAGCGGCAGCGCATGATCCTGAAACACGGTTTTGATGGTTTCAAGGTAGTACTCGGCTGGCATATCCAACACCGCGTTGTACTCGTCGTAAAACTTGCGATGCTCTTCAGCCGATTCGTTGTCACCCTCGCGCAGGTGCAAGTAAAACTCCCAGTGACTTTGCGCATGACGACGCGGGTTCATCGCAACAAAGCCTGCGTGCTGCAAGAAGCCCGGATAAACACGGCGCCCGTAGCCGGGATAATTCGGTGGCACGCTGTAGATGACGTTATTCTCGAACCACTGATACGACTTGTTGATGGCAAGGTCATTCACCGCCGTCGGCGATGCGCGCGAATCAATCGGGCCACCCATCATCACCATGGTTTTTGGTAGTACGGGCTCTTTGGCACTCGACATCAGTGAAATTGCAGCCAGCACCGGCACGGTGGGTTGGCACACCGAGATCACGTTCAGATCTTTACCGAGCAAGCGAATGAATTCCTGCACGTAGTAAATATAGTCGTGCAGATGGAAGGGGCCGAGCTCGAGTGGCACCATACGGGCATCGGTCCAGTCGGTGATGTAGACATCGTATTCAGTCAACAAGGTACGCACGGTGTCGCGCAGCAAAGTGGCATGATGGCCAGACAGTGGCGCGACGACCAATACCTTGGGCTGCTGCAAATTTTTCAGCTGAGGTGCGTGGCGGTCTTTGCGGAAGTGCAGCAGCTTGCAAAATGGCTTCTCGAGCACCACGTCTTCAATAATCGCGGCACGAATCCCGTTCACCTCAGTGGCGGTGATGCCAAACGCCGGCTTTTCGTACTCTTTGCCCAGCCTGAACATCAACTCATAACCCGCCGCGATACGTTGCGCAAACGGCGTGTGAGCCAACGGTGAAACCGGGTTGGTAAATAGCTTGGAAGATGCCTCAGCCCATTGCACAAGCGGGCTCAGCAATGTCTTATGCATTTCGTGAAGTTGGTAGAGCATGGTGACCCTCAATCAAAACGCTCGCATTGTGTCGCCGCCGCAGGTTTTCTGCAATGCAGCAATGGCAACGCAAGCTTGTATGACCGCAAATTTCCCAAGCACCCAGAGGCTTTTATCAATTCAGCAGCTTTTCGGTGGGGCTTTCAGTCGTCAAGTTCGCCACTCTTTCCCAAATGTAACACAGCTGATTTGGCACCACGAAAAATTGATTAATAATTAAGCAATGTAGTGAATGCTAACCTCTGCAGCTACACTCGCCGATCCGGCACTTGGACAGCAGAAATCTCTTGATTGCACCGCGAAAAAAACCTGAATCAATAGTCGGCAGTAAGCCGATACCCTTGAGTTAGCGCAGCGGCGCCTCATTGCCTTGCCGCCACTCGTGCTAACCTTCTTGGCCATGACGTTCCGCCTCATCCGCCGCCGATACCTCGCCGGGCTACTGCTGCTGGCGCTACTGCTGCAAACCCTGCTGCCAGCGCTGGGTGGTGCGGCGGCCGATGCTTCAAGTCGATGGATCGAGGTCTGCGCTACCTCGGGTGTGAAGTGGGTGCAGCTTGACCACGACGCACCGACACAGCAGCACAGCGCATCGGACCACTGCGTACTGTGTGCCGCTACCGGTGCGGTACCGGAATTTGATGTTCGACATTACCTGCTGGCCGTTGCGGCCAATTCCGTTTCAGTCCCCACGCGAGCCGATGCCTTCGGCGTTTTTCGCGGTCATTCACAGCGTTCACGCGCGCCACC
>CAZZMV010000040.1:0-11717 GCA_964655425.1 uncultured Bifidobacterium sp.
GATAAATCCCCTATAATCAACGACTTTGCGCGTCTCGGTGTGCCTCTCGGTGCGCATGAGCATCACCCTTCCTCGCCAACATGGCCGCCATCCGGATTGACCAAGTCAGAAAGCGCTTCGGTGCGCTGCAAGCACTTGACGGCGTATCGCTCGAGATCGCCAGCGGCGAATTTTTTGGTTTGTTGGGCCCGAACGGCGCAGGCAAAACCACCTTGATTTCCATCATCGCCGGATTGGCCCGAGCAGACCAGGGCAGTGTGCGTATCTTGGGCCATGATGTGGTGACCGATTTTCGGGCCGCCCGTCGCTCGATAGGCGTGGTTCCGCAAGAGCTGGTGTTCGACCCGTTCTTCACCGTGCGCGAAACACTGCGTATGCAGTCAGGTTATTTCGGTATCTCGGGCAATGACGCCTGGATCGATGAAATCCTGCACGAGTTGGGTTTGACCGCGAAAGCAGATACCAATATGCGCGCCTTGTCCGGCGGCATGAAGCGTAGAGTGTTGGTGGCGCAAGCATTGGTGCACAAACCACCGGTGATCATGCTCGACGAGCCGACTGCGGGCGTCGACGTCGAGTTACGACAGACCTTGTGGCGCTTCATCGGGCGGTTGAATCGCGAGGGTCATACGGTGGTGCTGACAACGCATTACCTGGAAGAGGCACAGGCGCTGTGCAGTCGTATCGCCATGCTGAAAACAGGCGCTGTTGTCGCGTTGGATTCGACCGCTGCTTTGCTGAAACGCATCTCCGGCTCGCAACTGGTGGTGCGCCTGACGACTGGCAGCTTGCCAGCGTCGTTACATCATCTGCTGTCGCATACCGAGGCGTCGTCGGACACGCGCCAATACACGCTACGCGTCAACCATCACGATGAGGTCGAGCAAATTCTGGCGCAGATTCGCCAGGCCGGGCTCGCCATCGAAGATTTGCAATTGCATCAGGCTGATCTGGAGGATGTATTCATTCAGATCATGGGGGGCAGGCAATGACGGGCTTTCGTACCTTGCTCTACAAAGAACTGCTGCGCTTCTGGAAAGTGGCGACCCAAACACTGACCGCACCGATCGTGACTGCGATGCTGTACCTGCTGATTTTTGGTCATGTGCTGGAAGATCATGTACAACCATTTCCGGGCGTGTCCTACACCGCGTTTCTAGTCCCTGGATTAGTGATGATGAGCGTACTGCAAAATGCATTCGCCAATTCATCATCGTCGCTGATTCAATCGAAGATCACGGGTAATCTGGTTTTTATTTTGCTGACGCCGTTATCGCACTGGGAGATGTTCAGCGCCTATGTGCTGGCGGCGATGATCCGTGGCTTTCTGGTTGGTTTGGGCGTGATGCTGATCACCTTGCTGTTTGCCAAATTGAGTTTTGTTGCACCGCTGTGGATTGTTCTGTTTGCATTACTGGGCGCGGCCATTTTAGGCACCATGGGTTTGATCGCCGGGATCTGGGCTGAAAAATTTGACCAGCTCGCTGCATTTCAAAACTTTTTGATTGTGCCGGCGACGTTTCTGGCTGGAGTGTTTTACTCGGTACACTCGTTGCCACCGTTTTGGTTGGCGGTGTCGCATGCGAATCCGTTTTTTTACATGATCGACGGTTTTCGCTACGGCTTTTTCGGTTACTCGGATGTTGCGCCGCTGACCAGTCTGGTCGTTGTGCTGCTGTTCTTTCTTGTTTTATCGTCGATTGCGGTCACGTTGCTAAAACGTGGCTACAAGCTGCGTCATTAGTTTGTGCTTGTTTTTACAGATATGAGGTTGAATCGTGCTGCCTACACCTGACTTGATCAAGAGCTATATCGCTGCTGGTATTGAATGCACTCATCTCGAGGTAGATGGCGACGGTCAGCATTTCACCGCAGTGATTGTCTCATCCGCGTTCGCGGGCAAGCGCCTGATACAGCGTCATCAACTGGTTTACGCCGCGCTGGGCGACCGCATGAAAGCCGAGATCCATGCACTGTCAATGAAGACGTTGACGCCTGAGGAGTACCAGGCCTGATGGATAAGTTGCTGATCCGCGGCGGCCATCGGCTGGCTGGCGAGATCGAGATCGCAGGCGCCAAAAACGCCGCGCTGCCCATTCTTTGCGCTGGCTTGCTCAGTGCCGAGACGGTGAAGTTGTCCAATGTGCCGAGGCTGCAAGATGTAGCCACCATGCAGAAGCTGCTGCGTCAGATGGGTTTGGCGATCGAAGATAAAGGCAATGTCCTCGAGCTGTGCGGCCGAGCAGTCGACAAGCTCGAAGCACCGTATGAATTGGTGAAAACCATGCGTGCTTCAATATTGGTGTTGGGGCCATTGTTGGCACGCTTTGGCGAAGCGAAGGTCTCCTTGCCCGGCGGATGCGCGATCGGCTCGCGACCCGTGGATCAGCACATCAAAGGTCTGCAAGCCATGGGTGCGGAGATCCAGATCGAAGCAGGTTACATCCACGCCAAAGCCAAGCGGCTAAAAGGTGCGCGCATCGTCACAGACATGATCACGGTCACCGGTACCGAGAATCTGATGATGGCGGCTGTGCTGGCCGATGGTGTAACCGTGCTCGAAAACGCCGCGCGTGAACCCGAAGTGACCGACCTCGCGAATCTTCTGGTGGCAATGGGCGCGCAAATTGAGGGTATCGGTTCCGATCGAGTGACCGTGACCGGTGTACCTGCGCTGCACGGCGCGACCCATCGCGTGATTGCCGACCGAATTGAAACCGGCACCTTCTTGTGTGCCGTCGCTGCGACCGGCGGTGATGTAGTTCTGAAGGGGGCGCGCGCAGATTTGCTCGATGCTGTACTCGACAAGTTACGTGAAACCGGCGCGGTACTGACGTCGGGTGATGACTGGATTCGTATTCAGATGTCTGGCCGCCCAAAATCTGTCAGTTTTCGTACCACCGAATACCCCGGCTTCCCGACCGACATGCAGGCACAACTGATGGCATTAAACGCTATTGCCGAAGGTAGTAGCCGGGTCAGCGAGACGATTTTCGAAAATCGTTTCATGCACGTACAAGAGCTGAATAGACTCGGTGCATCGATCGAGATCGATAGTCATACGGCGGTGATACACGGGGTTCGAAAACTCGTTGGCGCGCCAGTGATGGCCACCGATTTACGTGCCTCGGCATCACTTGTGATTGCGGGTTTGGCGGCTGAAGGCGAGACACTGATCGACCGCATATATCATCTCGACCGCGGCTATGACCGAATGGAAGTAAAGCTGTCAGCCGTTGGTGCGGATATACAAAGAATTCGATGAGCATGAATCAAAGTTTGACGCTGGCGCTCTCCAAGGGGCGGATCTTCGACGAGACTTTGCCGCTGCTTGAGGCGGCAGGCATTACTGTCTCTGACGACCCTGAAAAGTCGCGCAAGCTGATCTTGCCGACGAGCGATGCAGGAATCCGCGTGGTGATCGTGCGCGCGTCTGATGTGCCAACCTATGTGCAATACGGTGCGGCTGACTTTGGCGTCGCCGGCAAGGATGTGTTGTTGGAGCACGGTGGTGAGGGTTTGTACCAACCGGTCGACCTGAACATTGCCAAGTGCCGAATGTCTGTCGCGGTGCCAGCAGGTTTCGACTATGCGAGTGCAGTTCGGCAGGGAGCGCGGCTGCGTGTTGCGACCAAATATGTGAATGTCGCGCGCGAGCATTTTGCTGCCAAGGGCGTGCATGTTGATTTGATCAAGTTGTATGGCTCAATGGAGCTGGGGCCATTGGTCGGCCTGTCGGATGCAATCGTTGATCTGGTGTCGACCGGCAGCACGCTGCGTGCGAATCATCTGGTCGAGGTTGAGCAGATCATGGATATCTCGTCGCGGCTGGTGGTCAACCGTGCTGCATTGAAAACCAAACGTGAAAAACTGCGGCCAATTATTGAAGCCTTTGAACGCGCTGCGCGACCCGAAAAATAATCTTATGTCTGTTCAAATTCGCCGACTCGACACCGCCGATCCAGATTTCAAAACCAGCTTGATGGTGCTGCTGGCATTTGAAGCCGCTGAAGATGAAGCAATCGATCGCGCTGCAGCGAACATACTCGCCGAAGTGAAACAGCGTGGTGATGCTGCTGTGCTCGACTACACGCGTCGGTTCGATCGACTCGCTGCGAGCAACGTCTCCGCGCTGGAGATTGACGCCGCCGAGCTGCAGGCGGCACTGGATGGTTTGAGCCCGCAACGTCGCGACGCGCTACAGCAGGCAGCTGATCGGGTGCGCGCCTATCACCAGCGACAGAAGGACGAGTGCGGCTCCGATGGTTTCAGCTTCACCGAGCCGGACGGCACAGTGCTGGGCCAAAAAGTCACTGCGCTCGATAAAGTGGGTATCTATGTACCTGGGGGGAAAGCGGCTTATCCCTCGTCTGTATTGATGAATGCGATTCCGGCCAAAGTAGCGGGTGTGGGCGAGATCATCATGGTGGTGCCAACACCGGACGGGGTGAAAAACCCGCTGGTGCTAGCGGCGGCGGCGATTGCCGGTGTTGATCGTGTCTTCACGATTGGCGGCGCACAGGCTGTTGGCGCGCTTGCGTATGGCACTGCCACCATTCCGCAAGTAGACAAGATTGTTGGCCCGGGCAACGCGTATGTCGCTGCGGCCAAGCGCCGCGTGTTCGGTACGGTCGGCATCGACATGATTGCAGGCCCCAGCGAAATTCTGGTACTGGCCGATGGCAGTACGCCAGCCGACTGGGTCGCGATGGATTTGTTCTCGCAGGCAGAGCATGACGAGCTGGCGCAATCGATACTGGTGTGCCCGGATGCCGACTACCTCGATCGTGTTGCCAACAGCGTCAATCAATTGATTGATGCCATGCCGCGCAAAGAAGTGATTCGTACGTCGCTGACGAATCGCGGCGCCATGGTCAAAGTGCGCCACATGGACGAGGCCTGCGAGATCGCTAACCTGATCGCCGCCGAGCATCTGGAGATCTCGGCTGCCGAGCCGACTCAGTGGGCCGACAAGATACGTCACGCCGGCGCCATGTTTCTCGGCCGCTTTTCTTCCGAATCGCTGGGGGATTATTGCGCTGGTCCGAATCATGTCTTACCCACCTCGCGCACTGCACGTTTTTCTTCACCGCTGGGCGTGTACGACTTTCAAAAACGCTCCTCCATCATTCATGTCAGCGCCGCTGGTGCGCAAACTCTGGGCAAGGTCGCGGCGGAGCTTGCTTATGGCGAGGGCTTGCAGGCGCACGCACGCTCTGCCGAAATGCGGCTCGAGTGAGTCCCATGTCTCGTTTGCTGAATGTGGTGCGTGACGATGTCCGCGCACTGGCTGCTTATCACGTGCCGGACGCTACCGGACTGGTTAAGCTCGATGCGATGGAAAACCCGTACACGCTGCCGCCCGATTTGCAGCGTCTATTGGGCGATCGCCTGGCCGAGGTGGCTTTGAATCGATACCCCGTGCCGAGCTATGCGGCGCTGAAGGCAGCGATTCGCGAGTATGCCGAGATTCCACCCGGGTTCGATGTGATGCTTGGCAATGGCTCGGATGAGTTGATCGCCATGCTCTCAACAGCCTGCGCCAAGCCGGGCGCCAAAGTGCTGGCACCGATACCAGGATTCGTGATGTACGCGATGTCAGCACAACTGGCCGGTATGCAGTTTATTGGTGTGCCGTTGCGCGCTGACTTTTCGCTCGATCTCGACGCCATGCTTGCGGTTATCCGCAAAGAACGTCCGGCGATCACTTATCTTGCTTATCCCAACAACCCTACCGGCAATCTATTCAAACTCGATGACCTGCTGGAGATCATTCACGCGGTAGGCGATACAGGTTTGGTGGTGGTCGATGAGGCCTACCAGCCGTTTGCGGGCACCAGCTTTTTGCCGCGACTGCCAGAATTCTCCAATGTCGTGCTGATGCGCACCGTCTCCAAGCTGGGTCTGGCCGGTATTCGCTTGGGTTACCTCTCGGCCGCCAGCGAATTGCTTACGGAATTTGACAAGGTAAGACCACCCTACAACGTCAATGTACTCACCGAGGCAGCTGCTATTTTCATGTTCGAGCATGCGGCCACCCTTGACGCGCAGGCAGCAGCCCTTTGCACAGAGCGCGCCCGTATGGTTGAGCAGCTTTCAGCCTTGCCGGGCGTGGTGTGCTTTCCCTCTGCTGCTAATTTTTTATTGATACGTATTGAGCGCCCGGGCCTGAGCGGGACCGATGTGTTTGAGCGGCTGCTGGCCCGGCAGGTCCTGGTAAAAAATGTCGGTAAAATGCATTCGCTTCTGGAAAACTGCTTGCGCATCACGGTAAGTACGCCGCAAGAAAATGCGATGCTGCTGAGTGCGCTGCAGTCCAGCCTGATGTCCTGACTCATTCAACCATGTCGATTCAACGTAAAGCCGAAGTCGTGCGAGATACCAGCGAGACCAAGATTCGGGTCGCGCTTAACCTTGATGGTACTGGTCAGCAAAAATTGGATACCGGGGTGCCTTTTCTCGATCACATGCTGGATCAGATCGCGCGCCATGGCCTGATTGATCTCGATATCAGTGCGAAGGGCGATTTGCATATCGATGCCCACCATACTGTTGAAGATGTCGGGATTACGCTGGGTCAGGCACTCGCGAAAGCGATTGGCGACAAAAAAGGCATACGCCGCTACGGCCATGCTTACGTGCCGCTGGATGAGGCACTCTCGCGCGTCGTGATTGATTTCTCTGGTCGCCCCGGGCTGGAATTCCATGTGCCGTTCACGCGTGCCATGATCGGTCAGTTCGATGTCGATCTGACCCATGAATTTTTTCAGGGCTTCGTCAACCATGCGCTGGTGACCCTGCACATCGATAATCTGCGTGGCGACAATGCGCATCACCAGTGCGAGACTGTGTTCAAAGCATTTGGCCGAGCGCTGCGTATGGCGGCCGAGTTGGATCCGCGCGCGGCCGGCACCATTCCATCCACCAAGGGCAGCCTCTGATCGATTCTCGGCGCGGCTTGATCACAGCGCCGATGCCAAGCCACCCATGAACAAGATCGTTGTTGTTGATTACGGTATGGGTAACTTGCGCTCGGTGGCGCAAGCCCTGATTCGAGTGGCGCCCGAGGCTGAAGTCAGCATCAGCGGCGACCCGCAGTCGATACGCTCGGCTGATCGTATCGTGTTGCCGGGCCAGGGCGCGATGCCTGATTGCATGCGGTCCTTACGCGAGTCGGGCTTGATTGATGCCCTGCTTGAGGCGGCGCGGTCCAAACCTTTGCTTGGCGTGTGTGTCGGTGAGCAGATGATGTTCGACCAGAGCGAAGAAGGCAACGCGACCTGCTTGTCGTTGATGCCTGGTCGCGTGGTTCGATTTCGGCTCGATGACCGCTTGCAGTCAGACGGCTCGCGTTACAAGGTGCCGCAGATGGGCTGGAACCGCGTCAAGCAGCGCAGCCAGCACCCGCTATGGGCAGATGTGCCGGATGACAGCTATTTTTACTTCGTCCATAGTTACTACGCGGCGCCGGAAAATCCAGCGCATATATGCGGAGAGACCGATTACGGTGTGACATTCTGCTCGGCCGCCGGGCGCGATAACATATTTGCTACGCAGTTTCACCCTGAAAAAAGCGCAGCCGCCGGTTTGCAGCTTTATCAAAATTTTGTACATTGGAACCCTTAGAACCCATCTCGCCATGCTGCTGATACCTGCTATCGACCTTAAAGATGGTCATTGCGTGCGCCTGAAACAAGGCGACATGGATCAGGCCACCGTGTTTTCTGATGACCCCGCCAAGATGGCCCGGCATTGGTTGGAACAGGGCGCGCGGCGCCTGCATTTGGTTGATCTGAATGGCGCATTTGCCGGCAAGCCCAAAAACGAACCGGCGATCAAATCGATACTTGCGGCGGTGCGCGAGTACGCTGAAGAGTTCGAGATTGACGAGATCCCGGTCCAGCTCGGTGGCGGTATTCGCGACCTCGATACCATCGAGCGTTTTCTCGATGATGGTGTCTCTTACATCATCATCGGCACTGCCGCCGTCAAAAATCCGGGGTTCTTGCACGACGCGTGCGGCGCATTTCCGGGTCAGATCATTGTTGGCTTGGATGCCAAAGAGGGCAAGGTCGCTACCGATGGCTGGAGCAAGCTCTCCGGTCACGAGGTGATTGATCTGGCCAAAAAATTCGAAGACTACGGCTGCGAAGCGATTGTGTATACCGACATCGGCCGCGACGGCATGATGAAAGGCGTGAATATCGACGCTACCGTCAGGCTGGCACAGAGCATGACGATTCCGGTCATCGCCTCGGGCGGGGTGCACACCATCACTGATGTCGAGGCCTTGTGCGCCGTCCAGGAAGAGGGGATTGAGGGTGTGATCTGCGGACGCTCGATCTACGAGGGTACGCTCGATTTGCGCACGGCACAGGATCGCGCCGACGTATTATCGGGCGAGCGAGACCCCGACTGACATGGCACTCGCAAAACGCGTCATCCCCTGCCTGGATGTCACCGCCGGCCGGGTGGTGAAAGGCGTCAATTTCGTCGAACTGCGTGATGCCGGTGATCCGGTCGAGATAGCGCGTCGCTATGATGAGCAAGGCGCAGACGAGATCACCTTTCTTGATATCACTGCCTCATCTGACGATCGCGACCTGATACTTCACATCATCGAAGATGTTGCTTCGCAGGTGTTCATTCCGCTGACGGTGGGCGGTGGCGTTCGGCAGGTTGATGATGTGCGCCGCCTGCTGAATGCGGGCGCTGATAAAGTCAGTATCAACACCTCGGCCGTCACCAATCCTCAGCTGGTGGCCGACGCTGCCAGCAAGTATGGTTCGCAATGCATTGTGGTGGCGATTGATGCCAAGCGCGCGGCGGCTGGCCATTGGGAAGTTTTTACGCACGGCGGTCGCAAGCCGACTGGCTTGGACGCGGTTGCGTGGGCGCAAAAGATGGAGTCACTTGGCGCCGGCGAGATTCTGCTGACCAGTATGGACCGCGATGGAACGCAAGATGGCTTCGACCTTCCTCTGACCCGCGCTGTGTCCGACGCGGTGCGCATTCCCGTGATCGCCTCGGGTGGTGTCGGCGGTTTGCAGGACCTGGCCGATGGCGTTACAGAGGGTCGCGCCGACGCTGTGCTGGCCGCGAGTATCTTTCACTATGGCCTGCACACGGTTCAGGAGGCGAAAGCTTACATGGCGTCGCAAGGTATCCCGATGAGGCTCACATGAGCGAACAGAGCGATTGGCTGGAAAGAATAAAGTGGGATCACAATGGCTTGGTGCCAACCATCACGCAAGAAGTCGGTAGCAAACAGATACTGATGGTGGCGTGGATGAATCGTGAATCATTGGCGCGTACGGTGGCTTCAGGACAAGCCGTGTACTGGAGTCGATCGCGTAACAAGCTGTGGCACAAAGGTGAAGAGTCGGGCCACTTCCAAAAGGTGCACCAGATTCGGCTTGATTGTGATGATGACGTATTGCTGTTGCAGGTTGAGCAGATCGGTGGACTTGCTTGCCACACTGGCAGGCACAGCTGTTTTTTCAACGAGCTGCAAGTAAACGATGGCGTCATTAGCTGGGCCGAGGTTGAGCCGGTCTTGAAAAATCCGGATGACATTTACAAGAAATGACATGAACGACACATTGCAGCGCTTGGCGCAAATCATCGAGACACGTAAACCTGCTCAAGGTGGTGATCCCGAGCGTTCGTATGTCGCGCGTTTGTTTGCCAAAGGCGATGACGCGATCCTCAAAAAAATTGGAGAAGAAGCGACCGAGGCAGTGATGGCCGCCAAGGATGTGCGGCAAGGTGCGGATCCGGACAAGCTGGTGTACGAGTGCGCGGATCTCTGGTTTCACTCGCTTATCATGCTGGCGCAATTCAACCTCACGCCGCAGCAAGTACTTGATGAATTAGCGCGTCGCGAAGGTGTGTCCGGGATTGAAGAAAAAGCGAACCGCAAGCTGCAGAGCCGCGAACGAGATGAGGCCGACAAGTAAATTCGCTATCGTGTTTTGCAAGCCGCGCGTAACACTACCTAAATTGCTTAAAGCTCGAGTGGTCGTAACCTAACCAGCCATGAGCGCCATGAATCATTCCAACCATCAGTTGGTCAAATCGGAGAGACAACTTGGATAACTGCATCTTCTGCAAAATCGTCGCGGGCGCGATTCCATCAAAAAAAGTATTCGAGGACGAGGATCTGATTGTTTTTCACGATATCAACCCGGCCGCGCCCATGCATTTGCTGATGGTGCCTCGAGAGCACATCGCGACGCTCGCCGACAGCGGCGACCAGCACCAAGCGTTGTTGGGTAAAATGTTGTTACTTGCTCCCAAGTTGGCGCAGGCGCATGGCGGCGGCTATCAAAATGGCGCGGATGGCCCGACCGGGGGCTTCAAAACCCTCATCAACACCGGTCCTGATGGTGGTCAGGAGGTGTACCATCTACACTTACACTTGATGGGCGGTCCTCGCCCGTGGCGCGGACAGCGTTGATTCGCTGTAAACAGAAATTGACGGCTTTAAAGCCGCTAGGAGATTGCAATGGGTTCGTTCAGTATTTGGCACTGGGTCATTGTTCTGGTCATTGTGATGCTGGTGTTTGGTACCAAAAAGCTGGGCAATATCGGCTCGGATTTGGGTAAGGCAGTCAAAGGTTTCAAAGATGGTGTGAAAGGGTCGGAAGAACCGGCCGCGCCTGCGCAGCAGGTGGCTGACAAATCCACTATCGACGTCGAAGCCAAGGAAAAAGCCAAGAGCTGATCCCGCCTCTACCGGCGGGTTAGCTTGTTACCCGCCGCGTCCGTCTGGTTCATCGCCCGCCATGATAGACCTCGGTCTTTCCAAACTCGCCCTGATCGGTGCGGTCGCGCTAGTCGTGATCGGTCCGGAGAAACTGCCAGCCGTAGCGCGCATGGCTGGCACGTTGTTTGGCCGCGCCCAGCGCTACATTAATAATGTGAAGGCCGAAGTTAATCGCGAGATGCAGATGGAAGAGCTGCAAAAAATGCAGACCAATATTGTGGAGGCGGCCAGCAAGCTGAACCTCACGATTACTGCGGAGGCAGCTGAGGTGCGCAAAGAAGTCGATGATGCGGGTAATGCATTATCCAGTTCGCTGAACGAGGCCAACCAGTCGTTTGACGACAGCTACGAATATTCGCCCAGCGTTCCGGCCTTATGGGAGTTTGATGCCAAACGCCGAGAATTTCGTCGCAAGCGCATGTCCCATACCAGTATGCTGCCACTCTGGTACAAGCGCCAACACGGTCTCAAGACACGAGTGCAATCGGGTGCAGCGCGAGTTGCGCGTTATCGCCCATCGCCCGGCAACCGTGTGAAGTTTTTCAACTGATCCCATGTCTGACGATAAATCCTCCAGTATTCAGGAAACATTCATCTCGCACCTGATCGAGTTGCGTACCCGAATGGTGCGCGCCTCTGCGGTCGTGCTGCTGGTATTCATTGTGCTGTTCACGATCTGGCCTGGCGCTGCCGCGCTATACGACTTCATGGCGCAGCCGATGCTGCATGCCTTGCCTGAGGGATCGAAGATGATCGCCACCGGCGTCATTACACCCTTTATGGTGCCGATGAAGATCACCATGGCGGCGGCACTGATGGTCTCGCTGCCCTGGGTGTTGTATCAGGCATGGGCATTTATTGCGCCTGGCCTTTACATGCATGAAAAGCGGTTGGTTGCGCCGCTCATCGTTTCATCCACGATTCTGTTTGTGATTGGCGTGGCGTTCTG
>CAZZMV010000041.1:0-2049 GCA_964655425.1 uncultured Bifidobacterium sp.
GCTGTTTGCACTGGTTCGGCCGCTGCTTCGTTGGGCGGCGCAGCAAGCTGGGCAGCTTCAGCCGTACCAGCAGCATCCGCTGAGGTAGCGGCTTCGGCGGCCGCCTCCGTCGCAGGCGCGGCAGTAGCGGCCGCTGCTGATGTGTCTTCAGCGGCGGTATCCTTTGCAGGCTCTTCTTTGCGTGGTGTGGGCGGCTTGGGATCACGCTGTGACAAAGCCATCATCATGGTGGCCAGCAGCGCCAATATCGACAGCATGATGATCACGGAGATCGGGATCGCGACGATCAAAGCGAGATAGGCAAAAATCGCGATGATCACCAAAGGCAGCAGGGCCAATTCAGCCACAAATACAAATGGTGTGACGAACGCCGACATCAGCAGAATCAGGCTGACCCACTCGGTGGTGAATTCCCTGCTCTCGATACCGTGTACACCGTAGAACAGAAACAGCAAGCCGATTGGAAACCGGACCCACCAGTGACCCCAGAAGCGTCTGCTAGCCCGGCGCGCATCACTCCAGTAGCGGTATTTTTCTTCCAGCGCCTCGGGTGTCCACTCCCAGCGCTTGGATCGAACCAGATCCACACCAGATGACAGCGCCCAGAACAACACACCATAGAACCAGATCACCGAAGGCAGTAACCAACCGCGATCGCCCCAACCATTGCTGAATGCGTATTGCACTTGAATCAGCATCGGCGTGCCGAGCGTCACGATAGATGGAATCGCTGCCGCGTGCACGCGTTCCTGCATGCTGACAGGCACCCAGTCTCCATTCACGCCAGGTTCTTTTTTCATTGCGACGGTGGGTTTTCGAAAAAGCGTTTACGAATTTCAGCGACGGCAATCGCCAAGATAACCGCCAGTACGATCAGCACGCCGATCGCCCCGGCCAGCGAGAACATCTCTATCAGCCAACCAATCAACGCGAGCAACAGCACCCCGGGAACGACGACTAGTACCAGCAGCAAGGGCTCGCTCCAACACCACAAGTTCAATATCGCCAACAGTGCGACCGCAAACAACCAATGCGCTGGCAGTTGCAAAGCGTTGAGCACAATCGCCCAGTACAGCGCAACAATCAAGCCAAGCGCCAAGGGCACCCGCAGAATAAGGCTTGATGCCCATCGCCATTCAAGCTCAACAGGAATTCGCGAGACGGGTGTCGGCAAAGAGGGCACCACCAAATCACCATCACGACGCCAGCGGCGCAGTCCGCGTTGCTCGCTCCAGTGTCGCCACAGCGTGACCAGTAGCACAAGACCCAAGGTCAGCAGGCCGATCTCTACCCAGTTGCGCACGACACCAGTGATGTAAGCCGTCGTCGCGATTGCGATCAAGGCGATGGTGTTGAGGAATCGACGGAGCCGTCGCCGGCCCGGAGATTCCGGCTCACCTTGCCAATTGTTTTCGTCGACGCGCCGCTGCTTCATCCGCTGCCCTTGCCACAAGGCCTCGCAAGACAACACTGGAGCAAGTGGTCACGAGGCTGAACGGGTTCGGGTCAGGATTCTAGCATTTTGATTCCAAAAGGAAACTTACCAAGCCGCATCGCAGATGTGATGCGATGGAAGTTTTAATTTTTGCAGCCCATGTCAATGACGCTGGCTGATTTCCGTTAAAGCGGCAACACAGATTGGCCTATGAAGACAAAACCTGTCATGCAAGACAAATTTTGTCTTGCAACGCACGGCCGCGCGGATAACGCACCAGTCACATCAAGGCTTCATTTCGATTATCTGTAGCCAACTTCGTTCAATTCAGCGCATTGAACACTGTTGCTGATCGAATTTGACCGTGCTCCGGGCGGAAAAAGTAAACGCGATTCGATCATCGGCTGGTGAATGTGTAGGGCAGGAGATGGCATGCCCCTTGCCAATATCGACGATCCACGCTGTGGATTCAAATTCCAATTGCCATCTCAGCATAGAAGGGAGCATGTAATGAAACGCTATCAACACAACGCTGGACGATACAGGGAGCAGGGTTTCACTCTGATTGAACTGATGATCGTGGTTGCCATCATCGGCATTTTGGCGGCGGTGGG
>CAZZMV010000041.1:2149-11690 GCA_964655425.1 uncultured Bifidobacterium sp.
AAAACGGGGAGCCAAGGCTCCCCGTTTTATTTTGGCTGTCTCGAGACTTACAGCATCGCTTTCAGCAAGCGGCCCATCTCAGATGGGTTACGCGTGACTTTGATACCGCACGACTCCATGATTTGCAACTTGGCGTCTGCCGTATCTGCACCACCTGAGATTAATGCGCCAGCGTGGCCCATACGCTTACCCGGCGGTGCTGTGACGCCTGCGATAAAACCGACGACAGGCTTCTTCATGTGGTCTTTGATCCAGTAGGATGCATTCGCCTCGTCCGGACCACCAATTTCACCGATCATGATCACTGCATCGGTTTCCGGGTCGTCATTGAACATCTGCATGATGTCGATATGCTTCAAACCATTGATGGGGTCGCCACCAATGCCAACTGCGGATGATTGCCCAAGGCCGAGTGCGGTCAATTGCCCGACGGCCTCATAAGTCAACGTACCCGAGCGTGAGACCACGCCGATACGACCTTTCTTGTGAATATGACCCGGCATGATGCCGATCTTGATTTCATCAGGCGTGATCAAACCCGGACAGTTAGGGCCGAGCAGCAGGGTCTTGCTGCCTTTTTTGCGCATCTTGTCTTTTAGAGCAAGCATGTCGCGTACCGGGATACCCTCGGTAATACAAATCGTTAAGTCTAATTCCGCCTCGACGGCTTCCCAGATCGCGTCCGCTGCACCTGCTGGCGGCACGTAGATAACGGAGACAGTTGCGCCGGTCGCCTGCTTGGCTTCACGAACGCTAGCGAAGATAGGAATACCCTCAAAATCTTCGCCGGCTTTTTTCGGGTTCACACCGGCGACGAAGCATTGTTTGCCATTGGCATAGTCACGACACATTCGGGTATGAAATTGCCCTGTTTTTCCCGTGATCCCCTGCGTGATGACCTTGGTGTGTTGGTTGATCAGAATCGACATGACGCACAGTCCTCTTTATGGATTAACCGTTGGCTGCCGCGACAACCTTCTTCGCAGCCTCTTCCATGGTGTCAGCAGAAATAATTGGCAAGCCGGAGTCAGCCAGCATTTGTTTGCCCAAGTCTTCGTTGGTGCCCTTCATGCGCACCACTAACGGAACCGATAGTTGCACGGCGCGCGAGGCAGTGATAACACCTTCGGCGATCACATCGCAGCGCATGATGCCGCCAAAAATATTTACCAGAATCGCCTTCAGGCCCGGATGTTGAAGCATGATCTTGAATGCTTCGGTCACTTTTTCGGCAGTAGCGCCACCACCCACATCCAGAAAATTTGCCGGCTCGCCGTTGAATAGTTTGATGGTGTCCATAGTGGCCATCGCCAGGCCGGCACCATTCACCAGACAACCGATGTTGCCATCCAACGAGATGTAAGCAAGATCGTGCTTTGACGCTTCAATCTCTGCAGGGTCTTCCTCATCCAGATCACGATACGCCATGATCTCAGGATGACGGAATAAAGCATTCGAATCAAAATTGAATTTGGCATCGAGTGCAATCACCTTGCCGTCACCCGTCAGGATCAGCGGATTGATTTCCGCCAGCGAGGCGTCGGTTTCCCAGTACGCCCTGTACAGTCCTTGAAGCAAAGTTCTGGCCTGCGCGAGTGAGGTCGCGGGCACGCCGATCTTGGTGGCGATCTCATCCGCTTCGTGATCAGTTAATCCTGCGCTTGGATCGATCGCGACTTTGTGAATTTTTTCCGGGTGAGACGCAGCGACTTCTTCAATATCCATGCCACCCTCGCTCGATGCCATCAGTACCACGCGTTGCGAAACGCGATCGGTCACCATCGAGACGTACAACTCTTTCTTGATGTCCGCACCTTCCTCAATCAAGAGGCGTCGTACCTTTTGGCCATCGGGCCCGGTTTGATGCGTGACTAATTGCATACCCAAGATGCTGCTGGCGTACTGCCGAACTTCATCCATCGATTTAGCGACTTTCACGCCGCCACCTTTGCCGCGGCCGCCGGCATGAATTTGCGCCTTGACCACCCACACTGGTCCGCCCAAAGTCTGTGCAGCTTGCATCGCCTCGTCCACGCTCATGCAGGGGATGCCGCGTGGCACGGCAACGCCGTACTTTTTCAGAATTTCTTTCCCTTGATACTCATGAATCTTCATACGGTGTTTCCTTTGGTATCGATAGATGAGAATTCGGCATAACCGAGATCAAATCGGCTCACTCGGTTTGATCACCCAACGCGGGTAGTACTTGGCGACAGCGGGACCATCACGTCTCAGGGCGCGGCAGCGGTCGAGTTGAAATGGCGGTTGGCTGGATGCATCATCATGCTGACCATCCCCAGTCGGTAATACATCACCTGCGAATGCTTGAATGGTTGCGGTGGGCAATACACTCGCCAGCTCAGTCAAATGGGTACAGCCAGCGGTACCACCGAGCCTGTCACGTACGGCGTGCCGAAAACCTTTCAGCAGATTCAAGCCGATCAGCTGCCGATAAGCGTCAGGAAAACTATCGCAACTCCCCGGATAAGGTGTCGCATCGGATGCGGCGATCGCATCAACGATGTTCAGAGCGGTATCGACAGTCACGCGTAGCCACAAGTCATGCACGGGCTCACCCGCGGCGCGCACGCCGGAGGCCAGTACGACGGGGCGTGGTCTTGTATCTGTCAGTCGGGCTTCGATGTCCCACAAGCCGTCTTCACGCTCGTAGGCCTGTGCGGAGATACTGCGGACATGCCGCATCGCACGAGGGAATGTTGGGGCTGGCAAAGGCATAGAGGTGAGGCGCATCAACAAGCCAAAGCGCGCTCATGTTCAGTTGTTCAGACCGTCGCAGCTTCTGCGGCGGGTGCCGCTATTGCGGCGCGTCAAAGCGATGCGAGTTTAGCATGGCGGTGCCCCCGAATGGGCAGGGAAGCAGGAATAAACCGATCAAGCCACACGGCTACTCGGTGGCGGCATCCTGCTGGCCAGCGCGACGCATGACAGCTCGGATCGCCCCGTGAGAGAAACCGCGCTGCTGCAAAAAGCGCTGTTGCCGCGCAGCCTCGGCTGCGCTAACGGCCACCGCGCCGAATTTCTTCTGCCATATTGACCAGGCACGCTCGTCTTCATCGGCCAGCAATGCTTGCTTGACCGAATCGACAATGCCTTCGTCCAGCCTATGGCTTTGCAACTCGGAGAGCACACGCGCATTGCCGAAACGCGCTGCGCGTCGATGCGCCAAAGATTCGGCGAAGCGCGCCTCGGATAAAAATTTTTGGGATTCCAACCAGTCCAGAACGAGGTCGATGTTGTCGCCCTCTTCTGCATAGCGTGCCAGCTTGCGAGCAAGTTCCTGTCGGCTGTGTTCGCGCGCCGAGAGATAACGCAGCGCGCGCGCCTTCAGACTGGGCTTATGGGCGGGCATGATCCCCACCCGCGAACCGGCCGAAGTGCGAGTACGAGCGAGTAGCCAAAACACGACCTCGCTCGATACTCAGCACAGCTCGGTGCTTATTCTTCCGCAGCAGCAGCCGACTTGGACTTGCGAGTTGAGGTTACGGGTGCCTCAGTAATCGCAGGCGGCAAGCTCTGTACCGGTGGCAGTTGGGGGACACCGAGGTGGGCGCGTACCTTGTTTTCAATGTCACGGGCCATCTCGGGACGCTCTTTCAGATACGTGCGCGCATTGTCCTTGCCTTGGCCAATACGCTCGCCGTTATAGCTGTACCAAGCGCCGGACTTCTCCACGATCTTCGCTTCGACACCCAGATCAATGATTTCACCCTCGCGCGACGTGCCTTCGCCGTACAAAATATCAAAGTGAGCCTCTCTGAAAGGTGGCGCAACTTTGTTCTTCACTACTTTGACCTTGGTCTCGTTACCGATCACCTCGTCCGCAGACTTGATGGAGCCGGTACGGCGAATGTCCATACGCACGGACGCATAGAACTTGAGCGCATTTCCGCCCGTGGTGGTCTCCGGATTGCCGAACATGACGCCGATCTTCATGCGGATCTGGTTAATGAAGATCACCATGGTGTTGGTGCGGCTAATGGACCCGGTCAGTTTGCGCAGGGCTTGCGACATCAGACGCGCCTGCAAGCCGGGTAGCGAGTCACCCATGTCGCCCTCGATCTCGGCGCGTGGCGTCAATGCGGCGACCGAGTCGATCACCACCAGATCGACTGCACCGGAACGTACCAGCGCATCCGTGATCTCGAGCGCCTGTTCCCCTGTATCCGGCTGAGAAATCAGCAAATCTTCCAGGTTCACGCCAAGCTTTTGCGCATAGATCGTATCGAGCGCGTGCTCGGCATCAATGAAAGCGCAGGTGCCGCCCAGCTTTTGCATCTCGGCGATGACCTGCAGGGTCATGGTGGTTTTACCGGACGACTCCGGACCATAGATCTCGATGACGCGACCACGCGGCAAACCACCGACGCCGAGGGCGACATCCAGCCCAAGCGAGCCGGTGGACACCACCTGCACCTCTTCGGCCACTGCGCCATCCATGCGCATGACTGAGCCTTTGCCGAACTGCTTCTCGATCTGAGCCAACGCAGCACTCAGTGCTTTGCCCTTTTCGGTATTTGGGAATTTCTTCTCATCCATGCTTGTTCTCTCAGTGCGGTGGAAACTGGACAGTACTGTATAAAACTCCAGTAGAAAGTGCAAGCAGATTTTTTCATTGCGCTTGCTGAATTGGCAATTCTCTCCGAAACTCGCTGGCTACTTGGTTGCTGGCAACTTCCAAACCCAATAGACTGAGCCAAACTGAAGAACGATTCAACATCGTCATCCCCCACAATCGCCATGCGCATCCTGCTTGCTGAAGATGACAGCGTGCTTGCCGACGGCCTGACGCGCTCACTGCGACAGTCCGGTTACGTGACCGACTGCGTGAACAATGGCGAAGCGGCCGACAGCGCGCTGTCGACCCAAGACTTTGATCTGCTGATTCTCGATCTCGATCTGCCGAAAATGCCCGGCCTGGAGGTACTGCGTCGATTGCGCGCGCGCGAGTCGCTGCTGCCGGTGCTCATTCTGACTGCCAATGACTCGGTCGAGCAGCGCGTCAAAGGACTTGATTTAGGCGCGGATGATTACATGGCCAAGCCGTTCGCGTTATCCGAGTTGGAGGCACGCGTGAGGGCCCTGACGCGGCGCGGCGTCGGTGGCGGGCCGACCGTGATTCGGCATGGTCCGTTGTCATTCGATCAGGTCGGTCGTATCGCTTATCTGAACGACCAAATGATCGATTTGTCAGCTCGCGAGCTCGGCTTGCTTGAAGTTTTACTGAAACGTAGCGGCCGCCTGGTGTCAAAAGAGCAGCTGGTTGATCACTTGTGCGAATGGGGTGAAGAAGTCAGCAACAACGCGATCGAAGTGTATGTGCACCGGCTGCGCAAAAAAATCGAGAGTGATGGTGTTCGCATCGCTACGGTGCGCGGGCTCGGTTACTGTCTCGAGAAGTTCAACGCAGCCTCCGCCACCACGAGTGACGTCGGCCACGCCTGAGTCTCACTGTGCAATTCGATCAGGCGAATCAGCCACTCGTCAGTCAACCCAAGCCTGCAGAAGCGCCGGCCAGTCCACGCTCGCTGTTCGGCGATATCCTCGATTGGCTGCTGATGCCGCTACTGCTGCTGTGGCCACTCTCGATCGGCGTGACCTATCTGGCGGCAAAATCAATTGCCAACGAGCCTTTTGATCGTTCGCTGGAAGACCGAGTGACGGTACTGGCGCAACAAGTCAAGGAAATGAATGGCGAACTCAGTGCGCAACTACCGTTTGCAGCGCGCGATATCCTGCGCGCCGATGATGTCGACAATGTCTACTTTCAGATCAGCGGACCAAAGCGCGAACTGATCGCTGGTGATAGCGATCTGCCGTTACCCGAAGACGAAGAAGCGCCAGTCGCTTGGGCGGTGTTGATGCGCGATGCGCAGATGCGCAATGCAGAGGTACGAATCGCGTATACCTATGTGAATCTTCAGCAAAGCAAATCGTCGGCGCAATCTTTCGGTGCGCCTCGCTACGCGCTGGTACAGATGGCCGAGACCACTGAAAAACGACGTCTGCTTGCCAACCAGATTATCAAGGGCGTGATACTGCCGGAGTTCATCATTCTGCCGATTGCCATCGCCTTGCTCTGGTTCGCACTGTCGCGTGGCTTGTCGCCATTGACGACGCTGCAAGACAGTATTCGTGCACGTCGTCCAGATGATTTATCGCCGATCGACTCGCGCGGCTTGCCAGAAGAAATCTCCCCACTGGTGCGCTCTTTGAATGAAATGCTGGCGCGCTTGGCGCACAGCATCCAATCACAAAAACGCTTTATCGCCGATGCAGCGCATCAGATGAAAACACCCTTGGCGGGTATGCGTATGCAATCCGAACTGGCGCTTCGACAAGATACGCGTGACGAAATACAGCGCTCACTCGAGCAACTCGCGAAAAGCTCGACGGCCGCAACGCGTCTGGTCAATCAACTGCTGGCGTTAGCGCGGGCGGAAAATGATTCGCCACATGCGACGCCACTCCTCCGCTTGGAATTGAATGCGTTAGCGCGCAGTACAGTGCAGGATTGGTTCGTCACGGCGCAAGCGCGCGAAATCGATTTGGGCTTCGAGGCGGAAGAAGAGTCGGCACTGTTGATCGCGGGCCATGCCACCATGCTGCGCGAACTATTGAACAATTTGATTGATAACGCACTGCGCTACACGCCAACCGAAGGCAGCGTGACGGTGCGGGTGCGGCATGATGAAGCGCGTGCGCTGGCGATTGTCGAAGTCGAAGACAATGGCCCGGGCATTGCCGCCGGCGAGCGCGATTTGGTGTTCGATCGTTTTTATCGAATTCTGGGCAGCGAGAGCGAGGGTAGTGGTCTCGGCCTTGCGATCGTGCGCGAAATCGCGCAGCGTCATGATGCCGAGGTCGATATCTTCAACAATCCGCGTAGCCAAGACCCGCGCTTTCCAGGCTGCCTTTTCAGAATCAGCTTCAAATTATTGGTCGATAGCGGTAGTGCAGATCAGGTATGAGCCAACAGCGCACGAAACACTGGCAATGGGCGCGCGCGCTGACGCTCACCCTGTTGTTGGTCTGGCTGCTGACAACGCTGATTGTGATTGTTTTCGCGCGGCAGCTGGCGAGCATCACGATCGCTGGTTGGCCACTCCACTATTACCTGGCATCTCAAGGTGCAACGCTGGTGTATCTCGCTATTGTCGGTATCTACGCCTGGGTGATGCAGCGCATTGATGCATTGACCGACGATCAAAGCAGCAATGAGCGCTGATCCGCTATCACGCCTGCTACGGCGCTATTTCTGGCTCTACACGGCAGGGTTCTGCGCACTGCTTGCATCGCTGGCGATTCTCGAGCACGAGGGTTTCCCGCGATTCTGGTTAGGGTATTTGTTTTTATTCAGCACCATCGTGGTGTACGCCACCATCGGCGTGTTCAGTCGCACCTCCGATGTCGATGAATATTTTGTTGCTGGTCGCCGCATCCCACCCGTATTCAATGGCATGGCGACCGCTGCAGACTGGATTTCAACCGCCAGTTTCATCGGGCTGGCCGGCGGCTTGTATCTGCATGGTTTCGATGGCTTGGCCTACATCCTCGGTTGGACCGGCGGTTTCTGTCTGATCGCATTACTGATCGCACCGTACCTGCGTCGACTGGGGCAGTACACCGTACCGGACTATCTGGCAGCACGCTACGCCAACAGCGAGAGTGCAGTTGCCGTGCGTACGATCGCATTGATTGCCACGCTCATGATTTCATTCACCTACGTGGTAGCGCAAATTTATGGCGTGGGTTTGATCACCTCTCGCTTTACTGGTATTGATTTTTCAGTCGGCATTTTTCTTGGGCTGGCCAGTATCCTGGTCTGCTCATTTCTGGGCGGGATGCGGGCAATCACCCTGACCCAGATTGCACAGTACGTAATCATCGTGATCGCTTTCATGGTTCCGGTGTCTTGGCTGGCGCTCAAGCAAACCGGCATACCACTCCCGCAGATTGCTTACGGCACCGCATTGGAGCGACTCGCCAAGCAAGAACAAGCACTGATGGAAAAAGACAGCGAGCAGCAAGTTCGCGACTCATATTTGAAACAAGCACGCATGCTTGAAGAAAAAATTACCGGGTTACCATTTTCCTGGGATGCAGGGCGCGCCGAGGCACGTCGCAGACTTCAGAATCTGCAAACCAGTAATGCTTCATTGATAGACATTAAGGCCGCCAACCGTGCGCTGGCGGATTACCCCAAGAGCCCGGAGGCCGCGCGTCGATTATGGGAAAGGCAGCGTGAAGAAGCGCTGGCACGTGCGCAGCCGCTGCAACCACACACACAGGCGTTTGCGGGCAGCACCTCCGCCGCGTCAGATATTCAGCGTAATAATTTTCTGGCGCTGGTGTTTTGCCTGATGCTTGGCACCGCAGCTTTACCGCATGTACTGGTGCGCTCGGCAACGGCCCGCTCGGTACCCGAAGCACGCAGTTCGGTGTTTTGGGCGCTGGTGTTCATCCTGTTGCTCTACACCGCGTTACCGGCGCTGGCTGTTCTGGTCAAGTACGAGATCATGACTACCTTGGTAGGTAGCGATTACGCCAACTTGCCGTCGTGGGTAAGTTATTGGGCTGGCATCGACCGCGACAAGCCGATGATCAGCGTCACCGATATCAATGCCGATGGTCTGGTGCAGTTCGGTGAAATTCTGCTTGATGGTGACATGATCGTGCTGGCGACACCCGAGATCGCTGGACTACCCTACGTGATGTCAGCATTAATTGCAGCGGGTGCGCTGGCCGCTGCTTTATCGACCGCCGATGGCTTGCTATTAACCATTGCCAGTGCGCTGTCGCACGATACCTATTTCAAGATGATGAACCCGCGCGCTTCGGCGCAGCGCCGAGTCACTGCCTCGAAGTTGCTGCTGCTGGTGGTAGCGCTGGTGGCCGCTTATGTCGCTTCATTTCGCGCGGGCGACATCCTGTCGATGGTGAGCGCCGCTTTCTCTTTGGCGGCATCGACGCTATTCCCTGCACTGGTTTTGGGCATTTTTTGGAAACGCGCGAACCAACAAGGTGCTATCGCCGGTATGTTGACCGGATTTCTGGTGTGTGTGATTTATTTGGTGCAAACCAGCCCGGCCTTTGGTGGTAGCGCCGCCAACCAGTGGTTTCATATTGCCTCGGTTTGTGCGGGCGTCTTCGGCGTGCCCGCCGGCTTCACCGCGATGATCATCGTTACCCTGCTCACCCCCGCGCCCAGCGAGCGGCAACGTCATCTCGTCGACCAGCTGCGCTCGCCTCAATAAATACTCATCTCGTCTTGGTGATGGCAAGGGCGGCGAGCACCGCAAGTGGCCTCGCGAGACCGACGTTGAAGCACTACTGGCATATTTCTTGATAGCTCCCACTCATCGCATAGCAGCGGGAAGCGGGAGATGGTCGGGTTTTTCAACGAGATGTTTGATGAGGGCGGCGCAAAAACACGTCCGCACTACCGCGGTTTTGATCGTTGGCTGTCAGATCAGCCGGCCGATATCGTCGCGCGCAAACGGGTTGAAGCCGATCTGATGTT
>CAZZMV010000042.1:0-11690 GCA_964655425.1 uncultured Bifidobacterium sp.
CAGAATAGCCTTTTTTTTCTGCGTAGTGAAAATTGCCGTAATAGCCGTGCGGTGCCAAAAACTCGTCGGTCATATCCGCTTGCTGTGCTTTCAATTCTTGTACGCAGACAAAGTCCGGGTTTTGCTTGATCATCCAGTCGAAAAAATGCTTTTTTGCAGCTGAGCGTATACCGTTGAGATTGGCAGAGATAATTTTCATGCGATCAAATTTTGTTGAGTGATTTTGTGTCAACCGATTTTGTGACAAGGGATTTTTTTTCAGAGAACTTTGTATCAAAACCTTAACTTCGCGGTATGACACCAGTAAGCAGAGAATCGGGTCACGCTACAATGATTGGCTTGATTCATCAGCTTCATTGATTGGGCGTGATTATGAGCCAGCTTCGTCAGCAGTTTATCGAGTTTTCAGTCAACGCCGGTGTGCTTCGCTTTGGCGAGTTTGTCACCAAAGCAGGCCGTCACTCGCCCTATTTTTTCAATGCGGGCTTGTTCAATGATGGTGCGCGCCTCGGCAGACTGGCAGAGTTTTATGCGCAGACGCTGCTCGACTCGGGTACCGGCTTCGACATGCTGTTTGGCCCTGCGTATAAAGGTATTACCCTGGCTTCGGCTACCGCTGTGGCGCTGGCTGCGAAAGGTCGCAATGTGCCATTTGCCTACAACCGTAAAGAAGCGAAAGATCATGGCGAGGGCGGCACCATCGTCGGCGCCAAGCTCGAAGGTCGGGTAGTGATTATTGATGACGTAATTTCTGCAGGGACTTCGGTTCGGGAGTCGGTGCAACTGATACGCGACCAAGGCGCGACGCCATGCGCGGTGCTCATTGCACTCGACCGCATGGAGAAGAGCGGCGCCGAGGGCGCGCTATCACAACGATCGGCAGTACAGGAAGTCGAGCAAAGCTATGGCATGCCTGTCATTCCCATCGCTAACCTGAACGACTTGTTTAGTTATCTGTCCGGCCCCGGCGCCAGCGTGGAGCTTGCAAAGTTCAAAGCGGCGGTGGCGGCGTATCGCGAGCGCTACGGAGTTGCCTGATCACCACGGTTATAACAAAGTTATTGCAAAATCGATCCGGCACGTAATAACATTGTTGTTTTGGGAGTGTTCATGAAAATTGCAATTCGGCGCATTGGCAATTCAAGAGGGGTAATCATTCCTGCAGCAATACTCAGTGAGGTTGGGCTTGATGATGAAGCCGACATCCGTATCAAGGATGGCGCGCTAGTGATCAGCCCGCCTAAAAAGGGCGTGCGGGCCGGCTGGGCCGAAGCCAGTAAAAAACTGGCCCTGGTAGGCGACGACTCTTTGGTGATGCCGGAGTTTGGTAATGTCGGCGATGCAGACCTGAAGTGGTGAGGCGCGGGGAAATCTGGCTGGTCAACCTTGATCCGACGGTTGGCAGCGAAATCAGAAAGTCGCGTCCATGCGTGGTGATTTCGCCGGCTCAGATGCACGACCATCTACGAACGGTCATCGTTGCACCGATGACTACCGGAAGTCATCCAGCGCCCTTCCGCATATCAATTACACACGCAGGCAAGCAGGGCTTGATCCTGCTTGACCAGATCCGGACCGTCGACAAGATCCGGCTCGTGAGCCACTTCGGCAAGATTCAGCCCCGAACCTTGAAGTCGTTGCTCGACACGATGCAGGAGATGTTTTCGCCCTGAAGCGGTCAGGCATTTCCTCAGCGCGCCAATCAACAAGGGCGGCCTCAGCCGCCCTTGTTGCCGAGTAGGCCCGAGTCATCCCAGCTTCTGCTTCAGCAGCTCAGTTAACTGCGCTGGGTTCGCCTTGCCTTTGCTGGCTTTCATTGCTTGACCGATCAGCGCGTTGAAGGCTTTTTCTTTTCCGGCTTTGTATTCCTCGACTGACTTGGCGTTTGCCGCAAGTACTTCGTCGACAATCTTTTCCAATGCGCCCGAATCCGAAATCTGCTTTAGGCCTTTCGACTCGATGATCTCATCAGCGAGTGCTACTGAGGACGATTTTGCTTCCCACATCGCAGCAAAAACCTCTTTCGCGATTTTGTTTGAGATCGTGCCATCCGCAATCCGCTTTAATAGCAGCGATAGTTGCTCGGCACTGACCGGTGAGGCGGCGATGTCGATACCTTCGCGGTTGAGCGTGGACGACACATCACCCATTAACCAGTTGGCAGCAGGTTTCGCCTGCTCTTTACCAGCAGCGCTAACTACGGCTTCGAAGTAAGCTGCCATCGCTTTCGATTGCGTCAGTACCATCGCATCGTACTCGGGCAACTGGTAATCTTTGATGAAGCGCTCGCGCATTGCGCCCGGTAGCTCCGGTAAAGATGCCTTCACGCGGTCTATCCATGCTTGCGCTATGACTAGCGGTGGCAAGTCCGGGTCAGGGAAGTAGCGGTAGTCCATCGCATCTTCTTTGCTACGCATGGATCGCGTTTCTTTTTTGTCCGGATCATACAGCCGGGTTTCTTGTACTACCTTGCCACCGTCTTCGATCAGCTCGATTTGACGCCGCACCTCGTAGTTGATGGCTTCCTCAAGAAAGCGGAATGAGTTGAGGTTCTTGATCTCGCACCGGGTACCAAACTCTTTTTGGCCAACGGGCCGCACTGAAACGTTGGCATCACATCGAAACGAGCCCTCTTGCATGTTGCCATCGCAAACACCCAGCCATACGACCAACGAGTGCAAGGCTTTGGCGTAAGCCACTGCTTCTGCAGCACTGCGCATATCAGGCTCGGTGACAATTTCGAGTAGCGGGGTGCCGGCACGGTTGAGATCAATACCCGTCATGCCGTGATAGTCCTCGTGCAGCGATTTACCTGCATCTTCTTCTAAATGTGCTCGAGTCAGGTGGACGGTTTTGACTTCCGACTGGCCATCTTTCTCAAGCACGAAGCTGAGGGTGCCGCCTTGTACAACCGGAATTTCATATTGACTGATCTGGTAGCCCTTGGGCAGATCAGGGTAAAAATAATTTTTCCGCGCGAAAATCGAGCGCGGTGCAATCGTCGCGCCGATTGCGAGGCCAAATTGAATCGCACGTTCGACAGCGCCTTTGTTCAGCACCGGCAAAACCCCGGGCAGTGCCAAGTCTACGGGGCAGGCCTGGGTATTCGGCTCAGCACCAAAAGCCGTGGCTGCACCGCTAAAAATTTTTGATTCGGTGGTGAGTTGTGTATGCGTTTCCAGACCGATCACGACTTCCCATTGCATAGTCATCCATCCTCTCTACGCGCTAGGGCGACGCGTGTGCCAATCAGTCGCCAGCTGAAACTGGTGCGCCACGTTCAGTAGCTTGGCTTCGCCAAAATAATTGCCGATTAACTGCAAACCAACCGGCCGCCGGGAATTTTTTTCGCCTTGCCCGAAGCCACACGGAATCGACATGCCAGGCAAGCCAGCCAGGCTTGTCGACAAGGTGTAAATATCCGCCAGATAGTTGGCCACCGGGTCATTCACGCGCGCGCCTAAATCCCATGCCACGCTGGGGGTAACCGGGCCCATGATCACATCGCAATTCGCAAACGCATGCTGAAAATCCTGCGCGATCAAACGCCGTATTTTTTGCGCTTGCAGATAGTAGGCATCGTAGTAGCCATGCGATAGCACGTAGGTACCGATGAGTATGCGACGTTTGACCTCGTCACCAAACCCTTCAGCGCGCGATTTGCGGTACATATCGCCAAGATCAGCGTAATTTTTCGCGCGGTGGCCGTAGCGCACCCCATCAAAGCGACTTAAATTCGATGAGGCCTCTGCCGGCGCGATGACGTAATAGGCCGGAATCGACATGGATGTTTTCGGTAGCGACACTTCGACGCGTGTAGCACCCAATTGCTCAAAAGTTTGCAGCGCTGTTTCAATCGCGCTGCGCACATCATCGGCCAAGCCATCACCGAAATATTCTTTTGGTACGCCGATACGCAGGCCTTTGATTGAATCGGCCAGATGACGCGAGAAATCTTCCGGGTCGCGTTCTATACAGGTGGCGTCGCGCGGGTCGTGCGCGGTCATTGCATTGAGCAGTAGTGCGCAGTCTTCTGCCGTCCACGCCATCGGCCCACCTTGATCAAGTGATGAGGCAAAAGCAATCATGCCGTAGCGCGATACTCGCCCGTAAGTCGGCTTGATACCGGTAATGCCACACAATGCTGCCGGTTGACGAATCGAGCCGCCGGTGTCGGTGCCGGTGGCGGCAGGTGTCAATCCACCCGCGACCGCAGCACCCGAACCGCCCGATGAGCCACCCGGCACGGCCTGTTTATCCCACGGGTTTTTCACCGGGCCGAAAAACGAATTCTCGTTGGACGACCCCATGGCAAATTCATCACAGTTCAATTTTCCGAGCGTGACCATACCTGCTGCGCGGAACTGTTCCACTACGCTGGCATCAAATGGGCTGTTGTAGCCAGAGAGCATCTTTGAGCCTGCGGTGGATGGCCAGCCGCGGGTCACGAAAATATCTTTGTGCGCGATCGGCACGCCGGTCAAGTCGCCGCCGTCTCCTCGGGCCAGTAGAGCGTCGGCCTGCTTCGCTTGCGCCAAAGTCTGCTCGGGGTTCACGCTGATAAATGCGTTGAGATCGCTGCTGGCAATGCGGTCGAGATAAGACTGCGCCAGCTCGGTGGCTGATCGTTGTCGGCTTTTCAGCAGCGTGGACAATTGCTTGAGTGTTTGCATGCGTGTGTCTTGATCGCGTGGTCCGTTGTGCCGGTGTTTGCGGAATGGCTGAACGGATTCTCAACGGATTAAATGTAAGTGTCTTTACTCGATGACTTTCGGAACGAGATACAAGCCATCTTGGACACTGGGCGCGGGCTGCTGATAGTCGTCACGATGATTCGCCTCGGTCACATGGTCATCGCGCAGGGGCATCGCCAGATCATCGCGCCACACCGCGACCGGGTGTGCGAGTGGTTCGACGTTGCTGGTGTCGACCGCTTTCATTTGCTCGACCAAGGCAAAGATATCGTTCAACTTGGCCAGCGTATCTGCGGCTTGCTGTTCGGAGAGATCGAGTTGCGCCAGTTTGGCAAGTCGGGCGATGTCGGAGAGGGACAGGGACATGAGGTAAAGAGCCGAGTTGCTCGTGACTAGCGTTCAAAAATGACAATCAGATCAACCGGGAAGCGGCGTCGTGTCGCAGGGTATACGTGAAGTCGAGATCACCAACCAAGGGTCAGCAATTTCATTGAGACCAAATTCATGGAGAAAATCGGCGCTTGCATCGACGCCGGTTTTCGCCGAAGAAAACCGAGGAAATACAGGCGATTCCGCGTTTCTAAGAGCCAATTTCGAAAGGATTATAAGGTAGAATGACAAGTTAAATAACGCTTAGGCTGCTATCGGGCCAAGACCCGGCGGTCATCGCTCTCGCCGTCAATGGCGAGTTTTAGGCGCATCTGGGATTCATATTCATGTTTTCTTTTCTTCGTAGCTATTTTTCAAACGACCTCGCGATCGATCTGGGCACAGCGAACACGCTGATCTATGTGCGAGGCCTTGGCATTGTTCTCGATGAGCCGTCGGTGGTGGCAATTCGCCAGCAAGGTGGACCCAACGCCAAGAAAAACATTCAAGCAGTTGGTAAAGAAGCCAAGCAGATGCTGGGCAAGGTGCCGGGCAACATCGAAGCTATTCGGCCGATGAAAGACGGCGTGATTGCCGACTTCACGGTGACCGAGCAGATGCTCAAGCAGTTCATCCGCATGGTGCATGACACTAAATTGTTCAAGCCCTCACCTCGCATCATCATTTGCGTTCCTTGCGGTTCGACCCAGGTAGAACGCAGAGCGATCCGTGAATCTGCACTGGGTGCTGGCGCATCTCAAGTGTTCCTGATTGAAGAGCCGATGGCTGCGGCGATCGGCGCTGGCTTGCCGGTATCCGAGGCGACTGGCTCGATGGTGGTCGATATCGGCGGCGGCACCACCGAGGTGGGCGTCATCTCGCTGGGCGGCATGGTCTACAAAGGTTCGGTTCGCGTCGGCGGCGATAAATTTGACGAAGCCATCGTGAACTACATTCGCCGCAACTACGGCATGCTGATCGGTGAACAAACCGCCGAGACCATCAAAAAACAAATTGGCTCGGCTTTCCCCGGCACCGAGGTGCGCGAGATGGAAGTCAAAGGCCGCAACCTGTCTGAGGGTATTCCGCGTTCCTTCACGATCTCGAGTAACGAAGTGCTGGAGGCTTTGACCGACCCGCTCAACAGCATCGTTTCTGCGGTCAAGAATGCGCTCGAACAAACACCGCCCGAACTTGGTGCCGACATCGCCGAAAAAGGCATGATGCTGACCGGCGGCGGCGCCTTGTTGCGCGATCTGGATCGCCTTTTGATGGAAGAGACAGGCTTGCCTGTGCTGGTTGCCGAAGATCCGCTCACTTGTGTGGTGCGCGGCTCGGGGATGGCGCTCGAGCGCATGGATAAGCTCGGCTCGCTGTTCTCCTACGAATAAGCGAAGGGCCGCGCCTCAGTGATTTTCCAGCGGCCCCCAACAGTTACCGAGTCAAGCTCGGCGCCGCGCCGTCTTCCGGCCGCTGATACCGTCGTTATTCACACGTGATGGAATACAGCCCACCACCACTGTTCAAGCAAGGTGCGTCGGCGCGCGCGAAAATGCTGGTGTTCGCCTTGATCGCGGTTGCCTTGTTGATGGCCGATTCTCGCTTCAAGGCGCTGGCTGCCATTCGTCAGGCAGTGGGTGTTGCGCTCTACCCGGTGCAAGTCATTGCGATGCTGCCGCGTGACGCATTTTTTGCTACCACCGAATACTTCAGTTCACTCGCCTCACTCAAAGACGAAAACCGGCAAATGCGCGAGCAGCAAGTGCTGAATGCGCAGTTGCTGCAGCAGAGCCGTCAGCTTCAGGCGGAGAATGCGTATCTGCGCAAACTGCTCGACGCCTCCGAGCGTATACAACTCAAGACCGTCATGAGCGAAATTCTGTACGACGCTCGCGACCCGTTCTCACGCAAGGTGATTATTGACCGTGGAGACTCTCACGGGATCAAGGCGGGTCATCCTGTCATTGATGATCTTGGCGTCATCGGGCAAGTCACCCGGGTATTTCCATTCACCTCCGAGATCACGCTGTTGACCGATAAAGAGCACGCAATTCCTGTGCAGGTGCTGCGCAGTGGCGTGCGCAGCGTGGCCTATGGGCGCGGCCAAACCGGCGAGCTGGAGCTTCGCTTCATGGCGTCCAATGCCGACATTCAGCCCGGCGATGTGCTCACCACATCCGGCATCGATGGGGTGTACCCGGCGGGACTGGCGGTAGCGACTGTGATGACTGTTGATACCAAAACTTCGGACGCGTTTGCGCGCATTTTGTGTGAGCCCACCGCGGGCATCTCGCGCCACCGGCAGTTGTTGGTGCTATTGGGTGATCCCGCCGCCATGCCACCGATGCCGCCGCCCGAGAACGCGGCGCCCGACCGGCCACGGCGCCGCAAGGAGGGGGCCGACTGATGATGGATCGCGAAAATATTCTGCTGCCGGTCAACCCGGCGTTCATCGCGTTCAGCTTGCTGGCCGCGTTTTTCATGAACTTGTTCCCCTGGGGTAGCTGGCATTGGGTACCCGATTTCGTCGCGCTCACGCTGGTGTTCTGGAGTATTTACCAGCCTCGCAAAGTAGGGATAGGGATCGCATTTCTGATGGGCTTGGTGATGGATGTGCATAGCGCCTCGCTGCTTGGCGAGAATGCCTTGGCGTACACCTTGCTGTCTTATTTTGCGATCACGATTCACCGCCGTGTACTGTGGTTCCGCTCCACGGTGCAGGCATTGCACGTACTACCCTTGTTGCTGGTGATGCAGGTGGTGCAGGTACTGGTACAGCTTGCGGTCACCGGCAAGACGCCGGGCTGGAGTTACTTTGCCCAAAGCTTTGTTTCCACCTTGGTTTGGCCGCTGGTGTGCTGGCTGCTGCTGGCGCCGCAACGTCGCGCGGTTGATCGCGACGATACACGTCCGATTTGATGTCGTTATCTGCCATGTTGGTGAGTCGTAGGCCCGCGCCGTGACCGAGATCAAAGATACCGAACGCGAGATACAGCTATTCCGAGTGCGTTTGTCGGTAGCAGGCTTGGTCGTGCTGACCTGTTTCGGCTTGTTGATGCTGCGTTTCATCTGGCTGCAAGCCGTCCGCCACAGCGAGTATTTCGAACGGGCCGAGAGCAATCGAATTTCGGTGGTACCTGCAGTACCCAACCGAGGCCTGATCATTGATCGTAATGGCGTCATCCTCGCGCGTAACTACTCTGCTTACACATTAGAAATCACGCCGGACAAAATCAACCGCCCGCTCGATACGGTGATTGACGAACTGGCAAAGATTGTCGACATACAGCCGAGAGACCGCAAGCGCTTTCGTCGCCAGATGGAAGAATCAAAATCGTTCGAGAGTTTGCCGATTCGTACGCGTTTGACAGATGAAGAGGTGGCACGTTTTGCGGCACAGCGCTATCGCTTCCCCGGCGTGGATATTCAAGCGCGTCTGTTTCGTCAGTATCCGCTCGGTCAAACTGCCTCCCACATGATTGGGTACATCGGGCGAGTCAACAAGCGCGAGGCCGAGAGGCTGGAAGAAAGCGAAGACGCCGCAAACTATCGCGGTACCGAATACATCGGTAAAGAAGGTATCGAAAAAAGTTACGAGCGTGAGCTGCACGGCATCACGGGCTACGACGAAATTGAAGTCTCAGCCGGTGGTCGCGCCAACCGTACCTTGTCGCGCAATGCCCCAACGCCAGGCAATAATTTGATTCTGTCGGTCGATATCGAGCTGCAGAAAATTGTTGAAAAAGCCTTTGGCGAGCGTCGCGGCGCTCTGGTGGCGATTGAGCCGGCCACTGGCGATGTGTTGGCGTATGTCTCCATGCCCACTTTCGACCCCAACTTGTTTGTTGAAGGCATCGACTCCAAGAGTTGGGAGGAACTCAATACCTCGCTTGATAAACCTCTGCTCAACCGACCGCTGATTGGCTCGTATCCACCCGGCTCGACCTTCAAGCCCTACATGGCGCTTGCATCACTTGAACTCGGCAAGCGAACGCCGGAAAGTGCAATCTCCGATCCGGGCTACTTCTGGTTTGGTAATAATAAATTCCGTGACGATAAAGAGGGTGGGCATGGCCGAGTCGATATGTATAAGTCTATCGTTCAGTCATGTAATACCTTTTACTATGTGCTGGCGAATGATTTAGGTATTGATGCTATCCATGACTTCATGAAGCCTTTCGGCTTCGGTCAGGTGACCGGCATTGATCTCGAAAACGAGCGACGCGGCGTACTACCTTCTCAAGACTGGAAGCGCAAGACATTCAAGCGACCCGAACTACAGAAATGGTATGCCGGTGAAACGATCTCGGTGGGCATCGGGCAGGGTTACAACTCATTCACACCGATACAACTTGCGCACGCCGTATCCAACCTGGCCAACAACGGCGTCGTGATGAAGCCGCACTTGGTGAAATCCATTGAAGACCCGAACTCCAAGGCGCGCAAGCTGACTGTACCGAAAGAGAGTTATCGCATTCCGCTACGGCAGGAAAATATCGATTTCGTCAAAAGCGCCATGATAGGCGTGACTAAAGAAGGTACCTCGGCGCGCTCATTTGCCAATGCGCCGTATACCTCAGGCGGCAAGACTGGTACTGCGCAGGCGGCCGCCATGAGTAAAACCGTCAAGTATGACGCCAGCAAGATCGCCGAACGGCTGCGTGATCACTCGCTGTATATCGCCTTTGCGCCGGCAGACAAACCTCGAATTGCGTTGGCAGTCATCGTCGAAAACGCGGGTTTTGGTGCAGCAGCGGCTGCACCGATTGCGCGACTCGCCATCGATTACTACTTGCTGGGTAAACGGCCGGATGAGCCGGTCGCCAAGGTCGAGGCAGCCAGTGCTGACACGCAAACTCGCGCTGATGCAAGCAAGCCTGAAACCAAGAAGCCAGATGCAAGCAAACCCGATCCGGCTAAACCGGATGCGGCCAAGCCGGAATCAACCAAGCCGGAGTTGAACAAGCCGGCGGTGGGCAAGCCCGACGCCAAGCCGGCCACGTCACCTGCAAATTCGGCAGCAAGCAGCGGCACTGCCACCGCACCAAGCAAGCCACCCGCACCCGCCGCAGGTGGTGGCGCCAACAAGAATGCTGAGCAAAGGAGCGCACCCTGATGCTGTCCTACGCAGATAACGCGCGCAGCATGATCGTTGAGTCGATCAAGCGTCGCTTGCTGATTTTTGATCGCTCGCTTGCGATCGTCGTTGGTTTGATCATGCTGCTCGGGTGCCTTGCAGTGGCATCCGCGGGTATGGACTTTCCTGGCCGCTTCGAAGGCCATGTGCGCAACATCGCTTTCGGCATCATGGTGATGTGGGTCGCTGCTGTAATACCGCCACAAAAGTTGATGCGCTTCGCGTTACCGATCTACGTGATTGGTTTGGGTTTGCTGGTCGGTGTCGCCATGTTTGGTTTGGTAAAAAACGGCGCGCGTCGCTGGCTTAATGTGGGTGTCATCATTCAGCCGTCGGAGATCATGAAACTGGCACTACCGCTAATGCTGGCGTGGTACTTCCAGCGTCGGGAAGGCATGATCCGCTGGCGCGACTTTCTGGTCGCTGGCCTACTGGTGTTGGCGCCGGTTGGATTAATTCTGCGGCAGCCCGATTTGGGCACCGCCATGTTGGTCGTTTCTTCCGGATTTTTTGTGATTTTCCTTGCGGGTTTGTCATGGCGACTAATTATTGGCATGCTGATCGCCGGACTCTTGAGCTTGCCGCTAGTGTGGTCGATGCTGCATGACTATCAGCGCGGTCGGGTGCTTACCTTGATTGACCCCACCTCGGATCCGCTCGGTAAAGGTTTTCACATCATTCAATCGACGATTGCGATCGGCTCGGGCGGATTAATCGGCAAAGGTTGGTTGAATGGCTCACAGGCGCATCTCGAGTTCATTCCAGAACGTACGACCGACTTTATTTTTGCAGTGTTCTCGGAAGAGTTCGGCTTGCTCGGTAATGCGGTGCTGCTGGTGCTTTATCTGATGTTGATCGGGCGCGGCCTGTTAATCGCTGCCAACGCGCCCACGCTATTTTCACGTTTGTTGGCGGGTTCAATCACCTTATCGCTATTCGTCTATGCTTTCGTCAACATGGGCATGGTCAGCGGCATTCTGCCGGTGGTGGGCGTACCGCTGCCTTTCATGAGCTATGGCGGCACTGCGTTCATGACCTTGTCATTGGCGGTCGGTACCTTAATGAGCATACAGCGACACCGCACGCTCGTGCAGACCTGACATGACTCGCTATTCACTGCCATCGTCGATAACGCGTTTAGGTGTGTTGGCGCTAGGGGTGATGCTATCCGCGTGTAGCACCGTGGTCGTGCCGAGCCGAGAAGAAAACATCAATCGCGACCCACCGGCGGCTCCCGAATCGCGCCCTGCGGCGCCATCGACACCGAATCGTCCCGGTGCGTACTATCAAGACGATGGACCGCCCGATCAAGTGCCCGCGGGTTTGATCGATACGCCAGACGCAATACCCAAGGTCGAGCCCTATCTGCGTGGGCCGAGCAAACCGTATACCGTGATGGACCAAACCTTTGTGCCGATCACCGATTCGCGACCTTTTGTGCAGCGGGGTTCGGGCAGTTGGTATGGCAGGAAGTACCACGGCCGCAAGAC
>CAZZMV010000043.1:0-11534 GCA_964655425.1 uncultured Bifidobacterium sp.
ACCGATAACACGCAGGTCAATCCCTCGCGCATATCGTCGCCACTCACTTCCACTTTGGCTTTTTTCGCGAACTCGTGTTCTTCAATGTACTTGTTGATCACGCGAGTCATTGCCGCACGCAAACCGGTCAGATGCGTACCGCCGTCACGCTGCGGGATATTATTGGTGAAGCAAAGTACCTGCTCGTTGAAGGCATCATTCCATTGCATCGATACATCAACCGAAATATTGGTACCGTGCTCGGACATGCGATCGCCGGTCGCCTGAAATACGGTGGGGTGCAAAACATTTTTATTCTTGTTGATGTACTCGACAAAGCCGCGCGTGCCGCCTTCGAAAGCGAAGTCTTCTTCTTTGCCGGAACGCTGGTCGGTCAACTTGATATGCACGCCATTATTCAGGAAAGACAGCTCCCGAATACGCTTGGCGAGTATGTCGTAATGAAACTCAACCTGAGAAAAAATTTCTTCATCCGCCCAGAAATGGACTTCGGTGCCGCGTTTCTCAGTATCGCCAATCACCTTGATCGGCGACACTTCAACGCCGTTCTGCTGCTCGATTTCCCGGTTCTGTGGCACGCCCCGCGCAAATTCCATGAAATGCTTTTTGCCATCGCGACGTACCGTCAATTTCAGTCGCTTGGACAGCGCGTTGACGCAAGACACGCCCACCCCGTGCAATCCACCTGACACCTTGTACGCATTCTGGTCAAACTTGCCGCCTGCGTGCAATTCGGTCATGACAATTTCAGCAGCGCTGCGCTTCGGTTCATGCTTGTCATCCCATTTGATGCCGGTTGGAATACCGCGTCCGTTATCTGTAATTGAAATTGAATTATCGGCATGAATAGTGACGTGTATTTCGCTGCAATGGCCCGCAAGCGCTTCATCAATCGAGTTATCCAGCACTTCAAACACCAGATGATGCAAGCCCGTGCCGTCCGATGTGTCGCCTATGTACATACCGGGCCGCTTGCGAACCGCCTCAAGGCCTTCCAGGATTTGAATTGACGACGCGCCGTACTGATTGGCGGCGTTGGGGTTTTCTGCAGGTATGGCTGACATGGTGTTCCTGATCAAGCAAAGCGTTGACTAGCGACTTTCAATAACGGCACGAAGGGGCCCTGCGGCCCCTTCGAAGCTCGGTGATCGCCTCGGCTCAGATACGCATCGGCATCACGACATATTTGAAGTTGGGGTCATCCGGAATAGTGACCAGTGCCGATGAGTTAGCGTCGCCTAATGACACACTGATGCTGTCGCACTTGAGGTTGTTCAATACATCGAGCAAATAAGTCACGTTGAAGCCGATATCGATGGCGTCACCGGCATAATCAATTTCCAGCTCTTCCACCGCCTCTTCCTGATCGGCGTTAGTCGAGCTGATTTTCAAACTACCCGGCTCGATCATGCAGCGCACGCCTTTGAATTTATCGGAGGTCATGATCGCTGCGCGCTGTAACGAGCGCAGTAGCGCTTCACGATCCAGCGTGAAATTGTTTTTATAGGCTTTGGGGATCACACGGGTGTAATCGGGAAACTTCCCTTCCACCAGTTTCGAGATCAGCTCGATATTGGAAAAATCGAATTTCACCTGATTGGTGGCGATTGCCAGTTTGACCGGGTCATCGGTTTCCTCCAGCAGGCGCTGCAGCTCGATAATGGTTTTGCGCGGAATAATCACTTCCTGACGCGCGAACTCCTGCTCAGTGGTAATTTGGCTAAAGGCAAGACGATGGCCATCCGTAGCGACGGCGATTACGTGCTTGCCTTCGACCACTAGCAGCAATCCATTCAGGTAGTACCGTATGTCTTGCTGCGCCATCGAGAAATGCACCATGTTCAGCAAATGCTTGAGTGTTTTTTGCGGCAAGCTGAACTGAGCGCCGTATTGCTCTGCCTGAGCGACGGTCGGAAATTCTTCAGCCGCCAGTGTTTGCAGTGCGAAACGCGACTTGCCGCACTGGAGGGTCATGCGCTTGTTCGTCACTGAGAGCGTCACTTCGGCGTCTGGCAGGGCACGCAAGATATCGAGCAACTTACGTGCTGCCACTGTGGTGGCAGCGGCATCGCTGCCCGAACCGATCGCTGCATGGGTACTAATCTGCACCTCGATGTCAGTCGACAGCAGGGTCACTTGATTACCGTCTTTACGGATGAGGATATTGGCCAGAATCGGCAGCGTGTGCCGACGCTCGACAATACCGCTCACGATTTGCAGCGGCCTGAGCAGCGCATCTCGTTGAGTCTTTACCAGCTGCATGATGGTGTCCTTTCGCAAAAAATACCTGGTGTTTGCATAAATAATTTCGTTGTCTCGGTTCAGCTCAGCCCTTCAGGGTCTGCTCTAGCACGTGCAGTTCATGATTGATTTCCGGATTCTTGCTACGGTCTGCGGCAATCTTGCGAACCGCGTGTAGCACGGTGGTGTGGTCGCGGCCACCGAAAAGCTCACCGATTTCAGGCAAGCTTTTCTGCGTCAGCTCCTTGGCCAGATACATCGCTATCTGACGTGGTCGTGCTATGTTGGCTGGCCGCTTCTTCGAGTACATGTCGGCGACTTTGATGTTGAAAAAGTCCGCGACGGTTTTTTGAATGTTCTCGACCGAAATCTGACGGTTCTGTACTGACAGCAAATCTTTCAGCGCTTCTTTCACAACATCGATCGTGGTCTCGCGACCATGGAAATGCGAGTACGCCAGAATCTTGCGCAGCGCACCCTCCAACTCGCGAACATTAGAGCGCAAATGCTTGGCGACAAAGAAGGCAACGTCGTCGTTCAATTTGACGCCCTCTTGCTGCGCTTTTTTCAGCAGGATCGCCACTCGCATTTCAAGCTCGGGCGGCTCAACCGCCACGGTCAGCCCGGAGTCGAAACGCGATATCAACCGGTCATCCATGCCGGTGATCTCTTTCGGATAAGTGTCGCTCGTAATAATGATCTGCTTCTTGGCAGCGATCAGCGCCTCAAAAGCATAGAAAAATTCTTCCTGAGTCCGACTTTTGCCGCCAAAAAACTGGATATCGTCGATCAGCAATAAATCGAGCGAGTGGTAATAGCGCTTGAAGTCGTCGAAGCCTTTGCGCTGGTAAGCCGTAACTACATCGCGCACATACTGCTCTGCATGGATATACCGGATCCGCACGCCGGGGTTGTCAGCCATCACTTGATTGCCGATCGCGTGTATCAAATGTGTTTTGCCCAAGCCAACGCCGCCGTAGAGAAACAACGGGTTGTAAGAGCTGCCAGGATTGGCGGCCACTTGTATCGCCGCTGCGCGTGCAAGCTGATTCGCCTTGCCGGTAACAAAACTGTCGAACGTCAGTGCCGTATTGATTTTGCTTTGGTCGCGCAACAGCGCGTTATCGAGCCCGGGCTCCGTGACCTCTGAGTGCGACTTGAGGGGCGCGATCGCAGCTGGTGCGCTAGCTGCCGGTCGCTTGGCGACAGCGCCGCGCGGATCAAGTACGAATTGCACATCCACCGGTGATTGCCAGAACTCTGTAGCGATGCTGGTAATGCGGGCGGCGAACTGGGTCTTGACCCAATCCAGCTTGAAGCGGTTAGGCGCCGCGATACGCAGCCGACCTTCTTCATAGTCAAGCGGCGCAAGCGGCTTGATCCAGGCGCTGAATTGTTGGGGTGTCAGCTCCTGCTGCAGCCGTTGCGCGCAGGTCTGCCAGAATTCTTCCATTCAAAAGTCCAAACAGAAGCAGCAGCCGGTGCGCTTCAAACATGATGGTTAGTCGGAATTTTCAGCCGCTTGGCGGGAACTGTCCTGCGCGGGCCGAATCAACCGCCATTTTACCGCCGCCAGCGCAAGTTATCCACAGGACGATGCGTGATTTTATTGCTTGGAAGTGAGTGCTTCGCCATTGTTTGGAACGGGTTTTTGCTTGTGCATCAACCGGTTACAGGGGGTGGGTTAAGTGATTGACAGATATACATATTCTGGTGTCTAATTGTTGGTTCTGCGCAATGCACTAAGACCGTATCGCAATCGGATTTGTGATTCAAAATTCGTTGCTGGTCTGGCAACGGCCTTGCCCGTGTTTTTGCACCCAATTACTTCGCGAGACCATCATGAAACGTACCTTCCAACCCTCAGTCGTTCGTCGCAAGCGCACCCACGGCTTCCGCGCCCGCATGGCGACGCGTTCTGGCCGCGCCGTATTGAATGCGCGCCGCGCCAAGGGTCGCAAGCGGCTCGCTGTCTGACCCGGCAGGATCCAACCAAGCTTGGTCGTACCATGTCCGGTTCTCCGGAGGGTTACGGCAGACACAAACGTATCGTAAAAACGGATGATTTCTCATCCGTTTTTCGTTTGCGGCCTATGCACCGAACCGAACATTTCGTGCTGTATATGCGCCCCAACGCGCTTGGGCATGCCCGGCTCGGCGTGGTCGTGGCTAAACGGCTGGCACCCCGATCGGTAACGCGAAATCTGATCAAGCGGCTAGCGCGCGAGGTGTTTCGGCATGCCGCACTGGGCGCCTTCGATTGCATTATTCGGTTGAGCCAAGCGCCACTCAGAAAAGGATCGCCGGCCGCATCAAGCGCTTTGAAGTCGAGTCTGGGCTTGGAATTGCGAATTTTGTTGTCGAAAAATACGGTGCCCTCGACATGAAGCGGGTTTTGTTGGCGCTATTGCGCACCTACAAACTCTGCATCAGTCCGTTTCTCGGGCAGAATTGCCGCTTTTTCCCGAGCTGCTCTGACTATGCTCGTGAAGCGATTGCCGCACACGGCGCCGTGAAAGGTAGTGCGTTGGCTGGCCGGCGACTGTGCAAATGTCATCCTTGGCACCGCGGCGGATTTGACCCAGTGCCGCCGATTAGTCAGCGCAGGCCAAAACCATCACAAGCACACCATTAACCCGCCTTCACCTCGAAAAAATCAATGGATATCAAACGAACTGTGCTGTTGGTCGTTTTCTCGCTGTCATTACTGATGCTGTGGGAAAACTGGAATCGCTACAGCAACCCGCCACTGCCACCGTCGGTCGAAGCCACCAGCCAGGCCACCGCAGCTCAGAAGGACGCCTCACTCCCGCAGCCGAGCGCCACAGCGCCTGCGCCGGCGCCCACTGGCGAATTGCCTGCGACCAGCCCGCCGGCCACCGCTGGGGAGGCAATCACACTGACCACGGATTTGTTGAAAGTCGAGATCAGCACGCTGGGTGGCGATATCACGCGTGTCGAGCTGCTCAAGCATCAGGACAGCAAGGAAACCGGCAACCCGGTTGTACTGCTCCAAAAAAATATCAACCACACCTATGTGGCTCAGAGTGGTGTGATTGGCGGCGACTTCCCGAACCATCGCTCGATGTTTGTGGCGCGTGATGGTGTTCGCACCCTGAGCAGCGGGGATACGTTGCAACTTGTGCTTGATGGCGACCAGAGTGGTGTCAAGGTCACCAAGACCTATTCATTGAAGCGCGGTGAATACGATATCGGCATCAAACACGAAGTCGCAAATCACAGCAGCAATGTCATCACGCCATCGATCTACGCGCAGCTGGTGCGGGACGACAGCAAGCTGGGTGGCGATTCTTATTTTTACTCGACCTTCACCGGCCCCGCGCTGTACACCAATGCGGAAAAATACCGCAAAGTGAGTTTTGAAGATATCGAGAAAGGGAAAAATCCGGTCGCCGCGCGCACGCCCGAAGGTTGGGTGGCGATGGTGCAGCATTATTTTGTTTCGGCTTTTGCGCCGATCTCAAAAGGCGACCACGAACTTTTTACACGCAAGGTAGGGCCGCGCTTGTACGCCGTTGGTGCCATCATGCCGATCGGCCAAGTCGCCCCCAACAGCAGCGCTGTACATGAAGGAAAATTCTACGCGGGTCCGCAAGAGTCGGTCATGCTGGAGCAATTTGCGACCGACTTCGACTTGGTAAAAGACTATGGTTGGCTGACGCTGATCGCGAAGCCGATTTTCTGGTTGATGACACAGTTGCACACCCTGCTGGGTAACTGGGGCTGGACCATCATTTTCCTCACCATTCTCATCAAGCTTGCTTTTTTCCCGCTGTCCGCCGCAAGCTACCGCAGCATGGCCAAGATGAAGCTGGTGACGCCGAAGATGACAGCGATTCGTGAACGTCACCAGGGCGATCCGCAGAAAATGAATGCGGCCATGATGGAGTTGTATAAAACCGAAAAGATCAACCCGCTGGGTGGTTGCTTGCCTATCGTGGTGCAAATCCCCGTGTTTATTGCGCTGTACTGGGTACTGTTAGCCAGTGTGGAAATGAGGCATGCGCCGTGGCTGGGTTGGATTCACGACCTGTCGGCTCCCGACACATTGTTTGGCACGCTGCCGGGCTTGGACATGCCGATCGGTCTGCTGCCCATCATCATGGCCGTATCGATGTATGTGCAAACCAAACTGAACCCCACGCCGCCTGATCCGATTCAGGCCAAAGTGATGATGATCATGCCGCTGGTGTTCTCGTTCATGTTTTTTTATTTTCCGTCCGGCTTGGTACTTTACTGGGTAGTTAACAATATTCTTTCAATCGCACAGCAATGGGCGATTACCAAACAATCGGAAGCTGGCAAGGCTTAAGCAGCGATACTGCATTCCATTAACAGCCGAGTCCGCACCCTGGTGCGGACTTTTTTATTCCGACTAGAATTCGAGCATGTTTCCCGATACGGCACCGATCGCTGCCATCGCCACCGCGCCAGGTCGTGGTGGCATTGGTGTGGTGCGAATTTCAGGTCGCGGACTGATGTCATTGGCGCGTGCAGTGTGCGGCTTGGACGATCAGGCTCTTCACGCTCGCCATGCCAAATACGTGAGCTTTGTTGCTGCGGACGGCGCCGTGATTGATCGCGGTTTGGCGATCTGGTTCGAAGCGCCGCATTCCTACACCGGCGAAGAAGTGCTCGAGCTTCAGGGTCACGGTGGTCCAGTGGTGTTGCAGATGTTGCTGAGTCGCTGCATGGAAGCCGGCGCAAGCATCGGCCTTCGGCACGCGCAACCGGGTGAATTCACCTTTCGCGCATTTCAGAACAACAAGCTTGATCTGGCACAGGCAGAGGCGGTAGCAGACTTGATCGAAGCGTCGACCGAGGCTGCTGCCCGCCTGGCCACACAGTCACTGACTGGCACGTTTTCCGCGGTGATTACCGATTTGGTCGCGCAAGTCACTCAACTACGCATGCTGGTTGAAGCCACCCTGGATTTTCCGGAAGAAGAAATCGAATTTCTTGAAACTTCTAACGCGCGCGGCCGTTTGCAAGCGATCCGCGACAGTCTGGAAAACGTCATGGCCCAAGCGGGGCAGGGCGCGTTGCTGCGCAGCGGCCTTAAGGTTGTGCTGGCCGGGTTGCCAAATGTCGGCAAAAGCTCATTGTTGAATGCACTCGCCGGGGCAGACATTGCAATCGTCACCCCGATCGCTGGCACCACGCGCGATCGGGTATCTGAAACGATACAAATCGAGGGTATACCGATTCACGTCATCGACACCGCTGGCATCCGCGATGACGAGGACGTGGGTGACGAAGTCGAGCGTATTGGCATTGCGCGAACCTGGGCGGCAGTCGAGCAAGCCGATGTTGTGCTGCACATTCTCGACGCAAATCGCGGCCCAACCCGTGCGGACGAAGCTTTGGTGGCACGACTGCCCGCGCGGCTGCCGCTGCTTCGGATCTGGAACAAAATCGATCTATCAGGGCACCGGCCAGCGGTCGAGCAGCAGCCCGATGCGACGCACATTTATTTGTCGGCCGCAACTGGTAACGGCATAAGCCTGCTCAAGTCGGCGCTGTTGCACGTCGCCGGCTGGCAGCAAACCGATCAATCAATTTATCTCGCGCGTGAGCGGCATTTGCTGGCGTTACAGCAGGCGCATCAACATCTCACCATCGCAGGGCAACATGCCGATAGCGGCGATCATTCGCTTGATTTATTTGCCGAAGAATTGCGGCTGGTCCAAGAACAATTAAGCAGCATCACCGGCGCTTTCACTTCGGATGATCTACTGGGCGCTATATTCAGCCGTTTTTGTATCGGCAAATAGCGCTTGCTATCTGCTCTCGAATACCCCGGCGGTTTTGTTTTTTTGTACGCGGTCCCACGCAAACAACTGGCCATTCATGGCGACAAACACGCCTGGCGCGCTCAACTGCGCGGCGGCAAATGCAAATCCCAAATTGAATAGGGCATCAGAAGATTCGATCCGGTAGGGCACCATAGCGCCCGCTAGCACGACTGTTTTTTTCAAGCCGGCTGCCCCGATGACTTGCGCGGTTTCGCGCATGGTATCGGTACCATGAATAATCACGATGTTGTTCTCTGGGCTGCGCTCACAAGCCGACAAGATCTGTGCGCGATGCGTGTCGTTCATGTCCAGGGAGTCAAGCGCCAACAAAGGCTCGAAGCTAACCGATAGCGTGACGCGCGCACGGGCGATCGCCGTAGGCAAAATACTTTCGACAAAAACCAGTGCGCCGGTGAGCGGATCATAGCTTTTGTCGAAGGTGCCGCCGGTGGCGATGATGCGCAAGCTCATGATGCAGTCTCGGAGATGTTGGTGCGCCGATGATAGCGCGATAAAAAAAGGAGTGGCTCGGTTGGAACCACTCCTGAAATGCTAAGCAAGGCTGGCGTTGGTCACCGGCCTTGCCCGCCATCCGAGACAAGATGGACCGCCATGGTACGAGTGGTCAGGCGCCGAAATCCAATGCTAACTTGGCATGAGTTTATGTAGCGAGTTGCTCTCGATGCAAGGAACGACTTAATTGGTTCGCAAATCGCTTCCTTTATTCAGCATACGAACAAGCTGTGATGACAGTAAACTCTGTTCTGTCGTGAATTCAAGGTCTTTACCCCAATGAAGCCTGTTGCGCCGGGCACCGTCATCTTTCACCGTTATCGCGGTTACGGCGTCATCACTGCCGTCAACTTGATGACGGGCTGGATTTCAGCTCGCTTTGGCAGCGAAGGTCGTACCCTTGATTTGAACTTGTCATGCGACCAAGTGCAGCATGCGGATGGTGAGCCGATTCATTTTCGATCGGCGCCTCCTGATCGCATGCCTCACGGCCGCTTGATGGCAATGATCAGACAACTGCATCAAGCGGGTTATCAACGACTGTATCTCTATAGTTGGCCAAAGCCTTCCGGCTTGCATTGGCGCTGGCACCTTTTCACAGGCCAGCGACAGTGGTACCAACGCAGTTGGCGCGAAGGTTGGTATGGCTCTGGTGCGGAGTACAACCTGAATCCGGTAATCGGTTGGGGCGATAGCCCTGGTGATTCAGTAGGCGACTTGTGTTCGGCGCTCGCGCGATTTGATCCGCAAGGTTTGGCTCGAGCACTCGGGCGCGATGAAGATCACGCGCACTGGTTCGCGCAGGTTTGTGACAGCTTGCTGCCCGATTATTGCTACGCACTCGGCAGCGACAGCCTCGATGCGAGCTTGCCAGCATCGCTGCCTGTCATTCCGTTACGCGCTAACGTAGCGGCGTATACAGGGCCCGCCTTGCCATGGCCTCCTGGTTGGCGCGCCCTATGGTCTGGCGGCCGGTCGCTTCAAACCCTCGTTGATCCTGTTCGATATTGACTGCCGATTACAGCGCCTTCAACGTCCCGGCTGTGCTGCCTATGCGCGATGGGGTCGCACCTAGTTTTGCATGGTTGCCCCATGGCCCATGGACCACACTGGGCGAGTACTTGGCGATTCGTTTTCCCATGGTGCCCGAGGAAGCATGGCGCTTACGCATGTCACGTGGCGATGTGCGCCGCGATGATGGTGCGCGGTTGAATTATGACGATCGCTATATTGGCGGCTTACGCTTCTTTTATTACCGCGAGCGACTGGATGAGCCACGCATTCCTTTCGACGAAGAGGTGCTGTATCAGGACGACGAGTTGATGGTGGTCGACAAGCCCCATTTCGTGCCGGTGACGCCAGGCGGGAAGTATTTGCATGAGTCGCTATTGGTGAGGTTACGCCGTAAGACCCAGCTGCAAACCATTTCCCCCATTCATCGGTTGGATCGTGAGACGGCGGGCATCATCATGTTCTCAATGAATCCAGCAACGCGCCCCCAATGGCAATCGTTGTTCCGGTTCAAAAAAATTCACAAGATCTATAAAGCGTTGGCGCCGATTAGATCAGATCTCAGCTTTCCGCAGGTCATAGCGAGTCGCATCGTCCGTGACGAGCAATTTTTCCGCGTCAAACAGATCCCAGGTGAGCCAAACGCGTTTACACATATTGAATTGTTGTCTCAGGCTGAGTCAATTGGGCACTATGAACTTCGCCCTGATACCGGAAAAATGCATCAGCTACGCATTCATATGAGTGCTCTCGGCATCCCGATTCTCAACGATCGGTTCTATCCGTCTGCGGTACCCGCTGGTGTTGACGATTACACCGCGCCACTCAAGCTACTCGCCAGCGCTATTTCATTTATTGATCCGATTCGGGGTGTCGAGCGCTCATTTGAGAGCAGGCAGACGCTATGACCGAGGATGACAATCTTTCAGTCGTGCAGAGGCCAAATGTTCCTCGTAGTGCCTTCATTGCGCTGGGCTTAGCTGCGTTCGGTAGCGGTATGTCGATGCGGGTTGCAGACCCGATGCTGGTGAGGCTATCGGCTGATTTTTCAGTCGGCATAGGCGCTGCATCCGCTGTGATCACGGTATTCAGTATCGCTTACGGGTTTGCCCAACTTCTGTTTGGCCCGCTGGGTGACCGCTACGGTAAATATTTGGTGATATCAATCGGGTGCTTGCTATGTTCACTGACAAGCGCATTTTGCGCAGCCTCGCCCGGCTTAACTGCGCTGTTAGTGTCTAGAGTGCTAGCAGGCGCGAGTTGTGCTGCACTTATTCCTTTGTCAATGGCATGGATAGGTGATGTGGTCGACTACAGTGAACGGCAAGCCGTGCTCGCACGATTCATGATTGGTCTGATTCTTGGTAATGGCGTCGGTGTAATGGTGGGTGGATTTTGCGCTGACTGTTTAGATTGGCGCTTTCCGTTTTTATTGATTGCACTAACGTTCCTGATTACCGGTATTTATCTGACGCGCCTTCGATCGACCTTACCAGCGCAAGCTTTGACGCGAGGTGAAATTCACGACAGCGGCATTCGGTCGCTATTGAAATCTTTTCGCAAAGTATTTGCTATTGATTGGGCACGCATGGTTCTGTTTAGCGTGTTCCTGGAAGGAGCTTTGGTGTTCGGTACGCTAGCGTTCATACCGACGATATTGCATTTACGTTTGGATTTATCGCTGGCAAGTGCCGGATCTGTGGTGATGCTTTTCGGTATAGGCGGCCTTCTGTTCGCAATTTTTTCACCAATTTTTGTTCGCCGGCTTGGTGAGCACCGATTGGTTCGTTTCGGCGTCTGCTTGATGGCCCTAGCCATGGTAACGCTAGGCTATAGCCCAGTGTGGTGGTTAAGTATGCCGGCCTGCTTTTTCTTTGGCTTAGGCTTTTACATGATGCACAACACATTGCAAATCAATGCGACTCAAATGGCGCCGGAGCGACGAGGCGCCGC
>CAZZMV010000044.1:0-11399 GCA_964655425.1 uncultured Bifidobacterium sp.
GCCGTATGAACCGATCCCGAATTAACCCGGCTCTAAATTAACCCCATTGCTTGCCCGGTAGAATTAATTTTCGGTATGCGCTAAAGTCAGCATATAACGAATAATTACAAATATGATACCGACCCTTGCCAGCGCAGACAGCCCGGTGAATCTCCATAGTTTGCGAGAGAGCTGTGCAACTTGCAGCATGCATCAGCTTTGTTTGCCCATGGGTCTGGGCGATACCGATCTGGAAAAGCTCGATCAGATTATTGGTCGGCGTCGCAAAGTGCGCAAAGATACGCTGTTGTACCGCATGGACGACCCCTTCACCAATCTGTACGCGGTTCGGCTCGGTCACTTCAAGACCTATCAGATCACGCCCTCCGGCGAACAACAGATCACCGGATTCCAAATGGCTGGCGAACTGCTGGGCATGGACGCCATCAGCACCGACCAGCATCACTGCGATGCCATGGCGCTGGAGGATAGCGAGGTTTGCGAGATTCCATTTCCCCGGCTGGAGGAATTATTCGGCACCATACCTACGCTGCTGCATCACTTCCACCGCATGATGAGTCGTGAGATCACGCGCGAACAGAACGTCATGCTATTGCTGGGCAATATGCGCGCCGAGCAGCGCTTTGCTGCCTTCTTGGTAAATCTGGCATCGCGCTACGCGGCGCGAGGCTACTCGTCTACAGCGTTTCAATTGCGCATGTCCCGCGAGGAAATCGGTAATTATCTCGGCCTGACGATCGAAAGTATCAGCCGCTTGCTATCACGTTTGAAAAGACAAGGCTTGTTGCGGGTTGCGAACCGGGAGATCGAGTTACTTCAACCCGAACGCTTGCGGGCGATCGCTGCGGGAACGGAGTCCTGCGATCCCGCTTGACTGCGTTAGAAGCCAACGCATTTGGTTCTTATCCTCCACGCGCCAGGCATCACCAATCATTCTCCGCTTTTTTAAACGCTTTCAAAATGGCGGCTGCGGGTTCTCGGTTCTCACCAGATACATACTGATCATGCTGGCGAGCGCACAGATAGTCCAGAAAAAGAAAAACCCGATGGTGTACGCTGCAAGTGGCGGCATATCGACGCGCCCACCAACCAGCATTAAATCGGTGGGATCGAACAAGGAAAAGAACAAGCCCTCAGCCAAGATCGCCGACAGAAAGGCGGGCCAGAGTACGGTCATCGCAAGCTTCAGCATTGCTTTATCTCCTTCTGCCCCTGCGCCAATCATGTTGGCTTTGTTGTAGACCGGGGCTGGTCAATCACCTTGCGTTGGCGGTGTTCGCTAAGATTCCATCAGCGATCGGATGTCGATATTTCTTTGCTCCGGCCAAGGCCAGTTTCCATTCAGACGCCACTGACGCTCAGCGTCTTCGAGTTGCACTTGCCAACGCGCTCGCTCAAGCATCGGAAGAGAAACACTGAATGTGCCTGAAGAACTCAAGGGCAGTACGAACTGATGATCCTTTTTTGGCATGGTTGGGTGTACCAGTGACAGCTGGATTGTGCGAGCACTATGTGCGCCACCAATTTGACCTGACAGTGTGCCGCTGGCAGCGTCGTAACGTAATTCAGCAAATAGCCCAAGTGTTGCAGCTGTTTGATCTCTGCGCAGATCTTGATTAATCGCTTTGCCCTGTTTGTAGTAGTCATCGACGACCAGGGCATCGGCACCGGAGAAAGAAATCCACATGGTGATGAAACCCGCCACCAATACCGCCATCGGGCCAGCCATTAGTAGCCAGGGCCAGCGATGGCGATACCACGGTTGCACTGGCTCATTTACGATTGATTTAATAGCCATATCTTGCGTCCTCAACGCGGCACAAAAAATACCGCTTTTTCTTTCACCATCACCGATGGATCATCCACGGTAGTGAGCGTGAAATAAATCTTGTTCGAACCCTTGTCGCCTTGTCCACTTGCTGTTCGAACCGATACCGGTACCGCGCGTGACTCGGTGCCCGAAAGCGCAATCTCGTCACCGCCCTGAATATGTATGGTGGGTATGCCTTCCACCGTCAGCTTGTAGCGATGCGCGGCCTCATCCGTATTCATGATTTGCAAACGATAGACATTTTCAATCATACCGTCTTCAATTTCGCGGCCCAAGGCACCACGATCTCGAATCACATCCATTTTTAGCGGTATACGGTTAAATAGTGTGCCAAAGAACACACTGACGATCATGATCAAGATCCCGCTGTATATCAGGACACGTGGCCGAAATGCATGCCGAAAAATTTGCGCGGAATTCCAGCGGTAGCGCATCGCATGATCCGTCCAAAACCGCACCAGACCACGCGGCATGCCGATCTTGTCCATCACACGATTACAAGCGTCGACACATGCGCCACAGCCTATACATTCGTACTGTAGTCCATTACGTATATCGATACCGGTCGGGCAGACTTGTACACACATCGAGCAATCGATGCAGTCGCCCAAGGCTTGTGATGTGACGCTATCTGACTTGCCACGCGCACCCCTAGGCTCACCACGCTCCTTGTCATAAGTGATGATGAGCGAATCTTTATCGAACATCGCACTTTGAAAGCGCGCGTAGGGGCACATGTATTTACATACTTGCTCACGCATCCAACCTGCATTACCGTAGGTTGCAAAGCTGTAGAACAATACCCAAAACCATTCCCAAGGCCCGAGTGAGAAGGTAGCAATCTCTTGCGAGAGCAGATGGATGGGCGTGAAATAGCCCACAAAAGTAAAACCGGTCCAGAGCGCAAAACTCATCCATACCAAATGTTTAGTAGTTTTACGTGTGAATTTTTGTATCGACATCGGCTGCCGATCCAGCCGCATTCGAGCGCTACGATCGCCTTCGATCTTGCGCTCGAACCACATGAAGATCTCGGTGTACACCGTTTGCGGACAGGCGAAGCCGCACCAGACACGCCCGAAAATCGCCGTGAACAAAAATAGCGAATAGGCGCAAATAATAAGTAAGGCCGCCAGGTAGATGAAGTCTTGCGGCCACAGCACGATACCGAAAATATAAAACTTTCGGGCAGCCAGATCGAACAATACTGCTTGGCGTCCATTCCACTGTAGCCACGGAACACCGTAAAACACCAACTGTGTCAGCCAGACAAAAAGCCAACGCACACTCGCGTATCGGCCCTGAATCTCGCGCGGGTAAATCTCCTGCCGCGCTTGATACATGTGGATGACGGCGACGTCTGATGACGGGTTTTCCATACCAAGATCTCGCCTACTGCGCAGCAGCTACTTTGCAGTCGCTGCGTCACTTTGATTATTCGACAGCCCCCACACATAAGCCGCAAGTAAGTGCACCTTAGCCTCGCCCAGAAACTCGTCAAATGCGGGCATCACATTGTTTCGACCCAGGCGTATGGTCTCCATGATTGTGGCCACGCTGCCACCGTACAGCCAAGTCTTGTCGGTGAGATTCGGCGCACCCATAGCCGCCATACCTTTACCATCGGCACCATGGCAAGCGGCGCAGACCGCAAACTTTTCCCGACCCGCGTTAGCCTTGATTGAATCATGTGCTGACCCGGACAACGACAGCACATAGTGGGCAACTGACTCGATATCTTTTTCCGAGCCCACCGCTGCACCCATAGCGGGCATCTGTCCGTGCCGACCTTTCAGGATAGAGAGTTTGATGGTCTCGGGATCGCCACCGTGTAACCAGTCTCGATCAGCGAGATTCGGATAACCTTTGTTACCACGAGCATCTGAGCCATGACATTGCGCGCAATATGTCAGGAACAAGCGCTCACCCATGGCATTCGCTTTGCTGTCCGCCGCTAGCAACTTGAGATCGGTTGCTTTGTATTTTTCGAACATTGGGCCGATCTCGGCCTCGGCCACCTTGATTTCTTCCTGATACTGCCCGACCGACTGCCACCCAAGTTTGCCCGCGTAGCTGCCAAACCCCGGGTATAGGGCGAGATAGACGACGCCGAACACGATAGTGATATAGAACAGCCACATCCACCAACGCGGCATCGGATTGTTGAGCTCTTCCAGTCCGTCATACACATGACCGGTGGTCCCTACCTCGCCATCTTTGGGCACGCTGACTTGCACCTTGGACTGCGACCACAGCAACCACGCGCAACCGATGATGGACAGCGCAACCAGAATCGCAATGTAGATATTCCAAAAATCATTCATGAAATCAGCCATGAGTAGGCTCCTGCTTGCGGTTTGCATTTTCGTATTCATCATCGGCGAATGGCAGCATCGCCGCTTCGTCGAAGTCTTGCTTACGGTGTGCTATGAAAGCCCAGTACACGATGCCGATAAATGTCAGCAGACTCACCAGCGTCATTACCGTCCGTGCATCCGATATCCAATTAGCAAAGTCCATGGTTATCTCCTTGCCTTGATCTGTATACCGAGGCCTTGCAGGTAGGCGACCAGCGCATCTTGCTCGGTCTTGCCGGCGAGTTCTTTGGGAGCGGCGGTGATTTCTGCGTCGGTATAACCATCACCCAAGCGCTGCAAGGCTCTGAGCTTGGGCACGATCGATTCCGGCTCAAGTGCAGTACTGGCTAACCAGGGGTATCCCGGCATATTCGACTCCGGCACCACATCGCGCGGATTATTGAGGTGAGCACGATGCCACTCGTCAGAGTAACGACCACCGACGCGCGCCAAATCCGGACCAGTGCGTTTTGAGCCCCACTGAAAAGGACGATCGAAAACGAACTCGCCCGCGACCGAATAATGACCATAGCGCTCGGTCTCGGCACGCAGTGGTCGGATCATTTGCGAGTGACAGTTATAGCAACCCTCTCGCACGTAGATATCACGACCGGCCAAGCGTAGCGGACTGTAGTGCGTAAGACCCGCGACGGGCTCCGTGGTCGACTTCTGGAAAAACAGCGGCACGATCTCGACCAAACCACCGACGCTGACCACCAGCAGCACCAATACGATCAGCAACCAGGGTTTGCGTTCAATTACATCATGTGTCAGTTTCATTGAGCTCTCCGGTGATCAGGCGTGTGCGCCCATCAAGGGGATACGGGTATCCGCTGGTTTGCTATCGACCACGGTCTTGAATGTGTTGTAGGCCATGATCAACATACCCGCCAAATACAGCAAACCACCCACCAAACGCACGACGTAGTACGGGAAGGTTGCTTTCACACTCTCGACAAAGCTGTAGGTCAGCGTGCCATCGTCATTGACCGCGCGCCACATCAAACCCTGCATCACACCCGCAATCCACATGGCAGCGATGTACAGCACGATGCCAATCGTTGCGGTCCAGAAGTGCACCTCGATCAGGCGAGTACTCCACATCTCTTTTTTGCCGGATAAACGCGGCAACAAGTAGTAAATCGATCCCATCGAGACCAGGCCAACCCAACCGAGCGCACCTGAGTGCACATGGCCGACTGTCCAATCGGTGTAATGGGAGAGCGAGTTGACTGTCTTAATCGACATCATCGGGCCCTCGAAGGTCGACATGCCGTAAAACGAAAGTGAAACAATCAGGAATTTCAGAATTGGATCATTACGTAGTTTGTGCCATGCGCCGGAGAGGGTCATGATGCCGTTGATCATGCCACCCCAACTTGGTGCCAACAGAATCAACGAGAACACCATGCCGAGTGACTGCGTCCAATCTGGCAGGGCGGTGTAATGCAAATGGTGCGGGCCGGCCCACATGTAAGTAAAGATCAACGCCCAGAAGTGAACAATCGACAGGCGGTATGAATAGACCGGTCGCTCTGCTTGCTTCGGTATGAAGTAGTACATCATGCCGAGAAAGCCCGCAGTCAGAAAAAATCCCACCGCATTATGTCCGTACCACCATTGGATCATGGCGTCTTGCACGCCGGTGTACGCCGAGTAGGACTTGGTCAAGGTAGCCGGCATGGCTGCCGAGTTCACAATATGCAGTAGTGCAACCGTCAGGATGAATGCACCATAGAACCAATTAGCGACGTAGATATGCGAGACCTTGCGCTTAATTAGCGTGCCAAAAAATACCACTGCATACGATACCCAAACTAATGCAATCAAAATATCAATTGGCCACTCGAGCTCGGCGTATTCCTTACCACTGGTGAAGCCAAGCGGTAGTGTGATCGCGGCCAGCACAATCACTAACTGCCAACCCCAGAAGGTGAAGCCCGCCAACGCATCGGAGAACAACCGCACCTGACAGGTACGCTGTACCACGTAGTAAGAGGTGGCAAACAGCGCCGAGCCGCCAAATGCAAAAATGACTGCATTGGTATGCAACGGCCTGAGTCGGCCATAGGTCAACCAAGGGATATCGAAATTCAGCGCAGGGTATGCAAGCTGAGCGGCAATGATGACCCCCACCAGCATGCCCACCACGCCCCACACCACCGTCATGATCGCGAACTGCTTGACCACGCGATAGTTGTAGTTTTGTGCTGTGTCCACGGGAACTCCTCTGGAATGAAAGACGGATTACGACAAATCCGGGCGGAGGTTACGTGCCGGGGGTCTCGAATTCCTTGACTTGGGTCAAAAAGGGCTGGAAGCCCCGAGGCGCCTTGTTTGGCTTATTTCTTGTTATTGATTTCAGAGGTATGGACGTCGTCATGGACGCGGTCATCGTCTTGCAGGATGCGCATACCGGGGCCCTCGAGATCATCAAATTGACCGCTATCCATTGCTTTGAAGAAGACCCAAAGTGCAAAGAAAACAATGGCCACTGACAGGGGTATGAGCAGATAAAGGGATTCCATGATTCTTTACGGTAAAAACCTGCTCAGCTACGCTGAAGCCGGAGCGCATTAAGCACCACCAGCGCCGAGCTAGCCGACATACCGAGCCCCGCCATCCACGGACTCAGCATACCCATGGCAGCAGCAGGAATTGCTGCCAAATTGTACAAAGTTGCCCACGCCAGATTTTGCCTAATCACCCGCATGCAGACATCGGCCGTACTCGCCGCATGCCTCAGCGACATTAAGCCACCGGACAGTAAAACTGCGTCAGCATGCGACTGCGCCAGCGCCGCACCCGACCCCATCGCAAAAGATACATCGGCGGTGCGCAAAACAGCGGCGTCGTTCATGCCATCGCCAATCATTGCAACCTTCGCTCCTTGCTGCTGCAAACGCTGAACAAATGTCATCTTCTGATCCGGCAGCATGGCACCGTGAACCTCGTCAATACCCAGTGTGGTACCGATGTGCTGGGTGATATCGATAGCATCGCCCGACAACAACACCACCCGCTGACCGCGAGCCTTGAACCAGTCAACCACTGACTGCGCCTCCGGCTTGAGTCCATCGGCCAGGGCAAAACTCGCAATCCATTCCTGCTCGGCGCCGAGGTAAATCTCACTCACGCCGTTAACATAATGCGCACCGGATTGCTGAATGAATTGCTGATTAGACTGCTGTGTCGGCTTGGGGCCCGCGAAACCAGCGACAAACCCTGCGTTACCGATACGGTAGGTTTTTCCATTGATCTGCGCCTCAATCCCCTGCCCTTGCACATTTTGAATCTGCTGCGCCTGCAAAGCAGCGTCCGCGAATGGGGTAAATGCCTGCGCGATTGGATGCGCACTGGCGACTTCCAGTGCCGCTGCAATCTGTAGCGCTTGTATTTCGGTGAGTGTGCTGTGCAAGGTAGTTTTCCGCAGTACCGGCCGGCCTTCAGTCAGCGTGCCGGTTTTGTCGAACACGATGTGCGTCGCACGATGCAGGGTCTCGAGTACATGCGGCTGTATCAGCAACACACCACGTTGCAGCAACTGATTGGTGGCGGCGGCCAGCGCCGATGGCGTCGCCAAAGACAATGCGCACGGACATGACACCACCAACACCGCGATCGCAATCGGCCACGCGCGCGTCGCGTCATGCCACAGCCAGAAAACCAAAACTGAAATAGCAAGCAACAACAAACCTGCTACAAACCAGGCCGCGACGCGGTCAGCCCATTGCGCGATTTTTGGCTTGGCTTGCCCGGCTTGCTCGATGAGTCGGATCAAAGCAGCCAGCGTGCTTTCCCTAGCGAGTTTGCTTATACGCAGGTAGACAGGCGCACTGACATTCACTGCGCCGCCCGCTACCGTATCACCCAGCTGTTTGCAATGCGGCTCGCTTTCACCGGTTAATAGCGATAAATCGATCGCAGTGTCGCCTTCAAGAATAACGCCATCAGCCGGCACCACATCACCCGGTTTCACCAGCACGACATCACCCTCACGTAGCTGCGTAGCGGCGACCTGAGTCGGCGATCGGTCTGCAGGAAAATCCTTCAATAGCCATGCCGCTTCGGGCAGCGCATGCTGCAAACGCTCTAATGATGTCGCGGCCCGCCGTCGTGCAATCAGTTCGAGATAGCGGCTACCAAGCAGCAAAAAAATGAACATCGTGATCGAATCAAAATACACCTCGCCTTGATTCATCACGGTGGCGTAACAACTACCAACGAATGCCGCGGCAATACCCAGCGCCACGGGCACATCCATGCCCACGCTGCGAGCACGCAGATCAGTGAGTGCGCCCTTGAAAAATGGCGAGGCTGAGTAAAACACGGCCGGCACAGTGAGCAGCAAACTCGCCCAACGCATCAGCTGCGCCATCTCAGGCTCGATACCGCCCTCATCGGTCAAGTAGACTGGCACTGCGTACATCATCACTTGCATCATCGACAACCCAGCCACAAACCAGCGCTTGAATAGCTGTCTTGAATTTTTTCGGAGCAGCTCGCCGTGCTTTATCGGATCAAACGGGTAAGCTTTGTAGCCGACTTCATGGACCGCTTGCAGAATGTCGCTGGGCTGGCATATCGATGTATCCCAACGCACTTGCAGTTTCTCGGTGGTGACGTTGAGGTTGGCGGCAGTCAGTCCCGGCACTTGGGCGAGACGACGCTCAATCAACCAAACGCAAGCGGCGCAACGAATACCCTCAACCGACAGGATGACCTCGGCGCTGACGTCAGCACGATTGAATTGCCGAGCAAGTTCGGGCAGGTCATACAGCTTGAGGGCTGATGGCACAGCGTCAACCACGCCCTGCGGCATGCTCTGACGCGTACGGTAATAATCTGTCAGCCCGCTATCGACGATCGTCTGCGCAACGGCGGCGCAACCGGGACAGCACATTGTCCGATCAACGTCGTCAATCTGCACTGACCATTGAGACCCCGACGGTACGGGTAAGCCGCAATGAAAGCAGTCCGGTGATTGCAGTGACGAGATGACCGAAGACCCCATGGTTGTCAGTATCAATACCTGGCCAACATTAGTGTGCGATTGGCGTGATGCACAGTGCATCGATCCACGGATTCGACAAACCCGTACTTGTACGCAGTAGACCGATAAGACCAAAGCCTAAAACTAACAATCCGGCAAGCCGTCGTACCCACAGACGTTGAAGCAGCGGCTGTATCGAAGCACCCGCCAAGCCCATACCAAACAGTAGCGGTAGGGTACCCAGGCCAAAGGCCAGCATGACCAGCGCGCCGCGAGATGGTGACCCACTGAGTAAAGCCGTCATCAATACGCTGTACACCATGCCGCATGGCACCCAACCCCATAAGCCACCTAATGCCAAAGCCTGAGAGTTGCGCTGCACTGGGAGTAAATTCCGCACCGAAGGTTGCAGACGGCGCCATAGCCACTGGCCTATTGCCTCGATTCGGGACAAGCCGTGCCACAGATTCATCAGCGTCAGACCAAGCGCCATCAGCATCAGGTTAGCCAGCCAATACACTGCAGTCTGCAAGCTCGCGAGGTTGATCATGAGAGGCACGCTACCGATCAATCCTGCCAGCGTCCCGGCTAGCATATAGCTACCGATACGGCCAAGATTGAATACCAAAATACGCGGTCCGGCATCGGTGAACGTGCTCGCACGAAGTGCAACAGCGTCCAACCGAATAGGTATCGTCTGGCGTGGAGTGGCGACTGCAAACGCGCCGACGATACCGCCACACATACCGACACAATGCACACCACCGAGCAAACCCACCAGGAAGATCGGCAGCAGGGAGAGTAAGGTCACATCTATACCGTGCGCGAGTACCGTAATGGTGCTGAGTATAGCTGCCGCGCTTGCTGCAGATGGCGATCGAAAATCATGCAGATATTCCGTATCAGCAGCCGACCTTTGAGGGTTACTTCAATCCAATCGCTATCTATGGTCAACAAACCTAAATGCTGTAGCTCGGCAAGCTGCGCCAACTCGAGGCGAAAGTATGTTTCAAACTTGATCGGATAGGCTTGTTCCAAAGAGCGCACCGACAATTCGAAATTACACATCAGGCGTTGAATGATGAAGCGGCGCAGCACATCATCCATGGTGAGTTGGTAACCACGCACAATAGGTAATTCACGCTGATCCAGACGATCGTAGTAATCATCCAAGGTCTTGGCGTTTTGGCTGTAGCACATGCCGACCGAGCTAATCGCTGATACCCCACATGCGATTAAATCGGACTCGGCATGCGTCGAGTAGCCTTGGAAATTCCGGTGTAGCAGACCCTGCCGCTGTGCCACAGCCAATTCGTCATCCGGCTTGGCGAAGTGATCCATACCAATGTAGATATACCCAGCGGCATTCAGCTGACGAATGCACAAGGCGAGCATCTCGAGCTTGGCATCCGAGCTCGGCAAATCTACCTCTGCGATTCGACGCTGTGGCTTGAACAGATGCGGCAAATGCGCGTAGTGGTACACCGCAATCCGGTCAGGATTGGCAGCAATCACTTTGGTGATGGTTTCAGCGATCGACGCCAGCGTTTGCTTGGGTAATCCATAAATCAGATCGATACTAATCGAGCGAAATCCTGCGGACCGAGCTGCGTGAATGGTATCCAGCGTTGTCTTTTCTGGCTGTATCCGATTGACTGCGCGCTGTACTTGCTCGTCAAAGTCTTGCACACCGAGGCTGATACGGTTAAAGCCTTGTGCTCGCAGCGAATGAATACGCGCCGGCGTAACACTGCGCGGATCCACCTCGATTGAATACTCACCTTTAGTATCGTCTGCGAAACTGAACCAGCGCCTGATATGCTGCATCAGGTCACCCATCTGCTCGTCAGACAAGTAGGTTGGCGTACCTCCACCAAAATGAAGCTGCTCGACTTGATTGAAGCCAGCGAATAACTTGCCCTGCATCGCCAACTCACGCTTCAGGTAGTCGAGATACGTGGTGGCTTTGTCCCGATTTTTAGTGACAATCTTGTTGCAACCGCAGTAGTAGCAAACCGTATCGCAAAACGGAATATGAATATAAAGCGATAAAGGATGCCGAGCGCCGCGTGTGTGTAAATGATTTACCGCATGAAGGTAGTCCCGATCACTGAACTCCTCGCTGAAGCGATCCGCGGTCGGATACGAGGTGTATCTCGGTCCGGATTGCGCGAGTCGTTGAATCAGCTCGGCGTCGAATTCGAGCTGCTGGACGGGA
>CAZZMV010000045.1:0-11328 GCA_964655425.1 uncultured Bifidobacterium sp.
ATCGGTCGCCGCCTTCTTGTGCTTGATATTGGCCCACTTACTATGTCCTGCCATGGCGGTGCGTCTTTCCGATCACTGAGTCGCGGTTGACAGCTTGAGCGTTGCCGTCAGCGAAAAATACTTATTTAAATTCAAGACCTTAAGCGGTAAATCGAGCGCGCTGGTGGCGCTCAAACAGGGCGCAGATCTTAACATACCGCCCCACCTGAAAATGCTGGCAATTTGCGCTCAACGGCTCGACCAATCAAGTCTCGTTGCACTCGTTTTCATCACCGCGTCGACCCGGAAGGCTGGCTTGTTTGTCGGTATGATCCAGACTTTTGGAATCAGTCACTGCGGGGGTAGGTATGACAAAAGCAATCCGGTGCTTCAAGAACGGTGGTCCAGAAGTGATGGAGTACGTTGACGTCGAGGTGGGCGAGCCAGGGCAAGGCGAGGCACGTGTGCGCCATCATGCTATCGGCCTGAACTACATCGATGTGTACTTCCGCACTGGGCTTTATCCCCAGCCTCTGCCAGCCGGCATCGGCATGGAGGGTGCTGGTGTCGTCGAAGCGATTGGTGCTGGTGTCAGTGAGGTGAAGGTCGGCGATCGGGTAGCCTATGCCTGCCGTCCACCGGGGGCGTACGCAGAGACGCGGGTGATGCCGGCTGCAGGCTTGGTGAAACTGCCTGATGCGATCGATTTCGACACAGCCGCTGCCATGATGTTGCAGGGCATGACCGTGCAGTACCTTTTCCGTCGCACGTTCCCCCTAAAAGGCGGTGAGACAATTTTGTTTCATGCTGCTGCCGGTGGCGTCGGTTTGATTGCTTGCCAATGGGCGAAGGCGCTAGGGGTAACCATGATCGGCACGGTTGGTTCGGATGAGAAAGCCGCACTGGCTAAAGCGCACGGCTGTACCCACACCATCAACTACAACAAAGAAGACTTCGTCGCACGCGTCAAAGAAATTACTGGAGGTAAGGGCGTGCCCGTGGTGTATGACTCGATCGGTGTTGATACCTGGACCAAGTCGCTGGATTGCTTGTCACCGATGGGCATGATGGTCAGCTATGGTTCGGCATCAGGTCCGGTACCGCCGTTTTCTTTGCAAGAGTTGGCATCACGCGGATCTTTGTTCGTGACGCGACCCACCTTGTTCACCTACACCGCGACCCGCAGTGATCTTGAAGCGACCGCCAATGAATTATTCGAGATGGTGGCAAGCGGCAAAGTGAAGATTGAAATCAACCAGCGCTACGCATTGAAAGATGCGCAGCAAGCGCACCGTGATCTGGAGTCTCGCAAGACGACGGGGTCGACTATTTTGATACCTTGATTATTCCGGTCCACATCACATCAGTTTACTAATGACCTGTGAAGAACCTGTCTTTTTAGGTTTGAACTAGCTGGTCTCGCATCATTTTTTGAACGGCAATTCAATCACCCTCGGCACCCCTGGCGTGCCAGGGAAGTCTTTGAATGCCGCTTGTATCAAGTAAGGCATTACCGTGGCGAGATTGCCTTGTTCACCCTCGCTTCGCACGCTGACTTCGAACCAGGTTTGTTGGCTCATCACGTCCGTGATTCGTAGACGCACTTCTCGTTGAAAAATCGAGTAGCGCCGCGACTGCTCGCGCGCTACCGGCATGCTTGGCCACATCGGGCCGTAATACGGTCCGGCATAAGGCCCGTAGCCGTGCCAGCCCCAATACGGGTTGTAAAAACCCGGGCCGTACCATGGCGTGCCGTACCAAGGATCAACCAACACGGTTTCGATCACACGTACGTCGCGCCCGCTGCTTCGATAATCCAAGCGCACGCTCAGGTTGGCCGGCGCGTCAGTCGCTTGCTCAGTTAAGCCAATATTCAGAAGCTGAGTGCGCACCAGGTTTTCATAGCTCTTGCGTTCCAGGCTATTCGCTTCATCGTCTTGATGCACAAATGAAAATGTATGGCCTTTGGTGTTCTCCGGCCATTGATGAAAGGCAGTCACCTCAGCGCGTATCTTGGTGGCGCAGCCTGACACCAATGCCGATAGCACCAACAGCGAGAGCAGCAACACGCTGCGCAGCAATATCATGTTGACTCCGAATACATCGTGTTTGAATCTTACCGCGCGTCGCTGCCTTGGTAAAATGCGAGGCTAATTGATCTTGCATTTAGTCACAACACCATGCGCTCCGATATCGCCGTCGCCATTCATCGCCAAGATTACCAGCCACCCGCCTATTTGGTGGAAACCATCGACATCGGCTTCGATCTAGACCCAATCCAGACTCGGGTAGCGGCGCGTACCAAGCTTTTCCGCAACCCGGATGCCAAGCAGCGTGAACTCATCTTGCACGGCGATTCGCTGCAACTGATTGCACTGCGAATGAATGGTAAAACCCTAACCAAGCGTGAGTATGTGCTTCGTTCAGGCACCTTGCGTATTCCTGATGCACCTGCGCAGGTGACGCTGGAAATCGAAACCTTGATCGAGCCGGAAAAAAATACCTCGCTGATGGGTTTGTATGTGTCGAATGGTAATTTCTTCACTCAGTGCGAGGCTGAGGGCTTTCGAAAGATTACTTATTTCCCTGATCGTCCTGATGTGATGGCGAAATATCGCGTCATGCTGCGAGCAGACAAGCAGCAGTACCCTGTACTGTTATCCAACGGTAATTTGATCGAGCAGGGCGATTTGGGTGATGGCCGCCATTACGCGCTTTGGGAAGACCCATTCAAAAAACCATCGTATTTATTTGCTTTAGTGGCAGGCAAGCTGGTATGCGAAGAGCAGTCCCTGCGCTTGAAGTCAGGTCGTGATGCTTTACTACAGGTATGGGTTGAAGAGGGCAACCTCGATAAGACCGCCCATGCCATGGCTTCGCTGATTAAAAGTATTCGCTGGGATGAAGAACGGTTCGGACTCGAGCTTGACCTCGATCGCTTCATGATTGTGGCCGTCGGCGACTTCAATATGGGCGCCATGGAAAACAAAGGCCTGAACATTTTCAACACCAAGTATGTGCTGGCGAATTCGCGTATTGCTACGGATACAGATTATTCAGGTATTGAATCAGTAGTCGCGCATGAATATTTTCATAACTGGACCGGTAATCGTGTCACCTGTCGTGACTGGTTTCAGTTGTCGCTGAAAGAGGGTCTGACCGTATTCCGTGATCAGGAATTTTCTGCTGACATGATGGGTACTGCGAGCGGTCGCGCTGTCAAGCGCATTGAAGATGTACGAGTGTTACGTGCTGCGCAATTTCCTGAAGACGGTGGTCCGATGGCGCATCCAGTGCGGCCTGATTCCTACGTCGAGATCAATAATTTTTACACACTGACCATTTACGAAAAAGGTGCCGAGGTCGTGCGCATGTATCAAACGCTGCTTGGTCGAGCGGCGTTCCGTAAGGGAATGGATTTATATTTCGCGCGTCATGATGGTCAGGCGGTGACCTGTGACGATTTTCGTGCAGCGATGGCGGATGCCGCTGGAAGAGATCTCGCGCAATTTGAGCGCTGGTACAGTCAGGCCGGTACCCCGCGCGTCAAAGCACGCGGCGACTATGACGAGGCCGCCCAGACTTACACGCTCCATCTGTCTCAGACATGCCCTGCTACGCCAGGTCAAACGCATAAACTGAGCATGCATATCCCAGTAGCCGTCGGTTTGATTGACGCGAAGGGACATGACTTACCACTGAGACTAAAGCAGCAAAAAATATCGGACAACCTTCAGGTAAAGGCTTTGCCGACCACCATCGTGCTTGAGTTAACCGAGCCCGAGCAAAGTTTTATCTTTGAAGGCGTCGATCACGAGCCGGTGCCATCGCTGTTGCGTGATTTTTCAGCGCCAGTGATTCTCGAATATGACTACAGCGATGATGAGCTCGCCTTCCTGCTAGCGCAGGATAGCGATCCTTTCAATCGCTGGGAGGCTGGCCAGCGCCTGATGACACGCCGCTTATTGAATTTGGCGGCGGCAAAGGTCACGCTGGAACAAGCCTATCCTGCGAATGCGCTCGATCAGCTGATTGTCGATGCACTTCACAAGCTGCTGAGTGATTCGCAGCTTGACCCCGCTTTCCGTGATCTGGTGCTGACATTGCCATCGGAGAGCATGCTCTCCGAGCAAGTCTCGGTGATTGATCCTCAAGCGATTCATCAAGCTCGTCGTTCCCTCCGTCGTTTCCTCGCGCAGTCGCTACGTCCAGTCATGCTGGATACGTATCGTGCAAATCAAGTAACGGGACCTTGCAGCCCTGAACCATCCCAGACCGGGCAACGCGCGCTAAAAAATAATGCGCTGTCTTATTTAGCTGAGTTACATGATGTCGAAGTGGAGGCAACCCTGCAAGCACAATGGGCAAATGCTGACAATATGACTGATCGCCTCGCAGCGCTCGCCGCCATGACCTATAGCGATCACTCAGGTGCAAGAGATGCGTTACACCAGTTCTACCAAGAATTCGAGGATGAGGCGTTAGTGGTTGACAAGTGGTTCAGCCTGCAAGCGACATCGCACGCCACGACCGCACCACGCGTTCGCGAGTTGATGAGGCACCCCGCATTCACGTTGAAAAATCCTAATCGTGCGCGTAGTTTGTTATTCGCTTTTTGTAATAATAACCCCTCACAATTTCATGCGACAGATGGTTCCGGTTACGCGCTATGGGCTGAGCAGGTCATAGCACTCGATGAGATCAATCCGCAGGTAGCGGCCAGATTAGCGCGTACCTTGGATCGTTGGCGAAAATACACGCCGCAACTGCAAGCCAGCATGAAGTCTGCATTGGAAAAAGTCGCGACCAAAAAAAATCTCTCTAATGACGTGGCTGAGGTCATCGGTAAGTCGCTATCCGGCGAATGATTTTGTCTTAACAGGAAATTTCATGAAGCGTGTCAGTCTTACCCAGCATCTGATTGAAGAGCAACGACTGCACAACACGATTCCATCGGAATTGCGGCTGTTAATCGAGGTGGTGTCGCGTGCTTGCAAGACCATCAGTCATGCGGTCAGCAAAGGCGCCTTGGGGGATGTGCTCGGCGCGGCAAGTACCGAGAATGTACAGGGTGAAATCCAGAAAAAACTCGACATCATCTCGAATGAGATTTTGCTGCAGGCAAACGAGTGGGGCGGGCATCTAGCCGCGATGGCGTCTGAAGAAATGGAATCATTTCATCCGATTCCAAACCGCTACCCCAAGGGTGAGTATCTCTTGTTGTTCGATCCGCTGGATGGCTCCTCCAACATTGACGTCAATGTATCGATTGGTACGATTTTTTCAGTGCTGAAAGCGCCTGAGGGAATGCTAGAGCCTAGCGAGGCGGATTTTCTTCAAGCGGGTACCAAGCAGGTGGCGGCCGGCTATGCAGTGTATGGCCCCCAAACGGTTTTGGTGCTGACCACCGGTAACGGGGTGAATTGCTTCACCCTTGATCGAGAAATGGGTTCATGGGTGATGACTCAGCGCGGTATTCAAATCCCGCAAGAGACAGCTGAGTACGCTATCAACGCCTCTAATGCACGCCACTGGTTTCCACCCGTGCGGCGCTATATCGATGAACTTGAACAAGGCAAGACGGGCCCGCGTGAAAAAAACTTCAACATGCGATGGATTGCTTCTATGGTTGCCGATGTTCACCGTATTTTGAATCGTGGCGGGATTTTCATGTATCCGGCCGACGCACGAGACCCGGACAAGCCCGGCAAGTTACGCCTGATGTACGAGGCGAATCCCATGTCATTCATCGTTGAGCAGGCGGGTGGCGCCGCCTCGGACGGCCAGCAGCGTATTCTCGATATTCAGCCGACCGGCTTGCATCAGCGCGTGGCGGTATTTCTTGGCTCGAGAAATGAGGTTGAGCGGGTCACTAGCTATCACCAAAGCAGCTAGTGGCCGACCTGGTGAAGGTGAGTCAGCATTCAATTTGCGATATGCGAACTCACTTTGATAAACTTGTGGTTAAGGCTGATGTAGCTCAGTTGGTAGAGCAACTGATTCGTAATCAGTAGGTCGGAAGTTCGATTCTTCTCATCAGCACCAACTCTTTACAGCAATGGTTTGACCCTAGCCGTGGCGGGTAGATCACCGCCGCCAACTCACGACTTCTGCCAATTCCTCCAGCTTCAGCTTAGGTGCCAGTTGCTGGATGAAATCAATCGCGTATTCGCGCATGAATGCACCACGTCGAACGGCCACTCGGGTTACATTGGGAGCAAACAAATGATCGGCAGAGATCGCCTGCAAGTTTGCTGGAAGATAGTCGACCGCCATTGAGGCAACAATACCGACGCCTAAACCCAAAGACACATACTGCTGGATCACATCAGAATCCATTGCTGTTAGCACGATATCCGGCGTGACATCCTGCGCACTGAAGGCTTCATCGATGTGACTGCGGCCTGTAAAGCCCACATCGTAGGTAATCAGTGGATGGCGAGCCAGCAGCTCAAGCGTGACGCGGTCTGCATCGAGTAATGGGTGACCTGCCGGCACAACAATCATGTGATGCCATTCGTAGCAGGGGAATGAGACCAAACCTTCAAAACGTGACAAGCCCTCTGTCGCAATGCCGATATCAGCTTTACCCGACATGACCCACTCGGCGATATGCTCCGGTGCACTTTGTTGAAGTGCGATGCGCACATCTGGAAAGGCAGTCCTAAAATGCTGAACCGCTCGGGGTAACACATATCGTGTTTGTGTATGGGTCGCGGCAATCGAGAGTGTCCCGGTGGTTTTACCGGAAAACGTTTCGCCAGCACGTTGCAAGTTTTCAGCTTCGAGTAATAGTCGCTCTACAATATGTAAAACCTCTTTACCGGGTTCGGTCAGACCGGTCAAACGTTTGCCATTGCGTTCAAAGATATCGATACCGAGTTCTTCTTCCAGTTCGCGGATCTGACGACTGACACCGGGTTGTGAGGTAAATAACGCATTGGCGACCTCGGTCAGATTGAATCCGCGCCGTGCTGTCTCGCGTACTGATTTCAGCTGCTGAAAATTCATCGTTCAATCGATTCAGGCAGCTTCTTCAAGAAACACACGAACCCGCTTCGGCTTAACGCGCACTGTTGCGCCTGGGCTCAACTGTAGCTGCGTATACCGTTCAGTAGGAAGTAAGGCCTCGATCAGCCCGCCGCCATCACTACGCTCAAGCTCTAGTTGGGCGAGCGGGCCAATGGCATGCGCTCGCTTGAGTAGCGCAACAATGCCTTCTCCTTCTGGCGTGAACAATTCGATATCCAGCTCGTGCGGGCGAACATAACCAACGCCAAGCGCATCCCGAGCGTGACTGTGATCCGGTACCGGCAGGCTCGCATCACCTGCAGCCAATACGCCTTCGTGCACACGGCCATGAAACAGATTCACGTTACCTAAAAATCCGTACACAAACGGCGAGGCCGGATGATTGTATACATCGTCAGGTGCACCAACCTGCTCGACCTTGCCGTGATTCATCAACACGACGCGGTCCGCAACCTCCAGCGCTTCTTCCTGATCATGCGTGACAAAGATACTGGTAACGTGTAATTCGTCGTGCAGGCGCCGGAGCCAGCGACGCAGTTCTTTGCGTACCTTGGCATCCAGCGCACCAAAAGGCTCGTCGAGCAACAACACACGCGGCTCGACGGCGAGCGCACGCGCCAGCGCAATCCGTTGCCGTTGTCCACCCGAGAGTTGCGAAGGGTAGCGATCGGCCAGCCAATCGAGCTGCACCAGCGACAACAAGCGCATCACCTTGTCATGAATCTCTGCCTTGCTGGGTCGTAGTGCACGTGGCTTGACTCGCAAGCCGAAGGCAATATTGTCAAACACGCTCATGTGTCTGAAGAGTGCATAGTGCTGAAATACGAAACCCACCTGACGCTCACGCACATCGCGTTGCGATGCATCTTCACCATCCAGAATCACTCGGCCTTCATCCGGTTGCTCCAGTCCAGCGATAACACGCAAGAGTGTGGTCTTGCCACAGCCGGATGGACCAAGCAAGGCTGTCAATTCACCTGTAGGGAAATCCAGCGAGACATTGTCCAGCGCAACAAAGCTACCGAAGCGTTTGCCGATATTTTTAACCGCGATACTCATGATGCTTCCTCGGGGTTGACGGGTGTCTGGTGTGCCAGACGCCACTCGATGAATGTTTTGATTGCCAGCGTGACCAATGCCAAAAATGCTAGTAGTGATGCGACTGCGAATGCTGCAGCGAAGTTGTATTCGTTGTAGAGAATTTCTACTTGTAGCGGCATGGTGTTGGTTTCACCGCGGATGTGGCCGGACACCACTGATACTGCGCCGAACTCACCCATGGCGCGCGCGTTACACAGAATCACACCGTACAGCAGACCCCATCGAATATTCGGCAGCGTTACATGCCAAAAGGTGAGCCAGCCAGAAGCACCGAGTACCAGCGCAGCTTCTTCCTCCTCATTGCCTTGTGACTGCATGAGCGGGATCAGCTCACGTGCCACGAATGGGAAGGTGACAAAGATAGTCGCCAGCACAATACCTGGAACGGCGAACAGAATTTGTATGTCATGCGACATCAACCATGCACCAAACCAGCCGTGCGCACCAAACAGCAGCACATAAATCAAGCCCGAAATCACGGGTGAGACTGAGAACGGCAAATCAATCAGGGTTAGTAGCAAGTTTTTGCCGCGAAACTCGAACTTGGCAATCGCCCAAGATGCAGACAAACCAAAAATCAAATTAGCCGGGACTGCTATCGCTGCGGTGATGAGCGTGAGCTTGATCGCCAGCCAAGCGTCTTCCTCGGTAATTGCGGCCAAGTAGGCGTCCCAACCTTTTTTGAGTGCCTCGGTAAAAACTACCGCTAGCGGGATCAATAAAAAAAGCACCGCGAAACCAACTGCAATCGCAATCAGGGTGAAGCGCACCCAGTTCGGCTCACTGGTGGCGGCCGGTATGTACGGTGGCTCGATTCGCGCAGCGACCGAAGGAGTGATTGTCGCGCTAGTCATTTCGCCTCCTTGCTACCGCGACGGCGCATCCACGCCTGCAGCAAGTTAATCGCCAGCAGCATGACAAATGACGCGAGTAGCATGACGACTGCAATTGCTGTCGCACCCCGGTAGTCATACTGCTCGAGTTTGGTCACGATCAACAGCGGCGTGATTTCAGAAATCATCGGCATATTGCCCGCAATGAAAATCACCGAGCCATACTCACCGAGCGCGCGCGCAAAGGCCAGCGCAAAGCCTGTGATGACGGCAGGCAGAATCGTCGGCAATATCACCATGATGAATGTTTGAAGCCGATTGGCACCCAGGCTTGCAGCGGCTTCTTCCAACTCGCGTTCAGCTTCTTCCAGTACGGGCTGCACCGTACGTACGACGAAAGGCAAACCGATAAACACCAGTGCTACTGCGACACCAGTGGGTGTAAAGGCAACCTTTAATCCATTCGGCTCAAGGTACTGACCAATCCAGCCTTTGCCGGAGTACAGCGCGGTGAGCGCAATACCCGCCACTGCCGTAGGAAGCGCAAATGGCAGATCGACAAACGCATCCAACAAGCGCCGAAAAGGAAATTCATAGCGGACCAACACCCACGCCAAAATGGTGCCGAACACGGCATTGACCAGCGCGGCGGCAAGTGAAGCGCCGAAACTCAGTCGGTATGCAGCCAGCACGCGGGGGGAGGTCACGGTGGACCAGAACGCATCCCAAGTCATGGCAAGCGTGTTGAACACCAGCGCAGAGAGCGGGATCAGCACAATCAATGACAGATACAGAACAGTGAAGCCCAGCGACAGTGAAAAACCAGGCAGTACACGGTGGGAACCGCGCGGCGCTGTTGCCGAAATTGCAGCGATACTCATAAAAGTGCTCAGTGAACTGCGAATAAGCGGCGGATTATTGGCGGGATTCTTTATAAAGAAAACGAATTTTTAGGCATTTCGTTAGAAGGAAATTGCATAAGCCTTTGTCGGCAAAAACACCGGCCGGCGGGACAAGCCCGCGGGCCGGCCAAGACAACCAAGGAGAGGCGTGGTTGGGGTTAACTAAAAAGAGAGTTGATAGCGGGCGACGATAAACCGCTCCGTATTGCCGCGGAAGGGATTTGAAGTCAGTGGAGTCGTCGTGGTGGCAGGATTGAGGCCGATAAAATTCGTCGTCTCGTAGTTAAAAGCAAACTTTGATGACTGGTTAAGATACCAATTCAACCCGACGCCCCAAGTCCGGGCACCCAGTGCATACCCGCGCTTTTCATCGGCATAGTTTTTGTACGCATCATCCAACTTGTTTTCTTGAACCCGTGCAACCAACTCGACAGCCCCCCAGCCGCCATCTACGCCAGATTTGAATGGGTTAAAGGGCTTTACCCCACGAAAGGAAGCATCCTCACCCGTGATCAGCCAAGAGCCGGCAAGTTGCCAGGCATTGCTTTTCAATCGAGCAGACTCAGCAACGTTGTAGGTCCAAGGATTTGCGTTACCGGCCCCTGACGCCGCACTATATCGGGAAACGTCCTGCCTTGAGTCTGCGTATTCCGCAATCAAGCCAAAAGGCCCTGAGTAAAAATAAGCTTGCGGGCTAACTCGGTAACGAAGGCCATCTGCGAGAACAAAAGTGTTGTCTGCAGAGGTAGTTGTGCTTATCGTTGAGCGGAAATTAAAAAAAGTATTAGCTTGGCCCGGCGTCTTGTAGTTACCTAGCCCCGAGTTGATGCTGCTGACTCGGCCTCGGTAGTCCTTTGTGGTGCTTCCTTCGTTCGAGCCTGCGGTGGCAGCCACACCAAAGCCTAGTCCTTGGAGTGGACTATCTGTTCCTGAGAAGGGCGTGACGAATAATCGCGCGGCGAATTCTTTGTTCGAACTGATATCTTGGGCGGTCGTATTTTCACCACCATCGGTAGCACCATTGAATACACCAACGGCATAGTTGACCTTATTGTCGAGTATGTCGCCAAACACCGAAATACCTAAATCACGGTTTGGCAGCATGTTGTTACTTACGTAGCTGCGCTCAATAAATTTGATATCACCGCCACTTTGTAAGCGCTCCAGACCAACAAAAGGCTTGAATTTACCAATGCGAATCTGTGCCTCTGGTTTTTCTCTGACGTCGAGATAAGCATCGATCACATTGGCTTTGTTTTCGCCAAACTCAGGCGTGAAACGGAAGCCGTACTTGCCAAACACCGTACCTTCAAATGTGGGCCGGATGCGACGTGCAGTAAACCCATCGACCGCTTCAGGGAAGGCGTCACCGCTGAAGGACCGATAGTCAAGATGTACAAGGCCCCGCAGCCTGTACTCAAACTGCCCATCCTGCGATTTGAAACCGAATCCTCTGTCGCTGGCAGTGACCGTTGGTGCAG
>CAZZMV010000046.1:0-11327 GCA_964655425.1 uncultured Bifidobacterium sp.
GGCAATTGTTTCGTGTTATATCTCCCGGCTTTCATTTCAAGTTCGTCAATGCAATGAGCTTTTTAACGCTGGACCTGAACCTGCTGCGTGTATTCGACGCAGTCATGACCGAGCAAAACCTGACTCGTGCTGCGCATCGACTCGCTATGACACAACCCGCGGTGTCGAATGCTGTGAAACGTTTGCGGGACTCACTCGGCGATGAACTACTGATCCGAACCGCGCATGGCGTCAAGCCGACCGCCAGAGCAGAATCGCTGTGGCCAGCCGTTCGACGAGCGTTGGCTGAATTAGAAGAAGCGGTGGCACCACGCACATTTGAACTAGATAAAGCGCGCGCCACTTTTCGTATGGCCATGGCTGACGCGACAGCCGCGCTGATACTACCGCCACTGGTCAGGCTGATTGAACAAATCGCGCCCGGCATCGATGTACGGATGGTGCCACTCACTACCCGAGAACCACGACCGATGTTATTGAGGGGCGATATCGAACTGGCCGTTGGTTTTTTCCCTGGTGTCGTAGCGCAACTTCAAGGCGCAACAGATACGCCCATCCGACACGAACGGCTCTATTCAGGTCAATACGTTGCAGTCATGCGAAAGCAACATCCGTTGGCTAACGAACCGCTGACCTTGGATAAATATTGCCAAGCCAATCACCTGCTGGTGAGCTTTTCAGGTCGCGCCCGTGGCCTGGTGGATGATGCTTTGGCGACCCTAGGCAGGGAACGAAGAATTCTGCTGACAGTGAATCAGTTCTTTACTGCTGGAAAAGTAGTTGCCGCAACTGATTTGGTCATGGTTATTCCGAAACACCTGATCAATGCTACAGGTATGTCAAATGAGTTGGTCTATCAAAGTTTACCGTTCGACTTACCTGAAGTGCATATTGACATGCTATGGCATGAGCGTGACGGAAGAAATCCCGGGCATATTTGGTTGAGAGATGAGCTAAAAAAATCCGGGCATGCAACGATGTCAAATTCAGTTCAAAGTTTATTGTAGCTGCCAAAAGCTTGAAACTCCTACCTTATCAAACAAAACACTGAGCACAGTCTTTTCAAGCTCGCTGGCTTAGCACCACCAGACAGATCAAATGTTCGCGCTGTACTGGTAGTTTGATATAAAAGGTTTTATATAAGAATAGTAATAGTTAATAAGGTAGCGGCTTGCCAGTGGATATCCCTGTTTTACCTTTCATTTTCAGATGCTTAGCGCTTGAATAAAGCTTGTATTAACTGGTGCAATCGCGTGCACGATAAGTGAAGAAAAATTCCGCGTGAGGAGTTGGACGTAGTTATTCAAGTCTTCAAGTAAGTTTATCCAAGCATTTATCCACAGTTTCAGTGTATTTTCGGTAGAAGCAAGCTAGGGCATAAGCTGTTTCGGAGAGAGCTATGCAGTCCAGGGAAAGCGTTGGTCAATTTGATTACATCATTATTGGCGCTGGTACGGCCGGATGCGTGCTCGCAAACCGTTTAAGTCGAAACAAGGACAGCCATGTTTTATTGATCGAAGCCGGCGGTAAAGACGACTATCTTTGGGTGCATATTCCGGTGGGTTATTTGTACTGCATTGACAACCCGCGTACGGATTGGCGTTATCGAACTAACGCTGAGCCAGGGCTGAATGGTCGATCGTTGATTTATCCGCGGGGTAAAGTTCTTGGCGGTTGTTCATCGATTAACGGCATGATTTATATGCGCGGCCAACAGCAGGACTATGATCACTGGGCTAGCGTGACGGGTGACGATCGCTGGTCATGGCAGAACATTTTGACGACTTTCAAGCGCTCAGAAGACTACCATGGTGGCGCAAGTGAATTTCATGGTTCAGGTGGTGAATGGCGTGTCGAGCAGCAACGCTTGCGTTGGGATCTGTTAGATGCGTTTCGTGATGCGGCAGCGCAAACCGGTATTCCCACGGTGACTGATTTCAATCGCGGTGACAATGAGGGCTGTGCTTACTTCGAAGTAAATCAAAAAGATGGTTTTCGTTGGAATACTCCAAAAGCATTTTTGAAAGATGCGAGAAGGCAGGGGAATTTGACCATCATGACTGGTTCTCATGTCGAAAGACTGATTCTTCAAAGGGATGAGAAAGGTATACGTTGCACCGGCGTGGAATTCAGCGGCGGCGGTAAGCTGTGGCGTGCTACCGCTGCTTATGAAACCTTGTTGTGTGCCGGTGCGATTGGTTCTCCGCAAATTCTTCAAAATTCAGGCGTGGGGCCTACTCAGCTTCTACAGCGTCATCAAATTTCACCCATAGTTTCAATGCCTGGGGTGGGTCAAAATTTGCAAGATCATTTGCAATTGCGTTTAGTGTTCAAGGTAACTGGTGCAAAAACCTTGAATACAATGGCCAGCACGTGGTGGGGTAAAGTAGCCATTGCAACAGAGTACCTAATTAGGCGCAGTGGTCCTATGTCGATGGCTCCGTCGCAGCTTGGGCTTTTTACAAGGTCAGATGCATCGCAGACGCGAGCAAACATTCAGTACCACGTTCAACCGCTGTCACTGGATAAGTTCGGCGAGCCCTTGCATGAATTCCCGGCCTTTACCGCAAGTGTTTGTAATTTGCGACCCAGCTCACGCGGTTCGGTAGAAATCGCTTCATCCGATCCGTATCGGCCCCCGAACATCTCTTTGAATTATTTGGCTACCGTGGACGACCAAAAGGTCGCAGCCGACGCTATACGGCTAACTCGCAAAATTGCGCAAGCGCCAGCACTGCAGCGCTTCGCGCCGCAGGAATTCAAGCCGGGTAAAGCGTTGGTGACGGACGAGCAGCTGGTCAAAGCAGCCGGTGATATTGGCACAACGATTTTTCACCCGGTCGGCACGTGCAAGATGGGGGTTAGCAACGACCCTACTGCGGTCGTGGATAGTGAATTGCGAGTTCTCGGCGTCGCAGCTTTGCGCGTAGTCGACGCCTCGGTGATGCCAACCATTACGTCGGGAAATTGCAACTCGCCGGTGATCATGATTGCCGAGCGTGCCGCACAGCTGATTCAGGCAACTAAACATCCATAATTAATAGGGGGTTATCCAAGCCCCTAACCCTTGATTTTTCAGGCCTATTCTAAAAGTAAACACTAACCCTGGGCCCCAACGGGCGATGTATCTTGACCGGTCTGGCCGCTGATCCTTACTTATTGCTTGCCGCTGCAGGCCTGCTAGCCGGCTTGCTGGATGCGGTCGTTGGCGGTGGCGGGTTAATCCAGGTGCCTGCCTTGTTTAGTGTTTATTCGACGGCCGCGCCTTCTACGCTGTTCGGTACGAATAAGCTGGCAAGTATTTTCGGGACTGGCCTGGCAGCGCGCACTTACTGGAAAACTGTAGCAGTGGATTTGGCAGTTGTAGTCCCAGCGACCGTCAGTGCGCTGGTGTTCGGATTCGTTGGCGCTTGGGCGATGTCCACCGTACCCGCAGAAGTGTTTCGAAAAGCGCTACCGTTCGCGCTTGCGGTGGTTGCCGTATATGTTTTCAGGCATAAGGATTTTGGCTCGCGCGCCGAAGCCAGAATGCAGGGGAGGTCGAGACTGGCCGCTGCCGCTGTATTGGGAGCGGGCATCGGCTTTTATGACGGATTTTTTGGTCCCGGAACTGGCAGCTTTTTGGTTTTTTTGCTGGTGAGGTTTTTTGGCCATGACTTTTTGGCGGCTTCGGCATCGGCAAAAATAATCAATGTCGCCTGCAACTTTGCTGCGCTAGCTTGGTTTGTACCTACCACCGAGCCACTGTGGGCGGCCGCAGGTCTGATGGCTGTGTCGAATATGTTTGGCGCTTGGTTAGGCGCTCGCTTGGCCATCAGGGAAGGCGCCGCCTTTGTACGAAAAGTCTTCCTGCTGGTTGTTGCGGGGCTGATTGCTAAATCAGCTTGGGATGCTTTCGGCCTCTGAATCAAGGGAAATGTTTCACGTGAAACCGCCTGGCTGTGGTTGGTAATCTCAACAGGGCGCGCCATTGTTCCACGTGAAACACCGGTAACCAGGTCACCAGGCCATTCCAAGCAGTTGCTTGCTTGGCGTTGACCCGAAATTTTTGGCGCTAAATGCCCGTATAATCCAGCCTCCGTTTGAACATGGTCGTGCCGTCCGAGATGGACTTTCCAGCTGAATTTGACGTGATTGTCGTGGGCGGTGGCCACGCGGGTACGGAGGCGGCGCTCGCCAGCGCCCGTATGGGCCGGAAAACATTGCTGCTAACTCAGAATATCGAGACTTTGGGCCAGATGTCATGCAACCCATCGATAGGCGGCATAGGCAAAGGGCACCTGGTCAAAGAAGTGGATGCGCTCGGCGGCGCCATGGCGATTGCCACTGACGAGGCAGGCATACAGTTCAGGATCTTGAACTCTTCCAAGGGTCCGGCGGTCAGGGCAACTCGGGCTCAAGCCGATAGGGCGCTTTACCGAGCGGCTATCCGGCGCAGGCTGGAAAACCAGCAGAATCTGTGGCTTTTTCAGCAGTCGGTCGATGATTTGCTATTGAGCGGCGATCGGGTAGTAGGCGTGCAAACGCAAATCGGCATCCGCTTCAGTGGCAGGGCCGTGGTGTTGACCGCAGGGACCTTCCTTGACGGAAAAATTCATGTCGGTCTGAGCCATCATGCGGGCGGGCGGGCAGGGGATGCGCCGGCGAATTCGTTAGCAGCGCGCCTCAGAGAGCTCAAACTGCCCCAGGGCAGGCTAAAAACCGGCACGCCGCCGCGGATTGATGGCCGCACTATAGATTTTTCAGTGATGCTTGAACAGGCCGGGGACGCCGACCCGGTTCCTGTATTTTCAGTAATAGGCTCGCCCGCCATGCACCCGCCTCAGGTCCCATGCTGGATTACCCACACCAACCAACTCACGCATGACATCATTCGCGGGTCGCTTGATCGTAGTCCCATGTTCACTGGTGTGATCGAGGGCGTTGGGCCGCGCTATTGCCCTTCAATCGAAGACAAGATCCATCGATTTGCCGATAAGTCGTCGCATCAGATCTTTCTGGAGCCGGAAGGTCTCACGACCCATGAGTTCTACCCGAATGGCATATCTACCAGTCTCCCATTTGACGCCCAGCTGGCCTTGGTGCGGTCGATCGCCGGCTTGGAACAAGCACACATTTTGCGACCCGGCTATGCGATCGAGTACGACTACTTCGACCCCACAGCGCTAAGCGCGTCGCTTGAAACCAAAGCAATCAGCGGCTTGTTTTTTGCGGGCCAGATCAACGGCACCACGGGGTATGAAGAGGCGGCCGCGCAGGGGATTTTGGCCGGCATTAATGCAGCTCGTCTGGCGCATGACGAACCAAGCTGGACGCCGCGCCGAGACCAGGCCTACCTTGGCGTGCTGGTTGACGATTTGGTGACGCAGGGCGTGCAAGAGCCCTATCGGATGTTTACCAGTCGCGCCGAATACCGGCTCAGTCTGCGTGAAGACAACGCTGATTCGCGCCTGACCGAGCTTGGGCGTAGCTTGGGCTGCGTGGGCGACTTGCAATGGGCCGCATTCGAGCGACGCCGGGAAGCTATCGCTCGTGAACTTGAGCGCTTGAAATCAACTTGGGTCAACCCCCGGATTATTGCGGCTCACGAGGCCGAGCGCGTTGTTGGCAAAGCGCTTGAGCGAGAGTATGCGCTCACTGATCTGCTTCGCCGCCCGAATGTGACCTACGCCAAATTGATGTCGATGGTCGCTAGCGACGGGCGTCGTTTTGACGACCCTTCGGTGCCAAAAGACATCGCCGCGCAAGTCGAGATCCAGGTGAAATACGCCGGCTACATTGACCGACAAGCTAAAGAGGTTGAGCGGCACGAGCACTATGAGCATCTCAGATTACCCGCAGACATTGATTACCACGCGGTGCCAGCTTTATCTTTCGAGGTCAGGCAAAAGCTGAATAAGTTCAAACCCGAGACCTTGGGGCAAGCATCGCGCATCGCCGGGGTGACGCCGGCCGCTATCTCTTTGCTCCTTATCCATTTGAAAAAGCGGGGGTTTGCAACCACGACAGCTGACGACCACGGCAAGAGCGCTGCGTGAATCATGATGCAAGCGCAAGGGCTGAAGGCCCAACTCGAATTCGGTGCTCAGCAACTCGGATTGAACTTGTCAGCCGAGTGCGTTCAGCAGCTGATCAATTACCTCGCGTTGCTGCACAAGTGGAACAAGGTTTACAACCTCACCGCAGTTCGAGATTCGGAGCACATGCTGACGCATCACCTGCTCGACTGCCTAGCCGCGCTGCATGCTTACGTACACGCACAGCGCGTGCTGGATGTGGGTTCAGGCGGCGGTTTGCCTGGTGTGGTGATCGCGATCTGGGCTGCGTGGCATGCGCCCGCCATGCGCGTCGATCTTATTGATACAGTGCAGAAGAAAACTGCTTTTTTGACTCAGGTAAAGGCCGAGCTGAAACTGAACAATCTGACTGTACACACCGGCCGCGTCGAGCAACTCGTCGTCGAGCAACCGTTCGACTTGATTACGTCGAGAGCGTTTGCAGCGTTGGCCGACTTTATCAATTTGTCCGGCCACCTCCTCGCTGCAAACGGCAAACTGGTTGCCATGAAAGGCCCCGCTTTCGAGTCCGAGTTGGAAGCGATACCGATACCATGGCAGCTTGAAAAAACAGAGGCGCTTAGCGTTCCGCAAATGAGCGGCGATCGATATCTAATTACTTTGGTGCGTGCCAATGACTAGCTCGACTCATTCCAAACCCACCGTGTTGGCAAAAACATTTTGTATCGCTAACCAAAAAGGCGGTGTCGGCAAGACCACCACCGCAGTCAATTTGGCAGCAGGCTTGGTCGAATTAAAAAAACGCGTTTTGTTGGTCGATCTCGACCCGCAAGGTAACGCCACGATGGGCGCGGGCGTCGACAAATCCAAACTGGAAAGTTCGGTGTACCAAGTGCTGCTTGGCATGTCCGATTTGAGATCTGCCCTGCAAAAATCCGAAAGCGGAAATTTTGATGTCCTGCCAGCTAATCGAGACTTGGCCGGCGCCGAGATTGAAATGGTCGAGCTGGATCAACGCGAAACACGGTTGCGCCAGGCACTCGCCACCGTCGAGGCAGATTACGACTTTGTGCTGATTGACTGCCCACCCGCTTTATCAATGCTGACCTTGAACGGGTTGTGTGCAGCACATGGCGTGATTATTCCCATGCAGTGCGAGTACTACGCGCTGGAGGGATTATCGGATTTAGTCAACACCATCAAAATCGTTCACGCAAAAATGAATCCGGATTTAAAAGTCATTGGTTTGTTGCGCGTGATGTTTGACCCACGCATGATGTTGTCGCAGCAAGTCTCGATTCAGTTGGAAAAACATTTCGGAGAAAAAGTTTTCAAGACCATTATTCCTCGTAATGTACGTTTGGCTGAGGCGCCGTCGTATGGCATACCTGGCGTGATTTTCGATCCTGCGTCCAAGGGCGCTCAGGCTTACACCAGTTTTGGTAAAGAGTTGGTTAATCGAATCGCAGCGCTGTAACGACTCGTACTACGTCCCGGCGCGATACACAGTTCGATCGATCCTTCACCCAATACCACCATCATGATCAACAAAAAACCTAAAGGTCTGGGCCGCGGTCTGGACGCACTATTGGGCGGGTCCGCCAGCTTCACAGACGAATCAAGCCAGAGCGGCAATTCCACCACATCGCTACCCGTTACTGCCTTGCAGGCCGGTAAGTACCAGCCCCGCACCATGATGGACGAGGCCGCTTTACGCGAATTAGCCGACTCGATCCGGTCCCAAGGCGTACTGCAAGCTATCCTGGTGCGACCGATCGAGGGCAGCCAATCCGGCGCGACACATGAAATCATCGCTGGGGAACGCCGCTTCCGAGCCGCCAAGCTGGCGGGCCTGTCGGAAGTGCCGGTGCTGGTGAGGGAGGTTGATGATCGGGCCGCTGCTGCCATGGCCTTAATTGAGAACATGCAGCGCGAAGATCTGAACCCGATCGAAGAGGCGCAAGGCGTGCAACGGCTGATCGACGAATTCAAATTCACCCACGAGCAGGCGGCGGAGACAGTGGGGCGCTCGCGCAGCGCCGTATCCAATTTGCTAAGACTGCTGAATCTCGCCAGACCGGTGCAGAGCATGCTGATGGCCGGCGACCTTGATATGGGCCATGCGCGGGCATTGCTTGCCGTGGATACAGCAACCCAAATTGTGCTGGCCAATCAGATTTCTGCGCAAAAGCTGTCGGTCAGGGACGCTGAGAAACTCGCCACCCGCGCAAACTTAGCCCAAAAAGATAGCCCTATCAAAAAGAAGTCTGACAAATCACGCGATTTGCTGAGATTGGAAGAAACACTATCCGATGCGCTTGCCACTTCGGTAAGTATCAAGGTCAACAGCAAAAATGCAGGGGAATTGGTCATCAGCTTCAACGGGCTCGACCAGCTAGATCAAATTACTTCCCTGCTGCACAGTCGCGCCGATTAAATATCGAAAACATTCAAATGGGATTTTTTAAAAGACCAGCTTGAATGAATATTTGTGCCTAAGGCAAAAGCCTGCCGTTTAATCGTTAACCACTCGCGCCACTGGTTTGACGCGTGTCTGACATTCCCTTTATAATCATGGGCTTTGGAAGTGGGGTCATGTCGTCAGATGTTGTTCGTCAAGCGTCTGCGCAGGACCTTCTCGGAACCTCCCATTTATGCTGCGCTTGGTCGCAATTCAGGTCACCACGACGATCGTGGTCGCGCTGCTGGCAGGCTTCTGGGGCGGAGCCAATGCACTTGTTTCTGCACTACTCGGCGGACTGTGTTGTGTCATACCGAATGCGCTATTCGCGGCCTACTTGTCTCACCGTGCCAAGAATATCGAAACAATGACGCCGCGAACTTTTTTCTTTGGCGAGTTTGCGAAAATCGCGATCACCATCGCATTCATGGCCGCGATAGCTGTGTGGTACCAAGAACTGAATTGGTTGGCCATGTTGGTGGCCTTCATCGTCGCACTCAAGAGTTACGCTGTAATGTTGCTTAGACACTGAAATGGCAAAGGACATGATCACTGAGGGCGTCAATCACTCACCGACACCTGCGGAATACATTCTGCATCACCTCGGGCACCTGTCGACCAAGCACCAGGAATCCATCATCGATTTAACGGTCTTGAATATCGACACCGTGTTCTGGTCGGTACTGATGGGGATTGTCTCGTTGACCTTGATGGTCGTTGCAGCGCGACGTGCAACCTCAGGCGTGCCAGGCCGCTTCCAGGCTGCAGTTGAGATGGTGTTCGAGATGGTGAACGAACAAGCCAAGAATATTGTGCATGGCGATCGAACCTTCATCGCGCCATTGGCCTTGACCGTGTTTGTCTGGGTGCTGTTGATGAACTCGCTCGACTTTTTGCCGGTCGACTTGTTCGCAGCGATTTTCCGGTTGTTTGATGCTGAACCGCACTTTCGAATCGTGCCTACTGCCGACCTGAACTGCTCGCTCGGCATGGCGATCGGCGTGCTGTTCCTGATGCTCTATTACAACCTCAAGATCAAAGGCTTGGGTGGTTTTATTCATGAGCTGTTTTGTGCGCCATTTGGCTCCCACCCAGCGCTTTGGCTAGCCAATTTCGGATTGAACCTGATCGAGTTCGTGGCAAAAACCGTGTCTCTGGGTATGCGACTCTTCGGCAATATGTATGCGGGCGAGTTGCTGTTCTTGTTGATCGCGCTGCTTGGCTCCACAGCCACGTGGTGGGGTTTTGGTCTGCATGTATTGGCCGGCTCGGTATGGGCCATCTTCCATATTCTTATCGTAGTTCTTCAGGCGTTCATTTTCATGATGCTCACGCTCGTCTATATCGGGCAGGCCCATGAAGGACACTGATCGGTCTGGTCGCTTCATTCACTTTTCAACATTGACTATCTAAAGGAGTCTTTATGAGTAACGTCGGTTTGGTTGCCATCGCCTGCGGTCTGATCATTGGCTTGGGCGCAAATGGCGCCTGTATCGGCATTGGCGTTATGGGCGGCAAGTTTATTGAAGCTGCAGCGCGCCAACCTGAGCTGATGAACAGCTTGCAGACCAAGATGTTCCTGCTGGCTGGTCTGATCGATGCGGCCTTCTTGATCGGCGTCGGCTTGGCGATGATGTTTACCTTCGCTAACCCGTTCTCGGGCTGATTCCGAAACATCGGATCATGAGACTCGGGAGGCGCTGTGCGCCTCCCCGGTAATCACCGTTAGAGAGAAGATCACGTGAATCTGAACGCAACGCTGTTCGCGCAGTTCGTTGTTTTCTTCATCCTCGCGCTGTTCACCATGAAATATGTGTGGCCACCGCTGATGAAGGCACTCGATGAGCGCGCCAACAAAATATCCGAAGGCCTGGCCGCCGCCGAGCGCGGCAAGCATGAACTCGCTGTCGCTGAAAAGCGCGTCCAAGTGGAGCTTCAACAAGTCCACGAAGAGAGCAGCAGGCGCATCGTGGATGCAGAGCGCCGCGCCGCTGAAATTGTCGAGGAAGCGAAACGGCACGCGTCTGTCGAAGCCGCAGGCATTATCGAAGCAGCTCGGCACGACGCAGCAGCTGAAGCGATTCGTCTGCGCGACACGCTACGCAACGATGTGGCGGCGCTTGCCGTGAAAGGCGCTGAGCAGATTCTGCGACGCGAGGTCAACGCAGCAGCTCACGCTGATTTGCTTGAACAACTCAAGGCCGAGCTGTAATCATGGCTGAACTCGCAACCATTGCTCGTCCTTACGCAGAGGCCTTATTTCGTATTGCGCGCGCATCCAATCTCAACGCCTGGGCGGATGCGCTGTCGGTGATGTCGCGAGTTGCTGCGGTGCCTGAGGTGGGCGCAATGGCGCGCGACCCGCGTGTGCCGCGTGACGTGATCACCAAAACCTTCCTCGACGCACTGAAGATCGAGATCAGTGCTGAAGCGAAAAATCTGGTTGAGATGCTGGTCGAAAACGGTCGCTTGTCATTGTTGCCAGCGATTGAGCATCACTTTCACGATCTCAAGAACGCACACGAGAGCACCGCTGACGCCGAGGTAGTGAGCGCATTCCCGATGAGCGACAGCCAGTTATCGTCGCTGTTGTCAGTGCTGGAAAAAAAGTTTGGCAGAAAACTTATCCCGACAGTGACCGTCGATCCGCAGCTAATCGGTGGTATTCGCGTCACGGTAGGCGATGAGGTGTTGGATCACTCGGTGAGCGCGCGTCTGGAGCGGATGCACACAGCGCTGGTGGCCTGAAAAAAGACGTCTCTATTTCATGTAATGGTGAGACCGAAGCAAGCTTGGTCTCCAATAATCAGGAGTTAACATGCAAGTCAACCCGTCCGAAATCAGCGAGC
>CAZZMV010000047.1:0-6036 GCA_964655425.1 uncultured Bifidobacterium sp.
TTTTCTGCGATGGGGCGCTTTGCTGGCAAGACCATCACGCCGCTGGATGCGTTTACCACGGCTAAGCTGAAACCGGCACCGTTGGACTTACCCAAGCCCACCGCCACCAGTACCGAGCGCCTGTTCCAGCCGACCCCGTCGACCACCAAGCGCAGCTTTGGCCAGCCGAATCCGGTCACCTACTCCGTATTTACGCCGCCAGCCAACCTGCGCGTGACGCCCAACCCCCCTGCCACCAATGTCACTGTGGTCACCGCGGCGCAGGTCATCGCCTTCAACCGCCAATTCTGGGGTGGCGGTAACGGCTGATTTATTCTGGCTCCCGCGCCAGTACAGGTGCGATGCCCAACAAATTAAGACTCACCACGCTGGTTTGCGAAGGAATAATCGACCGGGCATCATTAAAGAAATCCAATTAAATTGTCAATAAAATAATCAAACTTAATTATTCTTTGATTAAAGTCTGACTTCGTATTTTACGAAGCCAATTTGCGTTAGCACCTCGGAAGAGTCAACGGATTCCTGACATAATCCGCGGCTGTTTCTGACAACTCACTGACAATGACCATCCCCCGGAAGTCGTACGCGGCACGCGTAGCTGAACTCGATCGCTCTAATTGCAGCACCCGGCGTATGTTGTGGCTTGCCTCTGCTAACCGAACGCTGACTGCGCTCGTCGGATTAACGCTGGGCGTATTAATGGCGCTGAATGCGCCACCTGTAGCCGCGCAATCATCCGCATCGAGCGAAACGCAACTGCTGACCATTGACGAATTGGTCAACACCGTCCTGCAGCACAACACCGGTTTGAATGCCGCGCGCCGTGCGATCGATATTGCCACTGCAGGCATTACCACCGCCAGCGCCTACCCGAACCCACGGCTGGAGATGAACGGCGGGCGCGGATCAGCCATCACCCCAGGTACCACCAGCGGCAACATCGTTGGTATCGGTGTCTCGCAACTCATCGAGAACCCTGCGCTGCGTAGTGCGCGCATCAACAGCGCGCTGTTTGCCGAGCAAGGCTCGCAGCAAGCTTTTGCAACTACCCGCAATGAACTCGTTGGTTTGGTGCGTTTGCGCGCCAACGAGTACCTGCTGCGTAAACTACAAGCTCGAGAAGCCGCCGAATCGCTATCCTTGCTCGAGCAAACGCGTGAACGCATCAAGGTGCGGGTCGAAACCGGTGAGACCGGCAAGCTCGATTTGATTCGCGCTGATGCAGAAATCATCAACGCGCGGCAGCGGGAAGAAACTGCACGACTGCAAATCGCCCAATCTGCGATCACACTCAACCGTCTCGCTGCCGGTATGTTGCCTGCACGCTGGGAGCTGGAGGGCAATCTTGAAGAAACCCGTGTGCTGCCCTTGCTCGATCAAATAAAAGCGGAAGCGTTGCAGTTCAACCCTGAAGTACGTTTGCTTGAATCCGAACTTGACCGTACCAAATCGCGTCTTGAAGAAGCCAATGCCAGCGTTATTCCCGGCGTTGAGCTGCGTGCCTCACAATTGCGCGAGCCCGATCTGCGTAACGATGTGGTCGGTTTGTCGGTACAGATACCGATTCTCGATCAACGACGCGGTCCAAAAGCCGAAGCTGCGGCTGATCGCGACAGGGTCCGTGGCCGACTCGAGGGTCGTCGTGCAGAGTTGATACAGCAGATCGAACTATCCCGTCGAGCCGTCGACATCGCCACCGTCCGTGTCAAGGCACTCTCCGAAGGTGCGGTGCGCTCCTCCGAAGCGGCATTGCGTGTGGCCGAAGCAGCGTATCGCTTCGGTGAGCGCGGCATTCTCGAAGTGCTTGATGCACAGCGAGTGTTGCGTGCGGTGAGACAAGATTTACTGTTGGCACGCTATGAACTGCAGTCGGCATTAATCGAGCTGGATGTACTCACTGGCCGCTATGCCGCCGAAAAATAATTTCCCCATTGATGAAAAGCGAAGCGCAATGAAACCTTTGCACTTACTTACCTTCCCCACGCTGCTTGCGGCCACGTTATTGTTAGGCGCTTGCGACAAAAAAGATGCGCAGCCCACCAAGGGCGCAGCAGACGCCGCAGGCGCAGCCAACAAAGCGCCGGCCAAGTCCGCCGATCCGATGTTGGTCGAGCTCACCCCCGAGATGACCAAATCCTTCCGTGTTGAGCCCGCCACCATGTCGGACATCGCCGTAGAGCAAAAAGTGTCGGGCCGGATCGAAGCCAACGAGCGCATGACAATGCGCATTGGTTCGTCAGTCACCGGGCGGGTGACGCAGGTGTTCGCCGAGGTGGGCGATCGCGTCAAGGCTGGCCAGTCATTGGCCACCCTCTCCAGCCCGGAATTAACCAACGCGCAATTGGCTTATCTGCGTGCGCTGTCGATGTCGAGCCTGGCTGAGCGCGCAGTTGAGCGCGCGAAGGCATTGGTAGCAGCTGACGTGATTGGTACCGCTGAATTACAACGGCGAGAGGTCGAGTTGTCGGTTGCGCGCGCAGAGACGCGTGCAGCACACGATCAACTGCGGCTGATTGGCTTGCGTGAAGAAACTATAGAAAAACTGCGTATGACCGGCGCAATTGCGAGTGAAGTGAATATTCGTGCAACCCGCAGCGGTGTCGTGATTGAACGTAAAGTCAGTCAGGGACAAGTGGCACAACCGGGTGACCCACTGTTCACAGTGGCTGATCTATCGAATGTCTGGGTGATCGGTGCGCTACCGGAGCAAGATGCCAACTCGGTTCAGTTGAATCAAAAAGTAGACGTGCAAGTGTCTGCACTCGGCGCACAAAAACTCACCGGACGTATTGTGTTCGTGAGTGATACGGTACAACCGGACACCCGCACCGTGCCGATTCGTACCGAAGTCAACAATCCAAAATTTGAGCTGAAACCGCAAATGCTGGCAACCCTCACGCTCACGGGCCAGCACATCAAGCAACTCGCCATCCCAGCCACCGCAGTGGTGCGTGAAAATGACAAAGACTATGTATTTGTCAAACTCGCTGAAAACAAATTCCGCCTCACTGAAGTCATGCTCGATCCTGCCGCGGGTGAATTACGGCCAGTACGCAAAGGCTTGGAGGAAGGTACGCCAGTCGTCGTCGATGGCAGCTTTCACCTAAATAGCCAGCGCAAGCGCGCCGAGCTGGAGTAATTCATGAATGCTTTGATCAAAGCAGCGCTGTCTCAGCGCCTGTTGATGGTGGTGATCGCGTTCGCGCTGGTCGGCTTTGGGCTGCGCGCCTCGATGAAGCTATCGGTGGATGCCTTCCCTGATGTCACCAATGTGCAGGTGCAGGTAGCGACTGAAGCGCCGGGTCGTACGCCGGAAGAGGTTGAGCGATTTGTCACAGTACCAGTCGAGATCGGCATGACCGGCCTGCCCGGTCTGACCGAAATGCGTTCGCTGAATCGTAATGGTCTGTCGATCGTAACGCTGGTGTTCACCGACCATACCGACGTCTATTTTGCGCGCCAGTTGGTGATGGAGCGCTTGATGGAGGTGCGCTCGCGCCTGCCGGAAGGTATTACCCCGATTCTGGGTCCGGTGTCGACTGGCTTGGGTGAGGTGTTCCAGTACACCATTGATCATCCCAATGATGCCAAGAGCAGATTGAGCGAGGCCGAGTTGATGGAGCGTCGCTCGATTCAGGATTGGGTAGTACGCCCGATGCTGCGCTCCATCGCTGGTGTTGCCGAGATTAACTCGTTTGGTGGTTACGAGAAGCAGTATCAGGTGCTAGTCAACCCGGATCGCTTGCGTCACTACCAGATCAGCATGGACGAAGTGCGCACAGCTATCGCTGCCAATAACGCCAACTCGGGCGGCGGCATTCTGCCGCAAGGTGCCGAGCAGTTTTTGGTGCGTGGCGTTGGGTTGACGCGAACAGTTGAAGATATTGCCAACATCGTGCTCAAGGAAGAACGCGGTGTCGCGGTATTCGTGCGCGATGTTGCGCAAGTAAAAATCGGCTCGGCGGTACGACAGGGTGCACTCGTCAAAGACGGCGTGACCGAGTCCACTGGTGGCATCGTCATGATGCTCAAAGGTGGTAATGCAAAAGAAATTGTTACCCGCATCAAAGAGCGCGTCGCAGAAATCAATAGCAAGCAAATGCTGCCGGGTGGCTTGCAGATCGTGCCTTTCTATGATCGCACCGAGCTGGTCGATGCCTCGCTGTGGATGGTCGGCAAGGTATTGATTGAGGGTGTACTGCTGGTCGTCGTCGTGCTGTTCATCTTCCTGGGTGATATCCGCTCGTCGCTGGTGGTGATTGCCACGCTGGTGATTACGCCCTTGGTCACCTTCATGATCATGAACAAGATAGGTTTGTCGGCGAATTTGATGTCGCTCGGCGGGTTAGCGATTGCGATCGGATTAATGGTCGACGGCACCGTGGTGGTGGTCGAAAACGTGTTCCATAAATTGGGTCACGCCAAGCCTGAAGAACGCTTGAAGATTGTGTTGGAGGCGACGTTGGATGTCGCCAAGCCCACCATCTACGGTATCTCGATCATCATTCTGGTGTTCCTGCCGCTGATGACGCTCACCGGCATGGAAGGAAAAATGTTCGGCCCGCTAGCGCTGACGATTGCAATTGCGCTGGCCGTATCGCTGGCAATCTCGCTGCTGCTGTCGCCAGCACTATGTGCCTACATCTTGAAAGGTGGTGCTGATCACGACACCAAGCCGATCGCGTTCATGAAGCATTACTACCTGAAGATGCTGAATGCCGCGATGGCGTCACAAAAGAAAACTGTCGCCGCTGCGGTCTTGTTGTTGTTGACGTCGTTTGCACTGTTTCCCTTCCTTGGCAAGAGCTTCATCCCGATTATGAAAGAGGGATCGATCACGCCCACCATTATTCGCATGCCGAGTATCGCGATTGATGAAGCGGTCAAGATCGACCTGGAAGTCATGAGAATCGTCAGCGAGGTTCCCGGCGTCAAAAAAGCGATGTCGGTGCTCGGTCGCGGTGAATCACCCGCTGACCCATCCGGACCAAATGAATCCAACCCGGTGGTATCGATAGATCCTGAATCGGGGAGACGCCAAGTCGAGATCGAGGACGATATTCGCAAGGCACTGACTCACCTGCCCGGGGTTCAGATTGTGATGAACCAGCCAATCGCGCAGCGTGTGGATGAAATGCTGACTGGCGTGCGCTCGCAATTGGCGATCAAGATATTTGGTGATGATCTGAATGAGTTGAAGCGCTTGTCGGAGCAGGTCGCGCAAATTGTTAAAACCGTGCCCGGCGCGCGTGATATTCGCGTTGATCGATTATCCGGACAGCAAACGCTGACTATTGATATTGATCGTCGAGCGATTGCACGCCATGGCATCAACGTCTCCGATATTCATGCAATCATTGAAACCGCGATCGGCGGTAGCGAGGTCAGCCAGCTGTATGAAGGCGAGCGTCGCTACGCAATTCAATTGCGCTATCCGGAGAACTTCCGTAATTCGGTCGATATCATTCGCGAGACCACATTACGCACCGCAGACAATGCGCTAATACCCCTCGAGAGCGTTGCCAGTATCAAGCTGGTTGATAGCCCACCGATGATCAACCGCGAAACCGGCAAACGCCGCGTCGTGGTCGGCAGTAACGTGGTGGATCGCGACTTGGGTGGCTTCGTCGCCGAGGTGCAGCGTCGGGTGGAGGCTGAAGTCAAGCTGCCGGAAGGCTATTACTTCTCATGGGGCGGTCAGTTCGAGAATATGCAGCGCGCCATGGGTACGCTGATGGTGATCGTGCCGCTGACGATTCTGGCAATCTACTTCTTGCTGTTCATGATGTTCAACTCAGTCAAGCTGGCTGCGCTCATCATCACCGTGCTGCCGTTTGCATCGATTGGTGGTGTGTTCGGACTGGCATTGACCGGCGAATATCTATCGGTGCCGGCATCGGTTGGTTTTATCGCGCTGTGGGGAATCGCGGTGCTGAATGGCGTGGTGCTGATTACGTATGTACGCACCTTGCGAGAGCAAGGCGTGCCGCTTGATCAAGCCTTGCGCGATGGCTGCGCACAGCGTTTCAGACCCGT
>CAZZMV010000047.1:6136-8018 GCA_964655425.1 uncultured Bifidobacterium sp.
GCAGCGGGTGGGCGCGCAGCGGGTTATAAACGGCAAATCGAAGAACACACAGCAAAGTTGCCACGTCGTCCCATGCTGTTTGTCAGCCGCGAAGCGACAACAGCAATTCGTTTAGTCGAAGCATTACCATCAGGTAGCCGCGTGATCGTGCTGGGTGGTGATGGCAGCGTGAATCAGTTACTTCCATCGCTACTCGCGGGTGGTCATACGCTGGGTCTGGTCGCGGTGGGTAGTGGTAACGATACGGCGCGCGCACTGGGTGTCGATCGCATGAAATGGCATCTCGCGCTGGATCATGCGCTACAAGCCGCGCCGCAAAAAATCGATCTCGGTGAAGTCAGCTACACCAACGCGCGTGGCTTCACGCAAACTAAATTATTCATTTCCAGTTTTTGCGCAGGGTTTGATGCAGCGACTGTGCAGCAAGCGCAATCACTACCGGCCTGGTTAGGTGGTATGCCGCGTTACACGCTGGCGACCCTGGTCATGCTCGCTACGCTGGACAGTTTTGATCTGCGCATCTCGGTCGACGGACAAGCGATACACGCGGGCCCGGTATTGTTGGCCAGCGCGCTGAATTCAGCAACGTACGGCGGCGGTATGCAAATTGCCCCGAGTGCAGCGATTGATGATGGTGCGCTTGATTTGATGATGGCAGAGCGTATGGGCTTGTTGCGCGTACTCTCGCTACTGCCCCGCATGCTGGTCGGTCGCCATTTGGGTGAACCCGGGGTGATCCATCAGTGCTTTGGTGATTTACTCATCAAAGCACAGCAGCCTGTACCGATGGCAGTCGATGGTGAATACCTCGGCGAAGCGATCGAAGCCAAGGTCAGCATCAAACCGGCGCTGTTACCGGTGCTGCGCGCGCAAAGCTCTCCGCACTAGACAACTGCCACTCGCTACGGAACGGCTCCGGTAAATTCGGTCGCTGCGATTCATCCAACAACACGCCATGCGCCAGTGTCGGAATTTGTGTATCGAGCGACACTGCCTGACCCGACCCATCGCGCACCATGATGTAGTGCGGCGTAATTTGCTCGGGGTGTTCCAAGCCGGCCGCACCAACCAACTCGGCAACCGCCTCGACCGTTAGATCGTGGAAGTTTTTCACGCGCGTGGCTTTATCCGGCACCACCAAGGCACGCTGACGATCAGGGTCTTGCGTTGCCACGCCGGTCGGACAATGGTCGGTGTGACAAGCGCGCGATTGAATACAGCCCAACGCAAACATGAAACCACGCGCCGAGTTGCACCAGTTCGCACCAAGTGCCATTGCGCGCGCCACGTCAAATGCAGAAATAATTTTGCCGGAAACACCGATCTTGATCAGATCGCGCTTGCCTACACCCACCAAGGTGTTGTGCACCAAACGCAGCCCTTCACGCATCGGCATACCCATGTGGTCGCTAAATTCAACCGGTGCAGCACCGGTACCGCCTTCACTACCATCAACCACAATAAAGTCTGGCCAAACATCCTCTTTCAGCATCGCCTTGACAATGCCAAACCATTCCCACGGCTGACCCACACACAACTTGAAACCCACCGGTTTGCCGCCAGAGAGTTCACGCAAACGACGAATGAAGTCCACCAAGCCTAACGGCGTTGAAAACTCGCTATGCCCTGCCGGTGACACGCAATCCTGACCCATCGGCACACCGCGTGTGCTGGCGATTTCTGCAGTCACCTTCGCCGCTGGTAGCACACCGCCGTGACCGGGCTTGGCGCCCTGCGAAAGTTTTATTTCAATCATCTTCACTTGTGGCGATTGCGCTTGCTGCGCAAACTTTTCCGGGTCGAAGCGTCCGGCCGAGTTGCGGCAGCCGAAGTAGCCTGAACCGATTTCCCAGATCAAGTCACCCCCATGCTCGCGGTGATA
>CAZZMV010000047.1:8118-11131 GCA_964655425.1 uncultured Bifidobacterium sp.
GCTTGGGTTGGTGCAGGCGTAATCAAACTGCCCAAACTCAATAAATCGCCTTTTTTTAACTTGATGCCCGCTTGCTTCAAAGATTTCGCCAACCAGATCGCTGCATTCAACGGGTTACCCATAATCGCATTGCCCTGGGAGCGGCCAAGTTCTTTATTGTTATCCGCCTCGTCAATCAGCACCACCGTCATATTCGCCAATGAATCCGCAAATGCTTGCGTCACTTGCACCGGTACTTCCTGGCCAACCACACCACCACGAAAACCGACATTCACTGCGGTGAAACGATTACCTGAAAACTGACCCTCCAGCATCAGATCGGGTAATTCAATAAACGGCACAATCGATTCCAAATGCGCCAGCGCTTCGAGTGGTGTCGTGGCGTCTGCCAAACCTGCATCTTTCACTTCGACGATCAGATCGGCTTCAAATAGCGGCCGCGCGCCAAAGTTATGCGGTAACACGGCGATGATGTCGACGATATTGCGGTCATACATATAGCCCCAGCGCGGGCCATCGACACCAAAACGCTGCTGCACAGCTGCGCTGGTGAATGCGGCTTTATAGCCGATCGGGCTGCCGAGTACGGTGGTGAGTTTTTTTGCCAGCTTTTGCTTGGCGCATTCCGCGTCGGCCACGCTGATGTCGTTGGTGTATGCCTTGCTCACGCGACGCTGCGTGAAATCTTGAAGATAAGCATCGACTTCTGCATCGCTCGGACACGCAGCATGGGTGATCGGTGCTGCGAAAACAATCGCGCTGAGACACAGCGCAGGGATAGTCCAGCCTCTCATCGGGTCGGTCTCCTCTTTTAATCGCGGCGAGAATAGCATGCAGGTTGATTGAAATAAGCACATAACCACACGGCACGCCCTTTGCTGCATAGCAGCACTTCAGCGATGGATGTTGTCCGCTTCGCGCTGTAAAACTTGATTATTCATTCGCATTTTGAAAATAAATCGATCATGCAGTGCTATTCAATCAATTAACCCTCTCCGTAACTATTCGAGGGTTTTCAACCGGTGTACGGCTTTGTTATCAAATTACTCTCATTGAATTAATAAATTAGCCACTTCTACGTTTTATTGATTGTCAATCTCATCCGCCATCAAGTATTCTTTCCGCGCAGTAACTTTTCAACCGGAGGGGAGACATGGCGAAGAACATTCGCTTCGGTGAGTACGTGCAAGCTGTGACGGTCGATTCTGACTCGATCAGCTACTCGAAACTCATTCCAAAACCGAAGCTAGACAAAAACGGGAATGAAATCCCGATGAAGCCCGAGAAGATGCAACTCGCGGGCACGGACATTTATAACCTGCTGCAACCGTACATCAGCGTACGTTTCATGGAGCAGTTGCAGGCGGTGCTACCGCTCGCGCTGTATCTGGCATTGTTCCAGATTTTAGTGCTGCAGCGCTCGGTCAACGGATCGGCATCGATTACGCTGGGTCTGGTGGCGGTGATCGTCGGCCTGATGATCTTTATGGAAGGCCTCAAGCTCGGCTTGATGCCTTTCGGCGACATCATCGGGAACACGCTGCCTAAAAAGTTACCGTTAGTCGGCGTTCTGTTGATCGCTGGTATTTTGGGTATCGGCGTAACTTACGCAGAACCTGCGATCGGTACGCTAAAAATTGCGGGCTCGATGGTCGACCCAGAAAAAGCGCCGATGCTTTATTACGCGCTGATGGTGCGAACCGATGTCACGGTGCTGCTGGTGGGCTTTGGTGTAGGTCTGGCTGCGGTGATTGGCTCAATGCGCTTCCTGTACGGCTGGAGCTTGAAGCCACTGATCTACATCTCGCTGATCCCAACCACCATCCTGACGCTTTATTGCGCATCGAACGATCAACTGTCCTCGATCGTTGGCTTGGCATGGGACTGCGGTGGTGTAACGACCGGCCCTGTGACGGTGCCGCTGGTGCTGGCACTCGGTATCGGTATCGCATCATCGGGCGGCAAAGGCGATAGCTCGTTGTCCGGTTTCGGAATCGTGACACTGGCATCAATCTTCCCGATTCTTGCTGTGCTGTCGCTCGGCGTGTACTTCGGTTTCACTGTGTCGCCTGCCGATATCAAGGCAGCGAACGCGGTGGTATTCGAAGCGGCGAAGACTGCCGCTGGCGCAAGCAATGTATCGACTTGGGATCTGATCTTGATGGGCCCGATCAAAGACGGCGTACAAGCGATTGTGCCGCTGGTGATCTTCTTGTCGTTTGTGTTGTTCGGCATCCTGCGCACCAAATTGCCAAACGCCTTCATCATTGTGTGGGGCTTGCTGCTCTCGGTGATCGGTATGTGCTTGTTCAACATCGGCCTGCTGTATGGTCTGTCCGCTTTGGGTGACCAAGCCGGTAGCTTGATCCCGGGTACTTTCCAGGAAATCGCGATTCCTGAGCGTTTGCTGTCGCCGGGTGAGAACCCAACCTACGGCAACCTGTACGGTCCGTTCTGGGGTGCTGTGATCGCGCTGATCTTTGCCTGGGTGTTGGGCTTCGGTGCAACGATGGCTGAACCTGCGTTGAACGCTTTGGGCTTGACGGTGCAAAACATGACCAATGGCTCGTTCAAAAAATCGATGCTGATGTACGCAGTGGCAGGTGGTGTGTCCACCGGTATCGCACTTGGCGTAGCCAAGCTGATCTTTGACTTCAATCTGCTCTACATCCTGGTGCCTGGCTACATCCTCGCGGTCATCCTGACTGCGCTATCCACCGAAGAATTCGTCAACATCGGTTGGGATTCGGCGGGCGTGACGACGGGTCCGGTGACGGTACCGCTGGTGCTGGCGATGGGTCTCGGGTTCAGCGGTGCGGTGAAAGCGATTGAGGGTTTCGGCATTCTGGCTGCTGCATCAATCGCGCCGATCGTGTTTGTGCTCGGACTGGGTGTGTATGTCCAGTGGAAGGTCAAGAAAGAGCTGAAAGCCGCGGAAGCCGAAGGCGCATAAGCCGGCAGATCAACGAACAAGTATAGAAAAGGATATTCACATGGCTAAGCGTAAAGTTAC
>CAZZMV010000048.1:0-10798 GCA_964655425.1 uncultured Bifidobacterium sp.
GCACCGTGGCCGCATGGTTTGGAATTACATATTGCGGTAGCTGGCTTGTTGGTGCAGGCGGGCTATTTATCTGGCGTATGGTCGGCAATCAAATTGGGTACGCCCGCCGGACTCGCGGCATTAATCGTTGGCTTGCAGCCGATCTTGACTGCACTTTCTGCGCGATGGGTAGGCGAGCGCTTAAGCCAACGCCAATGGGTCGGCATGATGCTCGGTTTGGTCGGAGTGGCCTTGGTCGTAAAAGACAAACTGACATTTGACGCGGCATCGTCCGCTGGTATTGCGTTGTGTTTGATGGCGCTGGTGTCGATCACCGCGGGCACCTTATATCAGAAGCGGTTTTGTCCTCGGTTTGATTTGCGCAGCGGCGCGTTGATTCAGTTTGCTGCGTCGCTGGCATTGGTGTGGCCTTTGGCGTTATGGCTTGAAGACCTGAATATCAGCCTGACTACAGTGACATGGACACCGCAGTTTATTGGTGCGCTTTGCTGGTCAGTGTTTGCCCTATCCATTGGTGCGATGTTCTTGTTGTATGCGCTGATCCGTAAAAACGCGGCAACCCATGTATCGAGTTTGATGTATCTGACGCCGCCGGTGACGGCGCTCATCGCATGGGTGTTATTCGATGAATCATTTACTATGGCTGGCGCCTTTGGCATATTATTGACCGCGATTGGCGTCGCCTTTGTGGTTAGACGAAAATGACTTTACGTAATCACTATGCGAGACACTGCAAAGCACCGCGATTATTTCCGACATTTTTTATCCATCACGACTCGTTGGGGTGACAACGATGTCTACGGACACGTCAACAACGTGGTGTTTTATCAATGGTTTGATACGGTCGTAAATCAGTTTCTGATTTCGCGAGGCACGCTGGATATTCACGGTGGTGCCGCGATCGGGCTGGTCGTTGAAACCCACTGTAATTATTTCGCGCCGGTGGCATTCCCCGAGCCGATCACGGCTGGTTTGTGCGTGGTTCAACTCGGTCAATCCAGCGTGCGCTACGAGGTGGGTATTTTTCGGGGCGATGAGCCAACCGCAAGCGCGCAGGGGCATTTTGTTCACGTGTATGTTGATCGCGCCTCCCGCCAACCCACACCCATTCCCGCCGAGGCGCGCGCATTACTGGAATCGATTCGCGCCTGAAACCCGGATAGTGCTGGCGAAATTCAAGGCTTGATACCGGTAGTATCTACAAATCGCCTTACTCTCAACAGGTGTTGGCCACGCATTCGGTTTAATTTTGCTGCGAGACAGCATTTAATTGTCCGCCGAACTCAGCATATTTTTAGCACCTTTTACTGCGCCGCAGCATCACTGCTGAATATTATTTCCTTTCGGATTGTCAGCAACGCCAAAGTCTGCGAAACTTCCCACGGGTTATATCAGTTATTTACTTTCTGAATTAACGCGTCTGTACCCAAAACAGAAACCTCCAAAACAATCATATCGATTAATCGGCAGTCAACCCTGGCACCTTGAGGAGACCGCAAATGAGTACTCTACAAGCCGCAGCAACTGTTCAATCAAAGCCCGCCGTCATCGCGAAGCGGTTTAGTCTGGATTACACAATGTTCCTGTTGTCGGTGGTGATTCTGTCCGCCGTCTATGTGGGATACCGCATGTACCAGCAGGCACACGGTATGACCGTCGGTTTGGATTCCACCGATCCGGCGTTTCATTCGGTCTGGATGAATCTGTTCTACATCCAACTGCCGGTATTGTTCGGCATTGCCATCGCCGTGCAGGTTTACCTGATCGCCACACGCGACCGTGATATCGAAAATGTCACGCCCGCGGTTGAGTTGCGTCGTTATTTCTATCTGACCATGTGGCTGGTGGTGTATACCTTCACCTTCTACTGGACGGGTAGCTTCTTCGCCGAGGGCGACGGTAACTGGCACCAGACTGTGCTGCGTGATACGCCGATCACACCTAGCCATATCGTGCTGTTCTATGCCTGCATCCCGATCTATCTGCTGTTTGGTGTGGGTAGCTTTGTCTACGCCATGACGCGTATTCCTGCATTCTGCCGCGGCATCTCGTTGATGCATGTGTTCGCAGTGGTGGGGCCTTTCCTGATCTTGCCGAACTTGGGCTACAACGAGTGGGGTCATGCCTACTGGCTGACGGAAGAAATCTTCTCGCATCCGTTGCATTGGGGCTTTGTCATCCTCGGCTGGAATGCGCTGGCACTTGCAGGCGTACTGATGCAGATCATTGCGCGTATGCGTGACCTGCTGCCTGTAGTGTTTGAGAACGAAGCCGCTGCCTGAGCGGTTCCCTGCTGTAGCAAAGCCCCCGCGACGGGGCAACCCATTATAAAAACAAGCGGACCGCGTACTGCGTGGTCCGCGCTAGTGCGCACGCAAGGACAACACCATGAATACCAAGACGCTTCCTCACGCCCCGGTCAGCACTGCTGACGTGGTGGCCGGTTCATACTCGCCCGTCGTTCAAGCGGCAGGGCTCTCGCCCGGCGCGGCGCGGGCGTCCAGATTGTTTGATCTGCTGGTGGTGATTGCGGTGGTGTTGCTATTCACTGGCGCGATCCATCTGCACGTGATGTTGCTGGCGGGTGACTGGGACATGTTCACCGACTGGAAAGACCGACAGTTCTGGCCGCTGGTGATGCCGGTGGTGATGATTATGTTCCCGGCAGCGTTGCAAGCGGTGTTCTGGAATTATTTCCGGTTGCCGATTGGCGCTACGGTCGGCGCGGTATGCCTGATGCTTGCGGTGTCGATCACGCGGCCAGTGCAGTTTATGCTGTGGACCGATTACCCGCTGAATATGGTGCTGCCTGCGCAGATGATTGCTGGTGCGCTGGTGATGGACATGATGCTGATGATTTTCCGAAACGCGTTGTTCACTGCGATATTCGGCGGATTCGCGTTCGCTTTCCTGTTTTATCCTTCGAACTACATCATCATGGCGCCGTACTACGTGCCAGCAGCGCATCAGGGCATGATGGCCTCGATGGCTGACATGATTGGTTATGTCTACCCACGCTCGGCGACCCCGGAATACATACGTATTATTGAACGAGGTACCTTGCGAACGTTTGGTGATTCAGCCAGCTGGGTCTCGGCGTTATTCTCAGGATTTATTTGCATCTTCATGCACTACGGCTGGTGGAAGCTGGGCATGGTGATGTCGAATGCCACCTTCCTCCCCAACAACAAAAAAGTCATGGCCATGATGGGCATTCGTGCCGATCAAAAGTCCAACGGCTAAGGGGAAGATCATGCTGACACTGGTGAATTTTTTGCGCGCACCGCTGCGCGCTGTGGTGTTGTTGAGTCTCATGCTGGTACCGGTGGTCGAAGCACTGGCCCACGGTGAGCGTGCACAAGAGCCTTATCTTCGCACGCGTACCGCGCAGTTTTACGACGTACAGTTCGATCGCGCCAAGGTGGCAGTCAATGAGGAGTTCATCATCACCGGGCGCTTTAGATTAATGCAAGACTGGCCCGATGCAGTCTCGTTGCCGGAGACTGTGTACATGTCTGCCTATGCACCGGGGCCGGTTGTGACGCGCGTAGAGAGCTATCTGAACGGGATCCCGGCGCGTCAATCGTTCGCCGATTTGCAGTTGGGCCGTGACTACGAGTTCAAGCTGGTGATGAAAGGTCGCGTGCCGGGCAGCCACCATATTCACCCGATGCTGTCAGTAAAAGGTTCCGGCCCGCTGGTGGGCCCGGGTGTGTGGATTGAAGTTACTGGCTCGAAACAAGATTACCGGCAAGAGGTAAAGACGATGACCGGTGAAGTCGTCGACGACCTCGACAGCTACGGTGTGTCACGTGCGCTGGGTTGGTATGCGGTCTGGATTGTGCTGGCTGCGCTGTGGCTTGCATTCTGGCTGGTGCGGCCGCTGCTGATTCCGCGCTGGATTGCACTCAACAAGGGTCGCGAAGATCTGCTGGTGAGTGGGCGCGATCTGGCGGTGGGTATTGGTCTTGGGATTGTGGTGATCGGGATTACTTTTGGTGGCTACGCCTACGCCAAAAAAGAGTATCCGTACGTGGTACCGCTGCAAGCAGGCACCAACAAAATCGATCCCCTACCTGCGCTGCCTACGCATATCGCGATCAAAGTGATGAATGCGACTTACGATGTGCCGGGTCGTGCGATGCGGATTCAAGCCAAGATCACCAACAATGGTACCGAGCCGTTGCAGATTCTGGAGTTCACGACTGCGAATCTCCGCTTCATCAACAAACAGGCACCGGGTGCGGCAGCAGCTATTTTGAAAGGTGCGCCGACCGAGACGGTTGCGCGTGGCGGCCTGACCTTGTCGGATACCAAGCCGATCGCGCCAGGTGAAACGCGCGAGATCATGCTCGAGGCAAGCGATGTGCTGTGGGAGCTCGAGCGTTTGGTCAGCTTCCTGACTGATGTTGACTCCAAGTTCGGTGGCTTGCTGTTTTTCACCACGCCGAATGGTCAGCGCCAAATCAGCGAGATCGGCGGCCCGATTCTGCCGACCTTCGTTCAGCTATGAGCCGATTTGTTTTGGCGGTCGCAGCCTTTGCTGCGGCCGTCTTCGCAGCGCCGTGTTTTGCACACGGCGGTTTGGCGATGGATCAGGATAAGTGCAAGCTGAGGCTAGGCAGTTATCAGATGCATTTCGCAGGCTACCAGCTTGATGCGCAGCGCTCGGAGTTTTGCGAAGACATTCCGCATGTGGCTGAGACCATCATCGTGCTCGATGCGATTGATGAGGTGCTGCGCGATATACCGATCGAGGTGATTATCGCGCGTCGCGGTGCCAGCCCGAGCGAGCCAGGGGCGGTCGAGTTTTCATTGCCGCCACAGATTTACCCCAAGGGCACGCTGACCTTGCGTCACACCTTTAAAGAGGCCGGTGACTACGTCGGGCTGGTGTACGCGGGTAACAAACGAGAGCATCAAGCGGTGTTTCCGTTTTCGGTGGGTCAGGATCGCAGCTTACGGTGGCTCATCGGTGGTATCGCGGCGCTGACCCTGCTCGGCGCTGCAGGCTACTGGATAGGCCGGCAGCGCTTGCAGCGGTCAATCGACGAGGCCGGTGGCGTATGACGCCACGGTTGGTCAGCTGGCTTCTTGGCTGGCTGATCACGGCTATGCCGTTGCTGACCCATGCCCACGCTTACTTGGTGAGTAGCGACCCGCCACACAAAGCCAATCTGTCTGCAGCACCCGCCCGACTCAAGCTGAAATTTTCAGAACCGATCGAAGTAGCTTTCATCAAGCTGGTTTTGAAACGTGATGGTCAGCCGCTGAATCAGACACTCAAAATGATCCCCGGACCCGACAAGCGCTCGGTCGTGATTGAGTCGGTGCAATCAGATGCTGGCAACTACCAACTGGATTGGTCGATTGTGGCGCGCGACGGACATCGCACAGAGGGTCATGTGATGTTCAGTATCAAGTCGCGCTAGCGGAGCGCTTCCCGCATGGTTCGAGTGCTCCACCATTTGGCACTGTGCGTGGCATTAGGTAGTTTGCTGATACTTTGGTTGCGATCGCACCAACTGGCCGCTGCCATCGTCAGTAGCTTGCAAAACATTAGTCGAGTAGCGCTGCTGCTGGCATTACTGGCCACGATGTTGCTACTGGCATCTCACGGTGAGGTGCTACTCCCTGAGGCAGATCTGGTCACGCGTATGACCGCGGCGATGCATACCTGGATAGGTCAAATCATCTTGGTACAGGCGGCGCTTGGTGCGGGTGCTTTATTGATGACCTCGTTAACGCACTGGCGTTTGTTGCCTTTGGTGGTGGTGTTCAGTAGCGCAGCACTGACCGCATTGCGCTCGCACATCGTGGCGGCCGGCGACGTTGGTGTGTTGAGTGCGGCGACCGTGATTCATATTGCCATCGCCATCCTTTGGCTGAGCTCGATCGCGGCTCTCGTGCTGATGTCATTGCCCTTCAGCCGTCAAGCAGACTTTGATTGGCGTGCATTATTGCAGTCCATTTCACGTCGGGCCTTGCCAGCGATGCTACTGCTATTGGCCACCGGCGTGATGCTGGCCGACCGCACGGTGGGTACGGGTGCCGCATTGGTAGCAACGCCTTATGGCGTGGCGCTGATTCTGAAACTGTTAATGGTGGCTGGCGCGTTGTTCTGTGCGTGGCAACTACGGCGCTGGTTAGCACGAACAGATGGCAAAGACTTGGCTTCACCGACACGGTGGTTGCGGGTTGAGTCTGCCTTCGCGGTCATGGTCGTGGTCTTCGCTGGTTTGATCGCCATAACAATTCCAGCAGCACACGACATTATTCACTGGCCATTTTCATTTCGTATCGCACCAGCCGCAGCGTATTTGCAGCGCGGTACGGAAGTGCTGTGGTTGCCGCTGGCTAGCGCTATCGTGTTAATTGCGGCGCTATTGTTTGCACTCAGACTGCGTAAGTATTCACCATATCGTGCATTGCTCATAGTTACTACCGGCATCGTCGGCGCTGCAGGCTTGAGCGTGCCGGCACTGTCGGTCGATGCTTACCCGAGTACTTACTTGCATTCGCCCATCCCTTACGACGCCTCTTCGATCAGTATCGGTGAGCAGCATTATCAGCAGTGGTGTGTTTCATGCCATGGTGAACACGGGCGCGGTGATGGGCCCTTGGCATCAACACTGCGCAAGCCACCGGCTAACCTGACCGAGCCACACGTGCAGTGGCATACCCACGGTGATTTGTACTGGTGGATTACGCATGGGATCGTCGCCTCTGGTATGCCGGGGTTTAGTCAGCAACTGACAGACGATGAGCGCTGGCAGTTACTGAATTTTTTGACAGCGATGTCTATGGGTTATGAAGCGCGCCCCTTGTCACCGCGAGTTGCTCCGAAAGATCCTTGGCTACCGGCGATTGATTTTCGCTATACCGATGCATCAGGTGATTCGACCAGTCTGTCGGCGTGGCGCGAGCAGGGCAAGATGGTGCTACTTCACTTTGCAAATGACGTTGCGTCACAGCGCATCATGACCAGTGAAAAAACACAATGCGTGATCGTCGTGACCCGGTCAGTTGCAGCGCGTACTGAAAAATATGCGCCGAGTAGCAGTGCTGATAATTCGTGCGATGTCGTGTATGACGCCGATGCACAGATTACATCGGCATGGTCGCATTATCGACGCACATTGAATGACCCGGATTTCAAGAATGAGCGAATCAGCCTGAACGGCATGCGCTTCCTGATTGATCGGTTTGGTTTCGTGCGGTCGCGTTGGGCCGCTGATGAGCCAGCGCCTGATACTGCGCAGCTGCGGACAATGCTGGCGCAGTTGATGAAAGAACCCGAGATTCGGTCGGCAGATATTCATGCGCGACGTTAGCCAGTACATCAAACGAATCGGACCGTGGGTGCTTCTTGCGGTGTTGATGGCTACTGTTTTTTTGTTTTGGCCCGGTCACGATTCGCCAAGCGCTGAGGCAAGTGCGGCTGGTGATCACCGCGGCGATGAATGTAAGCAGGTGCGTACTGGCGCAGCCGGCCGACACGCAATGACGACACAGCGCGGCTTGGGCTATGTCGTGATTACGCCGACGGATTACAGTGCAAATTATCGCTACGGGTTGTTAGTGTTATTTCCACCTGCGGGCTTTTCGCGCAATGCAGCTGAACGTTTTTACAAGATGACGCAGTCAGCGACAGCAGCGGGTTATGTCGTAGTGTTATCCGATGCCTTGCCTTTATCGTCACATGCGATGCGCGCGCAAGCTGATGTTGTGGTCGAAGTTGCCGAGCGTTGGTGTGTAGATACCGAGCGCGTGGTGCTCGCTGGTCATTCCGATGGCGGTTTGATGTCGCAGGGTACGGTGATCAAGTCGCAGCTGCCTGCAACACTGAACGTTCATGTTGTGTCGAGCGCAGCGGGCATTCAGCAGCCGGATTTGGCGAGCGAGCATTGCCCGTCACCGCGTCGCGTTACGCTGCTGCACCCGGCGAATGACGAGCGATTTCCGGGTTACGGTTGGGGCGTGGCGCAGTGGTGGGCCAATTGCTTTTCCTGCCAGACCAACATGGCGGAACCTGCACCCGGTCAGTGCGCTGATGCGCAAGGCTGCAGCACATCGGGCAGTGTACGTTTCTGCAAAACCGCCACATCACATGCGCAATACCCACCCGAGCTTGGTGTACAGCTTCGGCAGTTAATGCAGCGCCTTCCGCGCTCATGATGATTCAAACAAGGGCATAACTAAAATTTCAGGAGACAAGCCATGCGACAAACTACCGAGCACGCCACCCACCGCTTGCAACGCGTATTCATTTTATTTTCGATGATCAGTTTTTATTTGATCGGTTTAATGTTACCGGCACCTGCGAGTGCACATGACTACAAGCACGGCACGATTGTGATTGCGCATCCGTTTATTCGTGTTGATGCAAAGTGTGATGGCAACACGACACGTGCTTACATCGTGCTACTGGCAAACAAGGGTGCGCAAGCCGACAAGCTGAACGCAGTCACTTTGCAGGGCGGTCACAAGGGCAAGCTGCTTGCGCTGCCAGCGACAGCAGCGACGCCGGGGCTAAGCACGATTGATTTACCGGCGAAATCAGACACCGCGCTGATGCCACCGAAGCATGTGATCGAGTTCGCGCTACCGTCGAAGGATTTGCAAGTTGGCGGTGCGATAGCCGCCACCTTGCAATTCGAGCGGGCTGGCAAAGCTGCGATCAACTTCATGATTGAGTCTGCACCCACAGGTCAGGCCTGCGGTTCAGCACCTGCAGCCCCAACGCCCGCAGCGTCACCGCATGAAGGGCATCATGGGCACCACTCGGGCAAACATTGAGGCGCGGGTGTTTGTATCGCTGAGCGCGGTAGCGCGGCAAAACCACTGAGCCAAATAATTTCTAGTAATTCTTGCAATACTAAAAATTTGACAATAGATGAATTTTTTTACACCCAAATTCGATTGTTTGAATGTTTTTGGGGGCGGCTCTGATGCGACGCCGCATCGTTAGCGTGATTCATCTGTCGAGGATGGTTTTCTGCATTGAAATTTCAAAGAATCCAGCGGTAGCATGCCTGTGTGCGCTGCGACAAGCCACCACATTGCGCCCCCTCACGAGTAGTAGCGCGCTACTACCACATACCCCCATTCGTGAAGAATAATCCGTTCACCCACAAAAGAAACAAGCATCGAAGAATGCCAAAAATTATTCACACCATGATCCGCGTGCTCGACCCTGAGCGCTCGATCAGTTTTTACAGCGACGGCTTTGGCTTCAGCATCAGTCATCGACTCGACTTCGACGATTTCTCGCTGATTTATCTGCGTAACCCCGAAAACGATTTCGAGATCGAGCTTACTCACAACAAGGGCCGCAGCGAGCCGTATACGCATGGCGATGGTTATGGTCACTACGCGTTTGTGGTTGATGAGCTGGAGCCTATGCAAAGCAAGCTTGAAAAGTTGGGCTACAACCCGCTTCCGATTAAAGAGTTCAAGCGCGGCGATGAGTTACTCGCGCGCTTTTTCTTCGTCCAAGACCCCGACGGCTACAAGATCGAAGTACTGCAACGGGGAGGGCACTATCGATAACAGCATCCCCGATGTAATTGCGTCAAAAATTTAAGCCCTGCGCAGGGCTTGATACACAAGAAGACAAGGAGACAACCATGTACACACCCGCAGAACCAAAGCGCCGTAAGTTTTTCAAGATTGCGACTGCAGGCACGGTGGCCAGCGCCGCCGGTGGCTTGCCGATGATGTTCAAGCCGAATGCGGCGCTAGCTGAGGAATTGCTTGGCGGCTCGGCGTTCGCCACGATCGTGAAAGTCGCTCGTGACATCTTCCCGCATGACCGCTTTGAGGATGATCTGTACGCCAACGCAGTCGGCGTCTACGCCGAGCAAGTGAAATCCAATGACGAGTTGCGCCAGACATTGATGAATGGTGTTGACAAGGTCAATGCCGAGGCACAAGCGCGTTATGGCAAGGCGTATGTCGATGTCGCTGCCGAATCCGATCGTGCAAAGATTTTGTCCGACATGGCGAAGGCCAAAGACCCATTCTTCGGCAAGCTGCGTGGCGATCTGGTGGTTAGCCTGTACAACCAGCCAGCAGTCTGGGCCAAGCTCGGTTACCAAGGCCCCTCAGCACAGTACGGTGGTTACATCAACCGCGGCTTTGCTGATCAAACCTGGATGGACAATCTCTGATCCATACCCACACAACAACGAATATCAGGCATACAGGAGACAACCATGGGTAAGCAATTCAGCCTCGACGATGAGGTCGTAGTGATTGTGGGTTCGGGTGCGGGCGGCGGTACGCTTGGCAACGAGTTGGCACAAAAAGGTATCGATGTCGTGATTCTCGAGGCCGGCGGCCGTCATGAGATCAACGATTTCGAAAACGATGAATGGCCGATGTTCAGCAAGATCTCTTGGCTGGACAAACGTACGACATCCGGTACATGGCGTGTATCGAATGATTTCCCCAATTTGCCCGCGTGGATCGTGAAGGCAGTCGGTGGCTCGACAACGCACTGGGCGGGTGCTTCGCTGCGCTTTCAGAAGCATGAGTTCAAAGCGCGCACGGTTTACGGTGATGTCGGCGGTGCAAATCTGCTCGACTGGCCAATCACGCTCGACGAAATGAACCCTTACTACGCTCGCGCCGAGTTCAAGATGGGTACCACCGGCACGAACGGTATTCCCCGTTTACCTGGCAATAACAACTACAAGGTGTTGGCAGCGGGTGCAAAGAAGATGGGTTACAAGCACTTCCACACCGGGAATATGTCGATCAACTCGAAGCCGCGTGATGGTCGTGGTTCTTGCCA
>CAZZMV010000049.1:0-10611 GCA_964655425.1 uncultured Bifidobacterium sp.
GGTCGGTAGCCTATCCCACTCGGGCATAGATTGGCCTGGAGAGCCCCTCTATAAACGAGTTTTGATGTGAAGCCCTTCGCAGAACCTCCTCAGTTTGATCCAGTACCGAACCCCAGCCATTTTTAAGACTGGACTGCCGAGCCCTGTGTCTAAGCTGACCTCGGAGAACACGGTCTGCAACAACCCGGTGGGCTTGGCTAACGAATGTCTCGTGATCTTCGGACTCAGCGAGAAGCCCATTCGAATCGTGATAGATGAGTTGCCGCGCAGCAGCGCGATTGAAGGCAACAACAGCCAATCCACAGGCCATTGCCTCAATCGTCACGTTCCCAAATGTTTCAGTTAGGCTGGGAAATAAGAAAACATCACCGCTTGCATAATGCGAGGCCAAAGATTCACCGCGCTGTACACCACAAAAAATGGCCTCGGGGCAGCGTCGCTCAAGATGACTTCTTAGTGGCCCGTCTCCCACGAAAACGAGCCGGATGTCGTGCCCCCGGTTTTGTATGAACTGAAAGGTATCGATCACGACATCAAGATTTTTCTCTGCAGCCAGCCGGCCCACTGAAATAAGCACCGTCGTATTCTCCGATACGCCCCAAGTCTCTCTGAGTTTTGATGATCTTTTCGAAGGGCAAAAAAGCTGGGTATCAATGCCGCGTGGGACTACGATGAGTCGTTGAAATCCCATACCGGAGAGGGCCGCCTTGATTTCGCTCGTGGGCACCATCGTGCAATGAGCACTATTATGGAACTTTCGCATGTAGCCGACGATTGCCGTCCTTAGCCAGCTGAGGCCATAAAAGGCGCTGTAAGCGTGGAAGTTGGTCCGAAAATCGGATGTAATCGGCAAGCGTAGTTTTTTGGCGGCCTGTACTGCTGACCAGCCTAACGGACCCTCGGTAGCCACATGCACTATGTCTGGCCTACGGTGTGCCCAGAGCTTAATTAGCGCGCGCTTTGCAGGCAGCCCAAGTTTAAGCTCTGGATACATTGGAATCGGCATGCCGCGAACGATTACATCAGACTGATGAACGGCGACCTTTGTATCGGCGCTCTCATGGGTCTGGCGTGAGGAGCTGGGCCGCACAAGCCAGACGTCATGTCCTCTGGCGCGCAACCCATCAACAATACGTTCGAGCGTCAGTGCGACGCCATTCACATCTGGTGGGTAGGTTTCAGTGACTACTGCAATCCGCAGCTGGCGATTTGCTGCAAGAAGGGGCTCAATAATCAGGCTAGCGTTACTCATAGAGCGAGACTAGACCGCTGACATAACAGTTCGATGACAGTCGTCAAAAACTTTTTTGAATATGGAAAATAACTCAGTGCAAATGAAATATAGTTGTAATGAATTTGACATAATTTGACGTCACATTGCCGCGTCAGGCTTTGCCAAAAAATTTGTCATCCCATAAATCGATATGTATCGGAGATCAAAATGCTAAAGGTTTTTCATAGGCTTACTGAGGTCCTTCGGGTGCAGCGTTGGGATGATCACCGCTTCTACCACCAGAGTCGTATCAATCAAACGCTCCATCTTATTAGTGCACTATCTTTCCTTACGGCTTATGTATTCTTATTTATTGATCCTGTGATAGCCGCCCTGATCGCGTGGTTAATTGCAATGACGACTCGACAAATTGGACACTTTTTCTTTGAATCAAAAGCCTATGACACGATCAACAATGCCTCTCATGAACACAAAGAGGCGATTAAGGTGGGCTATAACCTTAGCCGTAAGGTCGTGCTGCTATCGATCTGGGCTGCGATTCCGCCCCTTGCCATAGCCTACCCCCCGGCCGTGACTTGGGCCGTGCCTCAGGCTTTTGAGGACACCACCATTCGGATTATTGGAATTGCATGGTTTTTCCTTGGCATCGCTGGGTTATTGCTTAGAGCTGGACAGCTTGTGATCAACGAGAATATTACCCATGCGACCGCCTGGGTCATTAAGATCATTACCGACCCGTTTCACGATGTGAAGCTTTATCACCGCTCGCCGATTCATCTCTTAAAAGGCGAATTCTACGATCCGATGACGCAGGTTAAGCACTCTTAAGGCGCTGCGTAATCAACTCTCGAAAGACACTTCTCTTAATTGATTTTCCTGTAAGGCCGGGCGGTAGTTCCCACCAGCCGTCGCGACGAAAGGCTCCAGCAGCTGCAATGAGCCGCTGCTCGAAAGAACGAAAGTCGGTGTCCGAAAATGCAAGATTAAAGATGAAGCGGCCCGTTCCTATCCAGCTCAATACGATCCCCTCGCGACGCAAATAAAACTGAAGTAACCAGTGATAGCGTCCCGGTAGCAGAAAGACCAACGCCCATACGGTCGCCATACCCTCAAATCGAATGGGAAGGTTGGAGTTCGCCAGTTGTTCGTTCAGTCGACTGCGTCTGACTTTCCAAACCGTGTCCAGTTCAGCATAAAGTTTGCGTATCTCGGGTGTCTTGAGAGCTCCCAAGAAGTTATGCATAGCTGTGAGTACATAGGGATGGGCGTTGAAAGTGCCTCTTGCAAAGCAAATGTCGGCGGGCCGCTGCTCATTAAAACGCTTCATCCATCGCGCTTTTCCGCATAGCACACCGACGGGCAAACCGCCGCCAAGCGTTTTGCCGTACGTTACTAGATCCGCGTCCACTCTAAAGTATTCTTGGGCTCCGCGGGCGGAGAGGCGGAATCCTAAAAATACCTCATCCATAATCAGAGCAATGCCACGCTTAGTGCATACCTCTCGGAGCTGTTGGAGCCAGTGCGAATAAGCGCTGCGATCAAAGTTTACGGTTCGACTGCCGTCGATGAGTATCGAGTCACTAGGCGCAGCGCGGTTAGGATGCATAGCTTGGATTGGATTGACCAACACACATGCAATATCAGAAGCAGTTCCAAGGTACGACAGTGTGTTTGCATGCATCTCGCGCAGTGTCAGTGTGTAACTTGAGGGCGGCATCGGATTCCCAGGGCCGGGCTGAACATCGTCCCACCAGCCATGGTAGGCGCCGCAGAATCGAACGATACGCTTTTTCCCGGAGTGATACCGCGCCAGGCGCACCGCCTGCATCACCGCCTCTGTACCCGACATGTGAAACGAAATCTCTTCTTGTCCAGAGATCTCTAAAAGTTCTGCGGTAACCTCCTCAATGCAGGGATGGTAGCCGCCCAAGAATGGTCCGAGCGCGCGCGCACTCAGGGCAGCCGAGGCAAGATTATCCTTGTAGAAGTCCAGTCCGAAAAGATTTACGCCGTAAGAGCCACTAACATCTATGAATCTTTGATTATCCAGATCGGTCAGCCAGGAGCCTTGACTGGCTGACCAAATACTTCCTATTTTTAGCTGCTCAACATCGGAATTACGGAATTGAAATGGCACTCGATAGCGTCCAGTAAACTGTAGATCCGATATACGTGGGGTGATGGTTTGCATTGCAGCCAAAGTTTGCGGGCTCTTCGATGAGAGATCATCTACTAACGCTGAGAAAGCAAGGCGCCGCCGGGATACAACGATAGAATCGGCCCGATCGAGAGCAAGCCAAGTATCTGATGGATAAACATACCGCGGAATTATTCGAGCAAACCGTTTTGCCATTCGTACATGGCCAGCCAAAGAGGGGTATTTTGCAAACGATAGTCCTAGCCTGCGATAGACCTTCCAGGTGGCTACGAGCGTCAATCCGCCCGCAAGGGCAGCAGCGAGGGCGTGGCTTGAAAATAATAATTCAGTCATGATCAGACCTCCTTACCCTCGGTTTTTATGACATCAATATGACAGCGTGATGACGAGAAAAACAAAAATAAGAGGATCTAGTGTTCCGAACTTTCTTGCGGAGGATTTGAATTTTCTGATCACCAATCGAATTCCTCGCGCCCTCATGACGCGCTTCATTGGTTGGTACAGCCGAATACGTAGCCCAATTTTGGCACGCATCTCGATTAGGATCTGGAAGATCTTCACCCCTCTCGATCTGTCCGAGGCAAAAAGTACTCGATTTGAAAGCCTTCGTGACTGCTTCATACGGGAGCTTATTCCAGGATCCAGACCCATTGATCCAAGACCACTAGTGATTGTGAGCCCCTGTGACGGAATTATCGGGGAGCATGGAACCGTTAAGTTCGGCCAACTCTTTCAAGCAAAGGGGTGCCCCTATCCGCTTAGAGATCTGCTGATCGATCCCTTGCTTGAGCAGCAGTGGGAGGGAGCACGATTTGTAACGGTACGTATTACATCGGCTATGTATCACCGATTTCACGCGCCCCACGACGGAATTATCTCTCGGATTCGATATATATCGGGTGACACCTGGAATGTAAATCCGATCGCATTAAAAAGAATTGAGAAGCTTTTCTGTAAAAATGAGCGTGCAATTCTAGAGATGACACTTTCGGGAACGAATACACCGCTTCTAATGGTCCCGATTGCAGCCATCTTAGTGGCCAGCATACGAATACACTGTATCAATACAACGTTAAATGCTCGATCGAAGGATGGCATGTCGTTCACGCCCAATGCGCAGATCACAAAAGGACAGGAGCTGGGATGGTTTGAGCACGGATCCACCATTTTGGTCTTTGCCCCTGCAAGACTTAATGTTGCCCCACATCTCGCAGTGGGCAGTGTAATTAAAATGGGAGAGCCCTTACTATACCTACCGCCTTGAAGAATGAATTTTTTATGACAGGTTTGTGTCAGGGACAGCTCTGGTCATCCGGTCCCTTTAGTCAGCCGTAAGGATTTACGCCAACATATTTCCTTCATCCAATCGACATCTGGTTTTGCTACGGTTCTCGCTTCATATAGGAGATCAGCTCGATGAACGAATTTTGTAATGCCAATGTAAATCCAAGCAATAGCCTAAGCTTGACACGGCTTCGGTCGCCGTTACGTCGGCGGATTGTTCTTGGTACTGCTGTTGCCGGGTTATTCCCCGTGGTTGGGCTCGCTGGACGTATTTCAAATCAATTTTCATTTGAGGGCGTTCCGCTCTCATTATCCGCTGACACCATTATTTTACCTGCGGGCTATCGGTGGTCGGTCGTAGCGGCTTGGGGGGATCCCATCGACGGCCAGGGAAAAGCAATGTCACCCGATGCAGACGACACGGCTGCGATGCAGGAAAGCCAGTTCGGAATGCATCACGATGGCGGCGCATTTTTTCCTGAAAAAGGCAGCTCTAGCAAAGGGGTTTGGGTCGTCAACCATGAGTACACCGATGATGGAATGCTGCACGCCGGCGGCATGAGTCCCTGGACCGCCGAAAGGGTAAGGAAGAGTCAGGCAGCACACGGCGTCACCGTAAGTACTATCGAGCGACAGGCTACCGGTGGCTGGCAGCCAGTGCCCAGCCCGGTCACCCGCCGTATTACGGCAAATACGCTGTGCGACGTTTCTGGACCCGCTCGGGGGCACGCGTTGATGTGCACCGCTGCTGATCCAGAGGGTATCGTAGTCCGCGGCACGCTGAATAACTGTGCGCATGGCGTCACCCCATGGGGAACCTATCTAACCTGTGAGGAAAACTTTAACGGCTATTTTGTGAAAGGCGGATCAGTAACGCAAGAGGAACGACGTGTGGGACTCGACGCAAAAGGTTTCGGATATCGCTGGCACGAATTCGATGAGCGTTTCGATACAGGAAAACACCCAAATGAAATAAACCGATTTGGCTGGGTGGTCGAGATTGATCCGTTGGATCCTCTTGCGAGACCGGGCAAGCGCACCGCACTTGGCAGATTCAAGCATGAGGGCGCGTGGGTGACGTTGGCCAAGGATAACCGGGTGGTGATTTACATGGGAGATGATCAGCGAAACGAATATGTCTATAAGTATGTCTCTTCGAAACCTTGGGATCGGAAATCTAATCCAAAGGGTCGGGGGCTACTTGACGATGGAAGGCTTTTTGTTGCTCGCTTTGATGCAGACGGAACGGGCCGTTGGATTGCGCTTGAATACGGCAAGAATGGTCTTACAAAAGAAAACGGATTTAGTGACCAAGGCTATATTCTGATTCATGCTCGCCTTGCCGCTGATTACGTCGGTGCAACACCGATGGATCGACCGGAATGGATTGCTGTACATCCAAAAAATCAGGACGTTTACGTTACCCTCACCAATAATTCAGATCGTGGGTCCCGGACACCTATAAACGCGGCGAATCCACGAGAAAGAAACCTTATGGGTCATATTGTGCGCTGGCGCGAAGGCGGACGTAATGCCGCAAGCACCGAACTAAAGTGGGATATTTTTATCTTGGCCGGAGAGCCTGCGGCTGCTGATACGGCACTACGCGGTAATGTTCAGGGTGATTGGTTTGGCTCACCTGATGGCCTTTGGTTTGACAAGCGTGGCATTCTCTGGACTCAAACGGATATATCGACTAGCACACTCGGGAAAAACGCTTATGCAAATATGCCAAATAACTGCATGTATGCCGCAGATCCAACCACTCGCGAGTTTCGACGATTCCTAATCGGTCCGCGCGGCTGCGAGATAACCGGAGTCGATTTGACCCCTGACTATAGAACTATGTTTGTAAACATTCAGCACCCTGGCGAGAGTCCGAGCGAGAGAGCGGATCCGGCAAATCTTACGGCCATATCTTCGTGGCCCGATGGCTCAAAATACAAGCGACCAAGGTCCGCGACCATTGCCATTTGGCGGGAGGATGGTCGAGAAGTCGGTCTATAACAGCGGATCGTGATTTGAAAAGGGAGTAGTTTTAGGCCACCTTCAGGTGGCCTTTTTTTAGCACTCCTAAATCGGTCTTACCCGAATCTTTTTATGTTGATTTGTCATTAAATTTTAATGAATCTAGTGGAAGAATAGGATTCGACTGACCTCCGAGGTGAAACACGTGGAAACAAAAACTGTCGAAGCAAGAATTCGTGAAGAAACACTTGATAGCTATGATGAAGAGCTGGAGCTTGAGCTCGACGATAGTCGCTTTCGATCCGATTCTCTTGGCGTAGACGAGCGCAAGGACCGAATTCGGTATTTCCATGAACTCTTTCGACTTCAAGGCGAGCTGATTAAATTGCAAGATTGGGTGGTGCATAAAAAGCTAAAGGTTGCAATACTGTTTGAAGGTCGTGATGCGGCCGGAAAAGGTGGCGCGATCAAAAGAATTACACAGCGCCTGAATCCGAGGGTATGCAAGGTCGTTGCATTAACGGCACCCAACGAGCGCGAGCGGAGTCAATGGTATTTTCAGCGATACGTTCCGCATCTGCCCGCTGGCGGTGAAATTGTGTTGTTTGATCGCAGCTGGTATAACCGAGCCGGAGTAGAGCGTGTAATGGGCTTTTGCTCTGATGCGGACTATGAAGAGTTTTTACGTACGGTCCCTGAGTTCGAAAAGATGCTTATCCGTTCGGGAATCGTTCTGATTAAATATTGGTTTTCGATTACCGATGAGGAGCAGCATGTCCGATTTAGCATGCGTATACATGATCCGCTAAAACAGTGGAAACTATCTCCAATGGATCTGGAGTCACGACGCCGATGGGAGGACTATACGAGGGCAAAAGAAACAATGCTCGAGAGAACGCATATCCCTGAATCTCGATGGTGGATCGTAAATGGCAATGATAAGAAGCGCGCCCGCCTAAATTGCATTTCCCATTTGCTGGCACAAATACCCTACGGCGAAATAGAGCGTAGTGAGGTGAGCCTGCCCGACAGGATTCATTCGCCGGATTATACGCGTCATCCGATCCCCTCTGAGATGATTGTGCCGGAGGTATATTAAGGGAAGCGCTACGATGAGAATTGCTCTTGTTCTGTTAATGAGCAGTTTGGCCTGGGCTCAGGCGATGGACGCGGCCCCTGCACGCCCATCAACCGAAGTCGCGTTTGTTGCGCTCGGTGATCTACCGTATGGGCCAGATGAGACAGCAGGAGCAAGGTACCGGCAGCTAATTGAATCAATAAACCAGACCGATGCAGATTTTTCAATACATGTTGGCGATATCAAATCGGGATCAAGTCTCTGTTCAGATGAGGAGTTTTTTCGGCAGCGTAGACACTTCGATCGGTTTGCAAAACCAGTTGTCTACACGCCAGGCGACAATGAGTGGACCGACTGCCATCGACGTAGTAACGGCTCATACGACCCCGTAGAGCGTCTTTCGAAGATTAGGTCACTTTTCTTTTCGGGCTCATCATCGATGGGTATCCAGAAAATGCAACTGGAATCACAGGCGGAGCTCCAGGGGGAGTATGCCCGCTACGTGGAGAATCGTCGTTGGGAAAAGGCGGGCGTACTATTTGTAACGCTTCATATTGTTGGAAGTAATAATAACTTTGAGGCTCGAGACCCAAACGCCGTGATTGAATTCTTTTCCCGCGATCGTGCAAATATTGCTTGGATTAATGCTGCATTCGATCTCGCAGAGCGTGATAAGAGCCCAGCGATAGTGTTCGCTTTTCAAGGAAATCCATTTGAATCCGCTTCAAGGTTCGCTGATTTTCCCGGATATTCCGGTTTCAGGAATTCCATCGCTGAGGTTTTACTTCCACGGGCCGAGCGATTCGGTCGTCCCGTTTTAATTGTGAATGGGGATACTCACGAGTTTCGGTTTGGCCAGCCATTCGGAAATGCGAGGCAGAAACTCGAGAACGTTTATCAGCTTGTAGTGCCTGGTGATCGAGATGTGCGAGCGGTTCGAGTGGTTGTCCGGCCGTCAAGCACTGGCCCATTTTCAACATCCTTTATACAGCCACAAGGTCGGTAGCGGCAGGCGTTTTATTGCGAAGCAGCAATTTTAATGGTTTATATGGTTTACACTTTTCCCCTGCACGGTCACAGAGGAAATTTATATGTCCAGTATCGAAGCTGACACTACCGTTTTAGTTGGTTCGAACGCGGCCCCACCGCCCATTGTCCACAAGCGTCGTGCGCCACGAAAGACGCGGAATGCGAATAAGTCTGCAAAAAAGCGCTCCGCAAGAGGCGCTAAGAAATCTCCCGTGAAACAGATCAGAAAGCTAAAGGAAAAGGATAAAAAACCCAAATTGATTCGGGATAGTTTCACGATTCCCGAGGATGAGTATCAGGTACTCGTCGCTGCGAAAAAACGCATTGTAAAGAGTGGACTTGAAGTACGAAAAACAGAGATCGTGCGAATTGGGCTTGCGTTGGTTGGCAAGGCTAGCCTCGCTGAACTAAAAAAACATCTTGGTGCGTTGAAGAAACTCCAGTCAGGAAGACCGAAGCGAAAGTAAGAAGCTGAATGGGTCAGTGACGTGCAGTGAAGTCGAGTATCGCACGGCAAGTTTCTTCGGAGTAGCGCACCGGATGGCCGCTTTTTTCGCACTCATAGATTTGAGTTAGAGACTGAATTTCGAAAAGTCGTTTCACGACATTATCGGAAATAATTTCAGAGTTTTTCCCGCGCAGTAAAAGTAGCGCAGCGGTAATTGATCCAAATGCCCCACTAAAGTCGATCCCGGCTAGCTTTGTTTCATGTGGCAGATCAAGATGACCTGGCTGACGTACCGCCCGTAGTAGTAAGGGGTCAACGCTGAGTCGCTCGGCGAGATCGGCAGCCGTGGCATCGGAGAGCTGATTTAAGTCCTCGGTTTTCGCAGATGAGAGCCCGATCATCAGCGAGAGGATGCCCGACCAAGGCAAAAACGGTCCAATATCGTTTAACACCACGGTCCCCAATAGTTGGGGCTTTTGGGCGGCGAAGAAAACCGCGAGTAAGCCCCCCATGCTAGTGCCAATCAGATGGATACGCGGACGGGTGCCACGGGGATGCCGGCTTAAGGCGCCGATCGCATAGGCGTAGATCGTGGATAAGTCATTTAAATACACACTCATACGATATTCATGGGCATGCCCGAGCCTCTGGGATTCACCTCGGCCACACCAGTCGACTGTCATGATCCTGACAGCTGGTCCCATCCACAGGGCAAGCTCATTAAAACTGTCCCGGGTTTCTAAAATACCAGGCAAGCACAGAAAAAGATCCGTACAGGTCTCATTACCGATGTCATCGCCAACCAGGATGCGGGATCCACCAGTAGCAGCGATCGTGAGTTCAAAACGTCTTTTTCGCATTATCGTTTCTAAATCGGTTGTTTTTCGATCGTAAAATGGTAAGTTACTTATATTAATTTAACGTGGCATGCCGCCGTTCACCCGCACGCTTTGCTCGGTGATGTAGCTTGCATCAACGGCTAACCTTCTCCGATCTTTCTGGGCGTTTTTTTGCGACAACACTTCCGGACAGCAAACCATTAGGAAATTCCGTGAAGCAGAACTCTCATAAATCAACAAGCCTGATTATCGGTTTGGCTCTTGTTTTCAGTCTGGCAATCCCAGCCGTAGTGGCAGCCCACGACACCCCGGCGCCTAACCCCGCCATGCTTAATATCGAAACTCATGAGCTGCCCCAAGGCAGGGTGCAAATCACCTCAACAGAGCGTACCCATCCGCCTGGGGCGAGGACGCCGTTTCATACCAGTGGTCCAAAAATCATCCATCTGATGACCGGCACGCTCACAGCTTATGGGCTAGGCGGCAAGCACCTGTATTCATGCGGCCCGGCACCGCGGGTTTGCTTTTTTAATCCCAAAGAAGCGCTCTGGTTTTTTAGAAATGATTTTTCTG